>JAIPDR010000013.1 GCA_021737615.1 Desulfohalobiaceae bacterium | reverse complement strand
TTTTGTAACTCATTTGGCAGCCTCCTTTTTTCAAGGTCTTTTAGTAAACTGCCAAAGCATGACACGGGTCAAATCCAATGTCAAGAACTTTTTTAGGGGGTTACAGAAAAAGTGCTCAAATTCCAATTGCACAGGTCCTGTCAAACAACGTGTGCAGGAGATTGTTTTTGTTGATCTGCCTGAAGCAGATGATATTCAGCAAATCTCCGGTTTGAAAAAGTTGAAAGGTTATAATGCCTACTACCGGTTGCGTTATTCAGATTATCGGCTGGGGATTTCTATTGTAGAAGACAAGTGGGTCTTTAACAGGGTGCTGCATCGCAAGGATATTTATCGGTACTTCCCTTGAGCTGATATATGATGAGTTAGGGAGACATTATTTGAGTTGAGTTATGTTGCGAGAGTGAATCATAAACCCGTATGATATTCCGCTTACCCCGCCTCTTGATACCGAAAGTGGATTATGCTCACAGGTCAGTGTTGGCCTGAAGGACAATCGACCATGAGGCGCTGATCAGTTTCAGTCCCAATCATACCCGCATTTTTTCCAATACCTTCAATTTTTACAAAGTATAATCGGATGAACACCCCGAAATCCCGTTCAAAAATTCTGCTCTCATTTAGCGTGCCAGAGGACAGGTAGGCACGACTGGCAGAGTCAGAAGATACCAAAGCTGGCTTCGCAACCCAAATTGAATAGAACATGAAATTCCAAATCCCAAGCACCAAATCACAAATATATCTCAAATGACAAATTCCAAACACAGAATAAGCAACAAGCACGTTCGGCTCGCTCTGTTCTTTTTTTTTGCCTTTTTTGGAATTTGAGTATTGGAATTTATTTGTTATTTGGGATTTGATATTTGTGATTTGCTTCAAGATCGTGATGGCTTAGGTTAACAGAATTTCTTGTTTTTCATGGCACAGAGTTACGCGTAAGGCACTAAAAGATAAGGCCTGCGCGGTAGACCTCGGGAACATGAAGTTGCACTGGGAAGAGAGGGGTTTTCCAGGAGATGGGCCCGGGGAACAATGGTCTCCGTTTGATTGCCCGGATTGCAGAGCTTCTCTGCTGTCTTGTCATCCGGGTAAAGATGCCCTATGATCGATCGCGGTTTCCGTTTGTCAATTTGTGAATCAAAAAGGGCAATGGCTCGTTTCCTCCGTTCCAGAGGGATACAGGTGGTAACCTTTCATACCGGCCGAAGTGGAAGGCAGGGAGGCCTCATCCTGTATGTCGAAAAAGTCGAGTAAGGCTATGACTCAGTATTCAGGAAAACCCGGAGCATCATATGAGTGACTGGACCGATGGGTATGTCTCGGATATCGAATACACCGCCGGCTTCTACAAGGAGCTGGCGCCGTCTTATTTGAATTTATGCGCACTCATTCACGGATACGTGCCTCCGGACAGGTCTGATTTCAATTACCTGGAACTGGGCTGCGGGCGGGGACTCAGCAGTCTGATCCTGGCCGCGGCCAATCCCAAGGGGAACTTCTATGCCGTGGACTTCAATCCGGCCCATATTCATGAGGCCAAGCGGCTGGTGCGGGAAGCGGAACTGGACAATATCCGCTTTATTGAGGCCAGTTTTGAGGAAGTGGCCGAGGGACGGCTGGATCTTCCTGAATGTCAGTACATCGTGCTCCACGGCATATACACCTGGGTGAGTGAAGCCAACAGGAAACATCTCAGGCACATCGTCCGCAACTATCTGGCCTCCGGGGGACTTGTCTACAACAGCTACAAAACCCAGAAGAGTATTCGAGAGCTTCGGCAGGAACTGAACGTGTCCTCCAGACAGGTCATCGAGCTGGCCATGGTCATGATCCATGCGGGCTGGATGCATCCGGTCCTGACGGACAACGACCCGGAGCCGTCCAGACGTTTGAACCGCGTCTTGGCCGAACAGAGCGTCTATAGCAATCAGTCCGGCTTTCTGGCTGCTCCCCTGATCGGCAGCGCCAAGGTGGCCTCGCTGACTGATTTTCTGATACTGGCTGCGGTCAGAGATGGTTACACCGACCAACAGTCAAAGGAGATCAGCCGACAGGTCTGGCAGGGTCTGTCCGCCAGGAATCTGAAGTTGAAAACAAATGAACAGACCCTGGACAAACCAAGGGACAACATCGCTCACCTCCAGAAAGAAACCCTGCCGGTCTGGAGGGACAAGACTCTGCCTCTCTGGAAGGCCTTGGGTCTGTTTGGGGGATAGAGACGGTCACCTGAATTTAAAAATCGCATATAGTTTATCGCTACCGATTCAAGCGTTTGGCATGATCTGGGTCTGTTGGTCCTGGATCAAGCCGCCCCTCTGGGGGCTGATCGCTATGAGCTCTACCGAGAAGCCGATGAGGCGGGACAGAGTGTGGACCTGGTGGGGTATGGTTCAGAGGAGGCACGCCAGAGCGGGGAAAACACAGTCCAGGGAACGGCCTCCGGGGTTATGAGCAGCGGGAGCCTGGACGACCAGCTCATTTTTCGTTATGACACCGGGGACATGTTGACCCCCGGGGATTCGGGCGGGGGAATGTTCATCCAGGACGAAAAACCGTCTCTGGCCGGAATCCACAGTGCTATCCTCAGCACGGATGAAGCAGAAGCGACGGATGATATCGGCATTTCCACCCGGATCAGTTCCTATAGCGGCTGGATTGATCAGGTGACCGGTCTGGACCAGGACCCGAAAGTCTACAGTTCACCGCCCCCCTCAGTAGATTCGGTGCCCCTGCAGGTCGATGAAGGCCAAGGCGTCTGGTTTCTGGTTCAGCTTGGGGCACCTGCCGAAGAGACGGCCCGTGTTGCCTTTCACACCAGGGACGGCAGTGCCCGGGCAGGCCTCGACTACATCCCCACCCAGGGAACCTTGACCCTGGAGCCGGGAGAGCAATGGGCCAAGATCTGGGTGCAGACTCTGGCTGATGATCTCCTTGAGGGTGAGGAGAGCTTTTCTCTGGTGCTCACCGATCCCCAGAGCGCCTCCTTTCCGGAGCAAGCACAGGAGCTGACTGCAGAGCGGACCATCAACGATGACCTCCTTCTGACCGGGGTGACCGAGCTTGAGCCCGAACTCTATCAGGTCTGAATCTGGACGGGATATCCGCAGCGCCGTGTCTTTCGTCTTTTTCTAAATTCTTGAACAAAGGTGCACACAAATGAAAAATGCTTTGATTACCGGAATCACCGGGCAGGATGGTTCGTATTTGGCGGAATTGTTATTGGAGAAGGGATATGCTGTTCATGGTATCATCAGGCGGGTGGCGCTTGAGAATCCAGAAGAAAGACTCAAGAGGATCAATCACTTGGTCCCCAGACTTCAGCTCCATTCCGGCGATATAGAGAACTATCCGCGACTTACCGAAATCCTTGAAATGATCCGTCCGGATGAATGTTACCATCTCGCGGCCCAGAGCTATGTGCATGAATCGTTTGATGATTGTTTTTCGACCATGCGCAGCAATATCGACGGGACATTGAATATCCTGTCGGCCTTGAAAAACAAGGCACCCCATTGCAAGTTCTATTTTGCGGCCTCCTCTGAAATGTTCGGCAAGGTGCACTCTGTCCCGCAGAATGAAGAGACCAAGTTCCATCCGAGATCACCCTACGGGGTCTCGAAGGTGGCCGGTTTTGAGCTGACCCGGAATTATCGGGAAGCCTACGGCCTCTTCGCCTGTTCGGGAATCTTGTTCAATCATGAGTCTCCGCGCCGGGGATATGAGTTTGTCACCAGAAAAATCACGCACACCATCGCCAAGATGCTGTCTGGAAAAGATAATGTCCTTATCTTGGGCAATTTGGATGCCAAAAGAGACTGGGGGTTTGCCAGGGATTATGTGGAGGCTATGTGGCTCATGCTGCAGCAGAGCGATCCGGATGACTATGTGGTTTCAACCGGGAAAACCCACAGCGTCAGGGATTTTTTGGAAATCGCTTTTGATTATGCGAAATTGGATTATGAAATACTTGATCTCCATACGCTTGATGTCTCCGAGGCAGACAAAAACATTTCGGAAATTCGAGGCAGTGAGAAGGCCTACGTTGTCCAGTATCCTCTGTTTTATCGCCCGGCTGAGGTAGATCTCCTCATAGGCGATTCGCGCAAAGCGCGAACCCGGCTCAACTGGGAACCAAAAATCGGTTTTCCGGATTTGGTCAAGATGATGCTGCAGGCGGATATTGAGGTCCAATAGGAATTAATTCGTATGAAACTTCAGCTGATGCCACGAACCGATCACAGAGCTCTCTTTGGCTTCAACGCTTCCGGCTCATGGTTTTCTAAGACTTGTGAACACGGGATCTTTGCCCCCTCCGGACTCTTTGTTTTATTCTTTGGCAAACTGCCTTTCTGCAATAAAAATATATCTCTTTCTTCAGGTTGCAAGCTGAGGCCACGGTCCGGTTTCCCTGGCGAGCAAGCCGAAGAAAACCTTAGAGCCTCCCAGCGAGGTCGCTCAAGAGAACCCGGTGACCGGTTCTCTACCCTGTGACCTATTGTTTGCATGGTAAGTTTCTTCATTGATCAGACTGGCAGTTATGGACTTTAACATCAGCATAACAGCATGCCTGTGTATTATCATAAATATTCAATAGTTATATGTCAGAACTGCCAGAGGCAGGGCTGACCTCTGAACTTGGGGGCCGTGCGCTTTTAGGTAGATCGAAAATACCAAAGTAGCCTGCGGAGTACTACGGTGCTGTCAAGGATGATCAAACCATGGAAATGGCGGACTACTGACACAAGTCCGCAAGGACACGAATAATCTTCGATATGGATTCCCTTTACGAGAAGACCTCCTATCACGTCTCTGAGCTTACGGAACTCTCCGAGCAGGAGTTTATCCGGGCCGGGTATCTCGCCGTCTTGAAGCGTGAGCCTGACCCTGCTGGATTTGCTTACTATTTGGATGTCATGCAGAAGAAGCAAATGTCCAAGAAGGAGATCCTGGGACGCTTGCGTTATTCCCCGGAAGGAAAGGAGCGCAGAGTCCGGATCAGAGGCCTGTCCCTACCCTACGCCTTTTACCGCATCGCCGGCAAGCCCATGATAAGGCCCTGGGTGCAATTCATCCGCATGGCCTTGAACCTGCCCCGCCTCTGGGACGATTTCTACGACTTCAAGGAACGTTTGGACCATCTGCCTCGGGCCTTTGAGCAGGAAGTCGGCTCAGGATTTCCGGACCATATCTACTGGGACCTGGAGGAGGCCTTCCGGGGTTCCACCGCGGATCTGGAGGCGGGTCTTCTCCAGTATATCCCTCTGGTCCGGGATTGCTTGTCTGAAGGAGAGCAGGTCCTGGATCTCGGCAGCGGCCGTGGGGAGTGGCTTGGGCTTTTGCGCAAGCAAAATCTCTTTGGCAAGGGAGTGGATCACAGCCAGGCCATGGTCGAGGCCTGCCGCATGCGTGGCTTTGAAGTGGAGCAGGCCGATATCCTGAGTTGCCTGGAAGGTCTGGCGGACAATTCCGTGCCGGTCCTGACCGCCTTCCATGTCATGGAGCATCTGAGCCCGAGCATCCTGGTCAGGATCTGGGAGGAAGCCTACCGCGTGCTCAGGCCCGGGGGCATGCTGTTGTTCGAGACCCCGAATCCGGAAAACATGCAGGTCAGCACCTATTATTTCTATTGCGACCCCACCCATAAAAAGCCGGTTCCGCCGCCAGTGGCCACCTATACCCTGAATGCGCTGGGCTTTACTGCTATCCGGATCATCCGCTCCAAGCCACTTGAACCTCCGATCTTTGGCCAATCCAGGCTTGACGGGTTTTTTTCCGCAGCCATGGAGTATGCCGTAATTGGCTACAAACAGGGTCTCCCTGAAGAGCCCATAGCTGAGCATATCCAGGATCCCCCCCTGACAGCGGAAGCGCCGGACCTTTCCCGGGGGCTTATTATCAACGGACCTTATGCCGGTTCCTACAGTCTGGCTTTGGTCAACCGCGAGATGGCTCTGGCCCTGAATGAGGACTACCCCGGCCGTATCGGTCTCTGCTTTGAAGACGTTCAGTCTGAGGAATCGCGACAAGATACGGAGTCTCCTTTAGGTGATCCAAGCCTGAGCGCTCTCTGTGAGCAGCGGCGTGAGCTAACCCGACCTGCGGCGGTCCTCTATAACTCCTATCCGCCTCATGTGCAGAGCGTCCCCGGGGCCCTGACCCTGACCAATGCCTACGGCTGGGAAGAGAGCTTCTTTCCCCGGGAGTATGTCCAGGGCTTCAATGACCGTCTCCAGGGAATGACCCTCATGTCCGGGTATGTCCTCAAAACCATGCAGGACAACGGCGTGGGCCTGCCCATGCAGGTGGTCGGTCTGGGGGTGGACCATATCCACAGGGTCCGGCCCGATCCTTGCCGGCTCGCACTCGGACGCGGTTTCCGCTTTCTGCACGTCTCCTCCTGCTTTCCGCGCAAAGGGCTGGATGTCCTGCTCCAGGCCTATGGCCGGGCTTTCACGGTCCGCGATGAAGTGGTTCTGGTGGTCAAAACCTTTCCCAACCCCCATAACGATGCTCGGGCCCAGATAGAGACTTTTTCACAGGACCCGGAGGCCCCGGAAGTGATCCTCATTGATGAAGACATCAGCCAGGCCCGCCTCCTGGATCTCTACCGCCGGTCCCACTGTTTGGTCGCCCCCTCTCGGGGCGAGGGCTTCGGGCTGCCCATGGCCGAGGCCATGGACCTCGGCCTGCCGGTGATCACCACTGCCTATGGAGGCCAGGCCGACTTCTGCACCCCGGAGAACGCCTGGCTCATCAAATACACCTTTCAGAAGGCCCGCTCCCATTTAAGCGGTTTCGGCTCTGTCTGGGCCGAACCGGATGCCGGCCATCTGGCCGGGCTTCTCAAGGAGGTCTATCAGGCGGATCATGTGGAGCTGCGGGCCCGGACCGAGTCTGCGCAACAGCTGGTTCGCTCCGAGTTGACCTGGAAGGCTGCCTCCAGAAAGTTGAGCACGTTTCTGGGAAAACTTTCGCATATCGAGAAAAAGGAGACCATTAAAGTAGGCTGGGTTTCGTCTTGGAATTGCCGTTGCGGCATTGCCGAGTATTCCAAGTACCTGCTCGACCAGCTGGAGGCGGATTTCGAGATTCTGGTGTTCGCCCCGGAGGGCGCGGAAAAACTGGAGCGCGATGCCCCCAATGTCCGGCGCCTCTGGAGCTTTGACAGCCTGCAGGAGCGCCTGCTCCCGGCTGTACACCAGGCCGGGCTGGACTGCGTGGTGGTCAATGTCCATGCCGCTTTCTTCGCTCTGGCCGAACTGCAGGCCCTGCTTCAGGGGCTTTTTGATCAGAAGCGGCAGGTTATCCTGATCTTTCATTCCCTTCAGTCCCTGGAAGAGGCCGATCCGGAAGCCTTGCGCCTCCTGGGCCGGGTGGACCGGGTCCTGGTGCACAGCATCCACGACCTGAACCGCATGAAGGATCTGGGGCTGGTGGACAATGTGACCCTCTTTCCCCACGGGGTCACGGAAATGCAGGACCTTTCCGGAGAGAGCTGTGTGGCCCTGCCCCCCGGCTTTGCCTCCCGCCGGATCATCGCTTCCTCCGGTTTCCTCATGCCGCATAAGGGGATCCAGGAACTCATCCAGGCTTTTGCCGAACTCCTTCAGGCTGATGCAAGCCTGGGCCTGCTCCTGGTCAACGCGGTCTATCCCCGGGAAGCCGATTTGAGCTTTTATCACGCCTGTCAGCGTCTGATCCGCGAGCTGAACCTGGAGGCGGCGGTGCATCTGGTCCCGGACTTTCTCTCCCTGGAGGACAGCCTGAGCCTGCTGAGCAAGGCCGAACTCATTGTCTATCCCTACCAGCACACCGCCGAGTCCTCCAGCGCTGCCGTGCGCATGGGACTGGCCGCGGATCGCCCCGTGGCCTGCACCCCTTTGTCCATCTTTGACGATGTGGCCGAAGTGGTACATTTCCTGCCTGGAAGCAGGCCCGACGACTTGGCCGAGGGTCTGAGCCGGCTTCTGAATGATGCCCGCTGCCTGCAGGCCAGGGACGCCATTCGCCGGGAGTGGCTCGTCCACAATGCCTGGTCCTCGGTGAGTGCCAGGCTGAGCGGACTCATCCGCTCCCTGGTCCTCAGTGCCTGAAGAGCAGAAGATCCAACCGGAAGAGAAAGGCCCGCCCCGGTACCATCACAAGGCTGAGCTAGAGGGCAGGCAGATTGACACCCTCATGTATTTAAATACACCGCGGTTTCAAAATTTCCTCGAATCTGGACAGGCTTATGCCCAAACATTTTTTTGTTCAAGACTCTGAAATTAATGAAAATTAGTGTAGGTTCGTAGATAAAATCTTCTATGTACATGTAAAACCAGCCATTTACAAATCGACCTGCAAGTATGCTAATATTTCATGCCAAGAGGTCGCTGCATAAGGCGACTATCGGCTGAGAACAAATTTGCCGTGCTCCTCAGCCGACGGAGATTGCATTCTGCCAAATTCAAGATTAGAATGACTCCTATGACATTTGAAATTCCCAATCCTCATGTAGCTTGCTTCAAGGAACTGTTCAGCAGGCCGGAGTTCGTCCAGATTTTTTTCAGGGACTAAGGTGTGTCAGACCCCATTCCATATCCAGCGTGTTCCCCTGACCAGCGCGCCTTTTATTTGATTATCAGATCCCCATTCATAAAAATTCCGACCACCTGGTCACACGGAGACTAAGAAATGAACATACGTATGGAATTTGATGATGAACTTCAGGATGCTTTACGGATCCCCCCTGATGAACAGGAAAGCAGGCTTCGCCGTGAACTTTCTTTGCGTTTGTATGAAAAAGGCCTTCTTTCCCTTGGTAAAGCCCGTCAGATGGCAGGAATGGAGAAATGGGAGTACCTTTTGCTCTTGTCCAGAGAAGGAATACCAAGACAATATGACAAGAAAGAATTGGATCGAGACCTTTCTACACTTAACAATCTTCCATGAAAGTTGTTTCCAATATCAATGGGTAAATGATTTTATCGCCTACCTATAAGTAAAAATTCCGTGTATCAATCGTAATAACAGGTAGTTAGAGAAGTAAACCGGGGGCAGATCCTATTCTATCACTTGGTACCCTACCACAAACCTATGAGAGGTACGTCAATCAAATACTTGAGCAGGGTCACTTGGAGAGAGAACCGGTTTGGAGCTCCGATTTTGCTGTGGGAGATGAGACATTAATCCCTATAGTCTACACGGGCCTGCGGCCGGGCGAAAAACTTTCTGAGGAACTGATCACGGAGGAAGAAGGCATCCTGCCCACCACCCATGAAAAAATCATGGTGGTCAAAGGCACGGAGTGCGACCTGGCCGGACTCCAGAGAAAAATCGATGAACTGGCCGAAGCCGCTTTCAGACAGGATGCAGAAAGGATCAGAACGCTTTTTCAGGAGATAATTATTCCCAAATAAGGAATCCGAAGCAGACCGGGCAATTGCTGAACTCCAGGATAAGGACAAAGCGTTTGTTGTCCAGCACCCTTTGTTTTACCGTCCAGCCGAGGTGGATCTCCTGATCGGTAATTCGCAAAAGGCACGCTCCCTGCTCAAATGGGAACCCAAGGTACGGTTTCCGGATTTAGTCCGGATGATGGTTCAAGCAGATATTCAGGGCCAATAAGGGCGCCCTCAAGCTGTTTGGCGTTGAGTATTCTCTTGTTCTATCAGATGCGTGTAATGAGGAGGCGTGTCAATCTGAATAATCCCGCCTGAGGCCTGGAGGATGGGGGCGAAGTTGGTCAGTGAATGCAGGTGGGCGAAAAATACATCCAACAGCCCGTTTTGAACCATGGTTTTCAGCTTCTGGGGCTCCAGACTGCTCAGGGTCTTGGGCCTTACCGTTGAAAATCCCTCAAGCCTAAGGCCCTTATCTTGTTTGTCCTGGACCAGGAGCGGGTCATTGGAAAAGAAATCTTCCTGGCGCAAGGGGCTGAGCAGTTTATGCATCACCCTCAGGCCGTTCAGAAAATTCTTGAGCTGATCAATCCGTTTTTGCAGCAGCTCTCCCGGGGCGTCGTCAGCAGTGAAGAGCGGCTGGCCCTGTCCGGTTTGAAAGTGGGGCGCCTCGATATCAGCCATGAGGTTGAAATGTTCATTGTTTTCAGTTGTTCCCAAAATAAATGGGTAATTCCTGAGGTATACGGGCAGGTGTCGGCCAAGCCATGAACCGTGCTCGGAAAGAAACGGATGTTCCCCATGTCCGGCAAAAAGAATAGCCTGGGCGAGACACGGCCCCTCCTGACTGAAGACCACCGGATATTCCTTGGCAGCCTCCGGCACTTCGGCTGGAGTCAGGGGGCAGACTGTAATGTTCCGGGCGAATGCATATCCTGCCTCATGATCGAAAAGCAGATGCCGATGCCGGGAGGGGTCAAGATGCTCGAGTGTCTTATACATGACAAGTGTGGCTGGGTCGGAGTTGGAATACGGAAGCCGCGAAAATCGTTCTTTACTGATCCAACTTAGCTTTATGGGAAAATTTTGATCTGGAGCCTTGGGGTCGCCAGTCTTTGTTGTAAAAACCAAAATTGGATCAGTATTGCTATCATCGCGGCTTATGGGGCTGCACGTGCAGGCCTCACAGTTTGTAGCAGAGGCTGGCATGGGTGTCAACCCGGCCCCCTGATGCTCTTAATTGCAGACTTCGTATCAGCGTTTTGATGCTCAAAATTAATAAGCTAAAATAATAGAATATATATTTAATTACTTCAAAAAGTGGACAAATATCGAAAACGGCAAAGAGCTCTGTATTTGCATGCGGCTGTCATTTTTTCTAAACTTTCACCATGTTCAGCATTCAGGCCATCTCCGGATAAAATAATAAAAAAGTGCTATATACCCCTTGACATGTAAGAGATGTATTTGCTAATCATCATATGGGACTGATGCATAATTTGGTCCTTTATTTGGGTTGTCAATAATAAGTTATTGAATTAATTTGAAAAGTCTCTGTTGGAGGCAAGGGAGGGAGGTCTATGGCGCAGTATGACTTGGCGAAGGGTGAGTTTGATACCAATATTGGTAATTCAAACATGTCGGCTGCAACCAAAGCAAGCGTGAGTTCGCTCTTTGCGGAACAGGACAATGTGGTTGTCTCCAACTTTGATCCTGATGATCCTCCAGGAGCGGATGTGGACGTGGTCATTGTCCCCTCGGGGACAACGCTGACCGCTGACCCCGGTGGCTCAGTGGTCATCTTTCAGGGTCAGGCCAGTGGCACGTTTACTGCCTCTCAAGATGGAGGACGGGCCTTCATCGCCCAGAGTGATGATGGCCAGGATCTGAATTTCGACGGCCAGGGCGAGGTGACCGTAGAAACCGGAGCTGGGACCGATTCCTTCGATGTTTCCTCTGATGTGGCCGTGACCGTCGATGCCGGAGGTGGATTCGACGATCTCAACCTGGGTGAAAACCGTGGTGATGTCGAATTTGCCGTGGACGAAGACGGCAACCTGGTCATCACCGGCTCCAGCTACACAGTGGAGAACATGGAGACCATCCAGTTCGGTGATGCCTTGAGCGTCGTGGCCGAAGATGAAGACCAGGCCATCGTGGGCCGGATGTATCAGGTCCTCTTTGATCGTGAAGCTGACCAGGAAGGACTGAAGTACTGGTTTGACACCCTGGAAAGCGAATCCTTTGACGACGACACACATGACATGTGGGATGTGACTCACGCCTTCATGAATTCCGAGGAGTTTACCGAGAAATACGGCGAACTGGATAATGAAGAGTTCGTGACGCAACTCTATCTGGGCATGAATGATCGTGCACCTGACGAAGAAGGCCTGAACTACTGGACCGATGTCCTGGAGAATCCGGAAGAGATGATCGCTGGCTGGGACGGTGAAGATGACAATGCCAAGGTGCATGTTGTCTACGCCTTTGCCTACTCCGACGAGGCGGAAAAGGCCATGGGTCTGGAAGGCTCCAAGTACATCGTTCCCACGTTCGACGATGATGACGATGCTTCGTAGCCTTTAGTAAGAAACATCCAAAACAGACAGGGGCCGGCAGACGGCCCCTGTTTTTTTTAGCAAAAACAAATCCTGATTGAGCCTAAATTCATTGCAGCAGCATCTTCCTCAGGCCTCTTTTGGAAATCTGGATGACCAGGTAACCAGAGCAATAACCCTCATTCAGGCCGGCAAGACCGAGGACGCTCTGTCGCTGGGCCTGTCCATCGTGAAGGCATATCCCGACCGGGCTCAGGGATATGCCTTGTGCGCGCACCTTCTGTCCCAGGGTCACGATTCCGAGCTTTCGCTGTGGTATTGGGAGAGGGCCATAGAACAAGATCCATTGGACACGTCCTGGCTGCCTCAAGCCATCAGAACAGCTCTGGCAGCCGACAGGCGCGATTTGGCCCTGTCCTGGTTAAGGGGCGTCGAAAAGCAGTACACGAGCCCACCGGTTCCCGGGGTCCTGCGCCTGGCTGCTGAATTGGACCTGGATCTGCGCGGAGCAGTGGGCGTTTACAAGCATGCGGTTCAGGGGTGGATCAAGCTCGAACCCGGACAGAGGCCTACACTGCGTACTTTTGGTCCCGACCGGGTGCAGATGCGGCTGCGGCCCATCACCCGAGGCGCAGACAATCAGCTCTTTCGATTGACCATCCCCCTGGATTTAAGCGAGGTTCTCATTCTGCATATCCTGGATGCCGACGGCATGCATCTTCCCGGGAGTCCCGTGTACTGCGAACCTCCAGCTCTTGTGGCCCGGTACTGCCAAAGCGCACGCAAGCAGAGCAAACGACAGAAGTCAAAAAAATCTCCCCGCAAAAAAAAATCTTCCCCCTCAAGGCCCGAGGTGACAGTAATTGTTCCGGTCTATGACGATCGACAGGCCACGCTGGACTGCCTGCAAGCCCTGGAAGCATCCAGATCCTTGTGTGCAACGCGCTTTCAGATCATGACTGTCTGGGATGACGGGCCTGAGGAAAGCCTGCTGGCTTCGCTCAAGGAGTTGGCTGCTCGGGAGCGGATCACCCTGCTCATCAATCAATGGAACATGGGTTTTGTGAATTCGGTCAACCGGGCCCTGGCTCAGTCAGCGGGCACAGATGCCGTCCTGCTCAATTCCGACGCCCTGGTTCAGGGCAGCTGGCTGGACCGTATGCGCCGGCATGCCCTGAGTTCGGACAACGTGGGGACCGTGACCCCCTTGAGCAACTATGGAGAGCTGGTGTCCTATCCCCATCCGCTGACCCCGGGCGAGATCTCCACCCTGGAGCAGATCAGGCGGATTGACCTGGCTGCGCAGTCGTTGGGTCTTCAAGACGAGGACAAAGTTCCGGAGTTGCCGGTTGGTGTCGGTTTTTGCATGTACATTCGCTCCAGTCTCTTGGAGCGCATCGGCGGTCTGGACAGTACCCGAATCCATCGAGGCTACGGGGAAGAGGTGGATTTTTGCCTGCGGGCCCGGACCCATTGCTTTCAAAACCGATGTGCGCCTGACGTCTTTGTCGGGCATCTGGGGGGGCGTTCTTTTGGCCGGGAGAAAAGGCGCTTGGCCTTGCAGAACAATCAAGTCCTTTATGCCCTGTATCCGGATTACCGTTCACAGTATCGCGCCTTTCTTCAGCAAGATCCCCTTAAAAAAATCAGGGAGCAGATCAGCTTCCAGCTGTTGCATGAGCTCTCTGGCCCGCTGTGGGTGTTGGATACATCCCATAGGCAGCAGCCTCTGTGGCAGGAGACTCAAGACCGCCTCAAAGCGGGGAACGACTCCTGGGCTTGTGTTCTGGCAAGTCCCAGAGGCAGGCGGATCCAGCTCACCATCCAGGTGCAGGCCTTTGACTTACCCATGGCCGATATCCATTTGACATTGCCCCGGGACCTGGCAACATTTCAAAGCGTCATTCGGCAATTGGCCCCGCAGAGGATCAATGCTCTCGGCCCTGGACCGGGGGCGCAGGCGCTTGTCCAGTCCCTGCCTGATGAGGTGCATCTCTATCTGACCGCCTTGCCCAAGTCGGAAAAGACAGCCCGGCAAGGCGGTCAAGAGGCTGCCCTGGAGAGCCTGGCAGGATATGCGTCGATCACCTGTTTGCACAGAGAGCTGGCTGATTGGCTGGGAAAAGGGCACCCGGGGGTCAGCTGCGTCCCCGGCGATTTCAGCCCAGGGATCTCGCAGTTGCCTCAATTTTTATTCAAAAAGCATCAAAAGGGTCATACCCTCTTGGCCTGCGGGCTCAATGAGCCGCAACATTACCAAAGACTGGTTAGCCTGGCTCGGGAATGCATGAGCCGAAACATACGCCTCTGGGCCTTGGGAGGAGACGCCTGGCATCCCTTTTTTCCGCCGCCGGGAGTGCAGGACGCTCCCTTGACCCTTGCTGATTTGCCTGAAATATGGCAGACAACCGGTGTACGGGAGCTCCTGGTCCTGGATCCTGATCCTGCCTATTTTCCCCAGTGGTGGTCCTGGGCCCGGGCCCGGGGAATGGAGGTCTATGCCTGGTGAGGGGTCAAGCTGAGCTACGGGAAAAAAAAGAATAAGATACTGCCCACAGATTGACACAGATGGCTTATAGCTTGAAGAGGTTCACAGTTCACGGTTAAGAAAAGAAAAACAGAATAACTAACCGCCAAGTCGCCAAGTACGCCAAGTGAAGAAAGATAAGGAAAAAAGTATTTTTGCCCTGCTTGGTGCTTCAGCAGGTCAAAAGGCTTCCAGCCTTCGGCAGCGCTTATTATCCCGAAGGGATGGCAGTTTTTTCAAAGCGGTATGGCTCATTGGCTCTCGCTGCTTTGAGCGAGAGACATGAGCCAAACCCCGCTTTGGGATTTCTTCCCTTAGCGTCCTTGGCGCCTTGAGCGAGTCCGCGAGCGGGCGGTTAATAAATTCTTTATTCTTATGTCTTTCATTGACTTAACTGTGAACTGTGAACTTCTTGTTAACCGTGAACCACTTCAACCCTAGTGCATCAAAAACATTCATTATCTTTATGGAGCAGAACCGGAATCCGCATACTCCAGATCTCAGAGGCGGTCTCGATGGTCTGCAGGGGGCCTATCTTACCGGCTGGGCCTGTCGGAAAAGCGCCCCTGAAGAACATCTCTGGTTGGAGATTCGAGTGGACAACATCCCCCTGGGCGTCTGCCGGGCCGAGCATTTGCACGTGCAGGCCCAAAAAGAGGGTCTAGGAGATAGTTGTTATGGGTTTTGGCTGCGTTTGCCTGAAGCGGTGTTCACCTCTGGAGCCCGGATCAGCCTGCACGTGGCCAACAGCCGGGAACAGGTGGGCCGGGCGCTGTTGTTAGACGGTCTGCCCGACCTGAATAAGGCCATGGGCCGGGTCTATTCTGACGGCGGGCTGCGTCTCAGCGGCTGGCTGCGTGACCCCGATGATGACAATGCGGTTTTGGAGGCGCGCTGCGTTCTGGAGGGGAAGGAGATTGCCAGATCCAAGGCCGATATGCGCCGGTTCGATCCTCCTGAGGCCAATGGCCACGGCTTCAGCATGACCCTGCCTTTTTCCCTGGCTGACGGGATTTCGCGGATGATAGAGCTTGTGGATAAACAAGGGCGTCATATCCCGGGAAGTCCTTGCGAGATCCTGACTGTCCCGCAAGGGCCTTCAGCCTGGCTGAGGCAGTTGCGCAAACCAGGCCCGGAGCAGGTCAAGCTCCTGGAATCCCTCTTGAACCGTTACGAGAACTGGTTTCCCAAATCAGCCGGTCTTGATATGTACGAACAGTGGCGCCAGGCCTTTCCGCTTCCCTCGCCGCCTCGACACAGACAGGAGCGGGTGGGCGTCATCCTGCTGCCGGGACCAGGTCTCGAGCAGAGCCGCGTGAGTCTGCAGAAGCAGAAGCAGGTTCAACCGATGATCTGGTGCCCGGATTCCGGCCTGATTCAAGGGAAAGAGGTCCTTTCAGGTCCGGACAAGAATCCGGCAGAGCTTTTCCGCTTATTGTCAAGCCACTGCGAGTATCTTGTCCTGGCCGAGCCTGGATGTTCTCTGGAGAAACTGGCTCTGGCCCATCTGCTGCAGGCGGCTCGGGAGACAAATGCCGGGCTGGTCTATGCCGACGGTGTGCTGCAGTCGGAAGGGGGCCGTCTTGAAGTCCGCTTTAAACCGGCCTGGGATCCGGACTTCTTTTTGGGCCATGATTATCTGGATGGACCTCTGCTCTGGTCGTCAGGGCTGCTGCCTGAATTCGGGCAGCGGGCCGAGCATTTTTTTAAGGAGGTGTTCAACCGGGAATCCGGGCAGACACTGGATTCTTTGCTGTATCAGGAGTTCCGGTTCAACCTTATCCAGACGGCGGCCGGATCTCCGGGTGGAATCAAACACCTGCCCCTGCCCCTGTACAAGCGGGAAGCCTCGGGAAATCAGTGGTGGTCTGTCCTGATGTCAGGCCGCAGACAGGCGGTGCAAGACTGGTTTGATCGTTTCGAACCCGGTCTGCAGGCCCAAACAAATGCAGACCAACCGGAGATCTTGCGAATTCACAGGCCCCTGCGCCGTAAGCCCCTGGTCAGTCTGATCATCCCCACCAGGGACCGCCTTGATCTTTTAGAGCCCTGTGTGGAAAGCCTCCTGGAGTTGACCACCTACCGTCCCTATGAGCTGCTCATTGTTGACAATGCCTCCTCTGAGCCCGAAAGTCTGGCCTATTTTGAAGAGTTGAAGCAAAGAGATGTCCGCGTTCTGCCTTATCCCCAGCCGTTCAATTACGCGGCCATAAACAATCTGGCCGTGGACAAGGCCCGAGGGGAGATTGTGTGTCTGCTGAACAACGATCTCCAGCTGATCACGCCGCACTGGTTGGAGGAAATGCTGGCTTTGCTGCTCAGGGATGGGGTTGGGGCGGTCGGGGCCAAGCTGCTCTGGCCGAACAATCTGGTTCAGCATGGCGGGGTGGTCACCGGAGTGCACCAGTTGGCCGCCCACGTGGGCAATGACTGGTTGGCTGAAGAGCCGGGTTACATGTACCGAAACTGCGTATCCGGCCGCTGGAGCGCGGTGACCGCTGCCTGCCTGCTCACCAGACGCGATGATTATCTCGAATGCGGCGGCCTGGATGCCGTCAATTTTCCTGTAACCTTCAATGATGTCGATTATTGTTTGAAACTGGCCCAACAGGGCAAGGGGGTTGTGTGGACTCCCCAGGCCAGGTTTTACCATTATGAATCAGCCAGCCGGGGCAAGGATGATACAGCAGTGAAGCAAGCCCAGTCCAGGCGCGAGATGCAGAGGTTGAGGGGAAAATGGGGCGAGACCCTGCTCAATGACCCTTTTTACAATCCGAATTTCAGCCTGAGTACCTGGGTGGGCGTCTTTGACGGGCTGGCCTTGCCCCCTGGAAAAAGGAGCGCACGCTGATGAGCGAGAAAAAAAACATCTTATTCATTCATCAAAGTTTTCCCGGACAGTTTGCCTACCTGGCCCCTGTCCTGGCCAAGGACGGACATCAGGTGGTGGCCCTGACCCTGAATAAGGCTCCGGAGGTGCCCGGGGTCAAGGTGCTGCCCTACAAATTGGATCGCAAGACGGTCCACGGTCTGCCGTATCTCCTACAGGAGCAGGATTCCAAGATTTTACGGGCCGAAGGCGTGGCCAAAACCTGCAAGGAGATGCGGGACAAGGGTTTTTTCCCTGATGTGGTCTATGTCCATCCCGGTTGGGGTGAGGCCATGTATGTGAAGACAATCTGGCCGGAAACCCGTCTGGTGGTCTATGGAGAATGGTTTTACAATACCACCGGTCAGGAGGTGGACTTTGATCCGGAATTCGGGGCCTTGGACTTTGAGGAGAAGCTGCGTCTGAAGCTGAAGAACAATGTTCTCCTGCAGGCCTTGAATGACGCCGATACCGTCATCTCGCCCACCAAATGGCAGAAGAGCCGGTTTCCGGATTGGGTGGACGAGAAGATCAAGGTGATCCATGACGGACTGCACACTGAGGTGCTCAAACCAAATCCCAAGCAGACTCTCAAATTGCAGGAGAAAAATCTGACCTTTAGCCGGAAGGATAGTGTCATTACTTTTGCTGCCAGGTATCTCGAACCGGTGCGGGGATTTCATCAGTTCATGCGCAGCCTGCCCGAGGTCTTGAACAACAGGCCCGAAGCCCATGTTCTGATCATGGGCAAGGATACCGGGGACACTCCTTCAGGCTACGGTCGGACAAATCCCAGCGGCCAAACCTGGCGCAGGGCGTTACTGGATGAATTGGGTGATCGGCTGGATGCAGACCGGGTGCATTTTTTAGGATTTCAGAGTCACCAGGCCTACCTGGCCGCTCTCCAGATCAGCACCTGCCATGTCTATCTGACCTACCCCTTTGTCTTGTCCTGGTCCTTTCTGGAAGCCGGATTTCTGGGCCTGCCGATTGTGGCCGCGGACACGGCTCCGGTCAGGGAATTCGAACATCTGCAGGGCCTGTATTTTTGCGATTTTCATGATACCGAAGATATCAGCCGGAAGATTCTTCATGTTCTGGAAACGCGGCCTGCTCTAACCCCCAACCAGATCCCGGAAGTTGATCTCAAGCAGGTCCTCAAAATGCAGCGGCAGGTATTGCTTGAGGAATCCAGCGGGCAACGGATCCAGGAACCCGAAGCTATTGAAACCGTGATAGAGAGCACAGAACCTCCTGCAGCCCAAGAACAGCCTCCTGCCGGCGGAGAAAAGCCCCAATGGCAGAGATCCGCCAAGAAAAAGAGCAAGGTACAATCTCTGCGCAGAAAATCAAGGAAGAACCGCCAGAAATAAAGAAAGCCCCCACGGATTGACGCAGATGGACCAGAGGTTAGAGAGGTTCACGGTTCATGGTTCACGGTTAAGAGAAGAACAGCAGAGTATGTAACCGCCCGCTCGCGGACTCGCTCAAGGCGCAAAGGACGCTAAGGTAAGAATTTCCAAAGCGGGGTTTGGCTCAAGTCTCTCGCTCAAAGCAGCGAGATCCAATGAGCCATACCGCTTTGAAAAAACTGCCATCCCTTCGGGATAATAAGCGCTGCCGAAGGCTGGAAGCCTTTTGACCTGCTAAAGCACCAAGCAGGGCAAAAATACTTTCTTCCTTATCTTTCTTCACTTGGCGTACTTGGCGACTTGAGCGAGTCCGCGAGCGGGCGGTGAAAAAGAAAAGAAGGCAGAATTAACCGCCAAGTCGCCAAGGTCGCCAAGGAAGAGGATTTTTTTTTTCCTTTGCCAGGGGCTCCCCGATGAAATGGGAAGAAATTTCATGGGGCAGGCGGCAAAGGAAAAGTTTCCAGCCTGCGGCAGAGCTTTCATATCCCGTAAGGGATGGCAAATAATTGCAAAGCGGTGAGGCTCCAGCGTATCGTCCGCCTTGGGACGATATCTGGAGCCGACCCCGCTTTGTGATTCTTCCCTTGGCGTCCTTGGCGCCTTGAGCGAGTCATCGAGCGGGCGGTTAACAAATTCTTCATCTGCGTGATCTACTTGCCCAGTTGAACCCTTGCCCGGTTAATCCTCTGCCAATTAGCTGGGTCTTCTGTTCAACCGGGGTGAAACGAAAAACAAGCTTTTCCAAACAGGGAAACGAACATGTCGAATACAAACAGCCTCATCATACTGGGCATGCACCGCAGCGGCACTTCGGTTCTGGCCGGTTGTCTCGGTCTGTTGGGAGTCAACCTGGGCCGCAATCTCATGCCCGCCAATGACGCCAATCAGTCCGGATATTGGGAAAACAACGACCTGGTCCTGATACACGATATCCTCTTTCGCGATTTGGGCTGCAAATGGGATATGGTCGGCTCTCTCCCTGAGGGATGGCTGGAATCTGAAGCGGCTCAAAGGGCCGGACAGAGTATTCGAAATCTCCTGGAACGGGACTATCTCTCCTTTGGTGATGGAAAGCTCTGGGCGATCAAGGATCCCCGCCTCTGCCGGCTCATGCCCCTGTGGCTGCCCATACTGCAAGAGTTGGACATACAGCCTGGAATCGTTATCAATCTCCGCCACCCCAAGGAAGTCGCCAGGTCATTGGCTAAGCGGGATGGGTTTGACCTGCGAAAAGGGCTCATGCTCTGGCTGTCCCACTACCGGGACGCCTTTGCCGCCTGCCGGCAAAGCCCGCACAGCATCATGACCTATGATCAGCTGCTGGCCGATCCGGTCAATGCCCTGCACACGATTCAAACCAATCTGGGCCTCAGCTACCCCAGGTCAGTGCAGGAGGTCTATCCCGATCTGCTGGGTTTTGTCCGTTCCGACCTCAAGCACCAGCATGCCGCTCAGGACGATTCCCGGTTTGAACATTTTTCCAGGCTCTACGAGCACGTGCGGCGGGTCAGCCTGGAGATGGCCCTGCAGCTCACGGATCAGGCCCGGGAGCAGATCGAGCAGCATACAACTTCGCTTCCGGAGGCCCTGGAAGAATTGGCCTCGCCTGATCCCAGCCCGGTCCCGGGCAAAAAAGGAAAGGACCTGGATGCCTCGGCCTCCTCCCGGCTTTTTACTGACCTTCTGGACCTGGTCGGGGACCAGGAAAGGGCCTGGCGAAGTCTTGAGGTCCAGCGTCAGCGCCGCCTGCTCAATGCCACGAGCACCGGGACAATGCTCTTTGCTCAGGTCTATTTACCCGGCCATACAGATCCGGCCTTTACGGAAGACAACTCCCGCAAGATTCTGCTGGCTCCAGAGGAATGGCAGGAGATCACCTGCTCCATTCCGGACCCTGTCCTGCTTAGGACCCACGGCCTGCGCCTGGATCCTCTCAATGTCAAGGGCGTGGCCCGTATCTCCGGGGTGAAGCTGATCAACGAGGCCACGGGCGAGGTGCTCTATCAGGCTGTGAAAACAGAGGACTTCAACACCCTGCAGATCAAGGATGAGGCCTTCAGGCTGCCGGAAAAGGACGTTTTGACGGTGTTTATCTATGGACCTGATCCCAAGGTCTTCATCCCGCCTCTTTCCGACCTGCCGGACTGCCCCATGCAGTTGCGGGTCTGGATCAAGGTGCAGACCAATCAAGGGGTGATGGCCAGGCTCTGGGACCAGGTGAATAAGGAAAAAATACAGGCTGCAAAGCAGCTGAAGCAGAGCCGGGAAGCCCATGAAAGCGAAACCAGGGAGCTGAAACAAACCCTGGAGCAGGAACAACAAAAGGCCGGGCAGCAGGCCGAGGAACTGCAGCAACGCATCAAGGCACAGCAGGACCAGGGGGGCAAGCTCCAGGAGCAGCTGAACGAGGCCAATAAGTCAGTCCAGGCCAAGGAGCAGTCGTTATCCGAACTCACGACCAAACAGGAGGAGCAGGACAAGCTGCTTAAGGAAAAGGACTCACAGCTTTCCGAGCTGCGTCAGCAGTTCAAGGCCCGGAATGAGGAGCTGGAGCAGCAGAAGCAAACCCTGAAGGAGCGGGATGAGGCCCTGTCCGCCAGAGAGGCCGAGGCCAAGGAATTGCTGCAGTCGCGGGACCAGGCCCAGGCAGAGGCGGATAAGCTCAAGAGAGAACTGCAGGCCAATAAGAATTCCCTGCAAAAGCTCCAGAGAGAGTCTGGTCAACAACTTGAGAAGATCCAGAAAGATTTCAAAGCAGAGCAGGCAAAGACGGTGCAGCTGCAGGAGCAGCTGGATCTAGCCATTTCGTCGGTGCAGGAAAAAGAGAACGCCCTGGCAGAAATGCAGGCCAAGCTTACAGAGCATGAAAAGCAGGTCCAGGAAAAAGAGGCGGCCTTGTCCGATTCTAATCAGCAGCTCAAGGCCCGGGAACAGGAGCTCGAGGCTCAGAAACAGCTTGTTCAGGAACGGGATCAGACCTTGAAAGCCAAGGAGGCCGAGTCTCGGAAGCAGCAGCAGGCTCTGCAGAAGGCTCGGGATCAGGCCCAGGCAGAGGTCAAGAAATTGCAGGAGCGATTGGCTGAAAAGGATGACCAGCTGCAAATCAGGACCGAGGAGGCAAAAGGATTATCTGAAGAGTATCAGGAACTTGAAAACCAGTATCAGCAGCTTGCACATGCAAATAATGAACTGGACAAGCAGGCCAAAGACCGGGAACGGGATTACGAGGGTAAGATCAGTGACCTGCAGGAACAGCTTGAACAGGTCCAGAAGACGGTGCAAACCAAGGAGGATGAACTCAGCGAGCTCAGGTCCAGGCTGGAAGAGTATGGCTGGCAGATTCAGGAGAAGGAATCCCGACTTTCTGAGCTGCGGCAGGGGGTCAAGGACCGGGATAAGGAGCTGAAGCATCAGAAGCAGGCGCTGCAGGAGCGCGATGAGGCTTTGTCCGCCAAGGAGGCCGAGTCCAGGAAGCAGCAGCAGGCTCTGCAGGAGGCTCGGGATCAGGCCCAGGCGGAGGTCAAGAAGCTTCAGGAACAGGTGAAGGCCCTGGAGCAGGCCAAACAGAAGGCCGGAGAGGAGTCCGAAGAGCTGATACGCAAACTCAGCTCCCAGGAAGAACTGACCAGGGAGTATTTCAATGCCCTGAGCCAGGCGGAGCAGGAACAGGAGGCCGCAAGCCGTCGTCTGGAAGAAGAAAAACAGGCCATTTTAGAGCAAAAGACAAAAGCGGAGGACACCATCAAGGAACGGGACAAGGCTTTGGCTGAACTGAAGAAGCAGGCCGAGACCCGATCCCGGGAGCTGGAGGCCCAGAAGAAACTGGTCCAGGAACGAGATCAATCGCTGGCCGAGAAGGAGAAGGCCCTGGCCGAATCCCGAAAGCAGACGGAGGCCCAGACCAAAGAAGCGGCCAAACAGAAGAATGTGGTGCAGGAGCGGGACAAGGCGCTGACTGGCAAAGACAAGCAGATCAAAGACCTGGAGCAGAGGCTCAGCTCCCAGGAAGAGCTGACCAGGGAGTACTTCCATGCCTTGAGCCAGGCGGAGCAGGAACAGGAATCTCTCAGGGTCGAAAAAGACTCCAAGCTCGAACAGCAAAAGCGACTCTGTGCAGAATATGCCCAGGAACTGAGCAGGGCTGAAGGTCTGCAGGCTGAGCGCGAGAAAGAGGCAGAGGATCTCCGGGACGCCGTCATCAGGCTTCAGGATGAGGACGCGGCCGCGAAGCAGACCGCCGTCAGGCTGCAGGAGAAGACCTCTTCCCTGGAAGAGCGGTTGGAGACGCAGACTCTGGACCTGTTCGGCCTTGCCCGGGAGCGTCTTTTGACGGATGAATCCGTTGCAGCCTGGGAAAAACAGGTGATCCAGAAGTCCGGCCTGTTTGAGGCTGATTGGTATCAGGAGTGCTATGCAGAATTCATCCCTGAAGGGATGGAGCCTCTTAAGCATTACCTTGAACAGGGGGCTGTCCAGGGGCTGGACCCCAGCCCTGCATTTTCCACCCTGTACTACCTGGTTGAAAACCCGGATGTCACTGCTCAGGGCCTCAATCCCCTGGCCCATTACCTGGAGACCGGCTATCAAGAGGGCCGCAATCCGCATCCCCTTTTCGACACGGCCTGGTATCTGCAGGCCTATCCTGAAGTGGCTGAAGCAAAGAGCAATCCTTTGCTTGACTTTTTGAATACTGCTCGAGAGACCCTTCGAGATCCCCATCCCTTGTTCAGTGTGGCCTGGTACCTGGAAACCTATCCCGATGCAGCTGAATCCGGTCTCAATCCTCTGGTTCATTATCTGGAAGAGGGGTCGGAGCTTGGATATTCGCCGCATCCTCTGTTTGATGCAACGTGGTACGAAGAGTCCTATCCAGAAGCGGCAGAATCAGATATGAATCCCTTGCTCCATTTTGTCCTCTACGGTCTGGAAGAGGGCTTGCGGCCAGGGCCGCTTTTCGACGGATCATGGTATAAACGGAGCTATCCCGATGTCTCTGAATCCGGTCTCGATCCACTCCATCATTACCTGCGTCACGGTCTGCACGAGAATCGTCGTCCCGGCCCGGATTTCAATCCAGAGTGGTATCTGCAGATTTATCCGGATGTGGCGGAAGCAGGTTTGAGCCCGGTGGTCCATTATGTCCGTTACGGCCGAGAGGAAGGGAGAAAAACAAAGGGTGGATAAGACGAGAGGAAGAAACGAAGAATAATTAACCGCCCGCTCGATGACTCGCTCAAGTCGCCAAGAACGCCAAGTGAAGAGTTCAGCTTTGCGGGGTAGGCCCTGGACCGGCACGCCTTCGCGTGCCAATCCAGGCCCATACCGCAAAGCTCAAACTTGACAATCACTGCGTGATGGGAAAACTTTATGCTCTTATCCCGGAGGGATGGCAGTTTTTTCAAAGCGGTATGGCTCATTGGTTCTCGCTGCTTTGAGCGAGAGCCTTGAGGCATACCCCGCTTTGGAAATTCTTCCCTTCGTGCCCTTTGCGACTTGAGCGAGTCTGCGAGCGGGCGGTTAATAAACATTCTTCAGTCTTCTTTCTCCACTTGCTGATTTATTGATGAATAAGCCTGACCACACCCAAACAACTGACGAGCCCCTCTCAGAGCCTGCAGGTGGTTCTTGTCAGCAGACCGGCCTGACCGTCATTCTGCTCACACAAGACCCTGCAGCCGAGCGGCTGGAGCGTCTCCTGTCCGACTTCCTGGCCCTGAATACCTGGACCCCGGTGGAAATCCTCATCCTTGACCAGGGCGAGGCAGCCTCTGCCATAGCGAACAAGATCATCCCCCAATATGCGGCCCAATGCCTCATCCGTCACATCAGGTGGTTGCCTGGCCTGACGCGCGAGGCATGCCTTTCCAAGGCCCGCTATCCAAGACAGCTTTTGATCCAGGCCGACCAGAAGCACTCCTCCCGGGACCTGGAGGAGGCTTTGCAGGCGATCGGCAACTCTGGACAGGCAATGACGTGCCTGAGGCTGGGTGAAGTGCCGCGGTTTTCACCGAAGAAGCCGATCGAGTCCAGCGTGTCCACAAAGCCAAAGCCACAGCCAGGGTCCATGGACAGAGCCATGGGTCCGCTCACGGCCCGGGACATCGAGGCAGTCCGCAAGAGCGGGCTCATAGATGAAACCTGGTATCTGCAACACTACCCTGATGTGGCTGCGGCCGGGATGGACCCGGTGGAGCACTATCTGCGACACGGGATTGAAGACGGCCGGGACCCCGGGCCTTGCTTTGCTGCTGCCTGGTATGAACAAAAGTATGAAGAGGCCAGGCAATCAGGGCTCAATCCGGTATTGCACTATGTCAGAAGCGGCAAAGACAAAGGCTATCTGCCCAGGCCGGAGCTGCGTCCTTCCCTGTGGTGGTCAGGTCTGTCGCCTGAAGCCGAAGTTGCAGACCAGGGGTGCATGGCCTTTAGAGGCGGTGTACAGAGGACCTTGCACCGCCTGCAAACCAGAGACGATCCCCCGGTCATTATCATCCCGGTCTATAATGCAGTCGAAGAACTCGAGGCCTGTCTGCAGGCCCTGCTTCAAAATACCCGGGGAACCTGTCGGGTTATTGTCATAGATGATGCCAGTCCAGACCTAAGGGTCCAGGAACTCCTGCAGAATTACAGCCGCACCTCCAGCCTCGAAATATACGCCAACCAGGAGAACCAGGGCTTTACCCGGACCATGAATCGAGGGCTTGAACTTGCCGGGCGATCTGACGCGGTCTTTCTCAATTCAGATACCCAGGTGACACAGGGATGGCTCAGGAATCTGCAATTGGCAGTATACTCCCATGACCGCGTGGGCACAGCCACCCCGTTGTCCAACAATGCCGGAGCCTTTTCCGCACCCCGTCCCGATCAGGTGAACGCCTGGCCCCAGTGGCTGGATTTGCAAGAGGTGGGCCGGGCCGTTTATCAGGTCTCGGGCAGGATATACCCCCGGGTTCCGACAGGAAACGGTTTTTGCATGTATATCAGAAGGGATTGCCTCGATGAAACGGGCTTATTGGATGCAGAAGCTTTCCCCCGGGGATACGGCGAGGAAAACGACTGGTGCCTGCGAGCCGGGAGGCAGGGGTGGCAGCATGTGATCGATGACGCCACTTGGATCTATCATGTGCGGGCAGTTAGCTTTGCAGGAGAAAAAACAGAGCTCATCCGTCAAGGCCGCCGGATCATTGACAAGCGCTATCCAGAGTACAGTCAGGCGGTGCGCGAGGCCTTCAGCAGTCCCGCTCTTCAGCAGGCAAGGCGGCGTATCCAGCAGACGCTGGAGTCGACCAGACCTGCGGACGCAGCCGTCAAGCCCAGGCTGTTGTACGTCATATCCTCTTGGAGCGGCGGCGTGCCCCAGACCAACCTGGATTTGATGCGGGCTATGGCTGAACAAGCTGAAACCTTTGTCCTGCATTGCGACGCTCGGCGCATGTCCTTGTATTTCTATGAACACGGCGACTACGTTCAATTGCAGAACCATGAGCTCAAAGCCCCTATCCAGGCCTTTCCCCATACCAGCGGGGAATATGACGAAACAGTGGCTCGCTGGCTGATCAGGTACGGCCTTGAACTGGTTCACATCAGGCATATCGCCTGGCACAGCCTGGGACTGGTGCCAACGGCCAAGGCTTTGGGCTTGCCGGTCGTGTTTTCGGTGCATGATTTTTATGCCATATGTCCGACCGTCAAGCTCTTGGATGAGAACTTGCGTTTTTGCGGCGGCCGCTGCACGTCCAGTGAAGGATGGTGCAGGCCCGAACTCTGGACGGACCCGGAATTCCCGAGCTTGAAGCATGGCGCTATCCGCACCTGGCAGCAGAGCCTGCTGGATATGCTGGGTGCATGCGACGCACTGGTCTCGACCACACAACACGTCAGAGACCTGGTCCTTCAGGTCTATCCTGCCCTGCAGGCCAAACCGTTCGAGATCATTCCCCATGGACGGGATTTTCAGGATTTGGCCCAACTGGCCTCATCCCTGCAGCCGAACGGATTGCTTCGCATCCTGATCCCCGGCAACATCAGCCTGGCCAAAGGGGGCGGCATTCTGGCCGATTTGATCCAGAAGGCCGGCGAGCGGGCTATTGAGCTGCACGTCATGGGCAAGGTGGCCGCAGAGCTTGATCTGGGTTCTGCTGTGGTCCTGCACGGACCATACAGGCGTGAGGATTTCGCCCAAAAAGTCCAAGAGATCAAACCCCATCTGGGCGGGATCTTTTCCATATGGCCGGAGACCCACTCCCATACCCTGACCGAGCTCTGGTCATGCGGCCTACCTGTCCTGGGCTTTGATCTGGGGGCAGTGGGCGAGCGCATAAGGCAGACAGGAGGGGGATGGCTGGCTGCTAGCCTCACAGCTCAGGCCATTCTCGACCTCATAGAGCAGCTGCGGCAAAATCCGGCCCGGCACGAACAGGCCCTTGGACACATCCAGGCCTGGCAGCGGGACTCGGCCCGGAAGAACACCTGCTCGCATATGGCAAAAGGCTACTGGGCCATTTACTCGAGCCTTCATCCGGGTCTGGAAAAGAAGAGTCCGCCCACAGGTGAAGCAGAGGTTAAAGAGGTTCACGGTTCACAGTTCACGGTTAAGAATAAAAAAACAGAATAACAAACCGCCAAGTCGCCAAGTACACCAAGTAAAGAATTTTAGCTTTGCGGTACGGCCAGGGAATCACGCCCAAAGCGTGATCCCCCTGGCCAACCCCGCAAAGCTGAACTCTGCCCTTAGCGTCCTTGGCGCCTTGAGCGAGTCTGCGAGCGGGCGGTTAATAAATTCTTCATTCTTATGTATTTCTTTGTCTTAACCGTGAACCGTGAACCTCTTCAACCCTCGCTCGTGCCTTGAGCGAGTCTGCCGGCTAGCGCTCGGTCATGGCCCGGCGCATGACATCGGTGAAGGGTTCGACCATGTATTCCAGCACGCTGCGCGAGCGGGTCTTGACAAAGACCTGAATGGGCATGCCCGGAGTCAGCCGCTTCTTGTCGCCGATGGCCTCTTCCACCGAGGCCTGGTGGAAGTCGATGTGCATGAGGTAGTAGGGCCGGCCCTTGCCCTCGTCATTGAAGGTGTCGGCCGAGACATGGGTGATGGTCCCCTGGGCCCTGGGGGTCACCCTCCGCTTGAAGGCGGTCAGGACGAGTTCCGCCTCCAGGCCTCTGCGGACCTGACTGATGTCCTGGGGCTTGACCCGGGCCTCGACGATCAGTGGAAAATCACCGGGCACGATGTCCAGCAGCGGCTCCCTGGGCCCGATGACTCCGCCTGGAGTATGGATCTGCATGTTCAGGACCAAGCCCGCCACCGGGGCCTTGATCTCCAGTCGCTCCACCTGATCCCTGGCCGGCCGCAGCCGCTTGTTCAGCTCGAAGAGCCTGGCCTGGACCTGGCTGAGCCGGGACACGGCCTCCTGGACATACTGGTTTTGCGCGTCCTGGATGCGCTGGTGCAGTTCGGCGATGCGGCCCATGGCCTGGGCGATGCTCCCCGCGATTTGACTCTGTTGGGCCAGCTGCGAATCCAGGTCCCTGGAGATCTGCATGAGCTTGGTCTTGTCTAGGTACTTGTCTGTGACCAGTTCGGACTTGAGCTTGGCTTCTTCCTTCAGGGAAGCCACCACCCGATCCGTAATCTCGGATTGCATTTTCAGGCTTTTGATCTGGCTCTTGAGCTGTTCGATCTGATCCTGATAGAGGGTCTGTTTGTCCTGCAGGGTCTGCAGTCTGGAGCGAAAGACTTCCTGCTGAGCCTCCATGGCCTCCCGGGTCTGGGGGTCCAGATGGGGTTGCTGCAGGGGCTCCGGCCACTGGATGCTGGTCTTGCGGGTCTGTTCCGCCTTCAGTCTGGCCTGCAGGGCCAGCTGCTGTTCTTTCTGTCCCTGGAGCTGTTCCAGGGTCGAAACCGCTTCCTTGGACTCCAGCCGGATGAGGACCTGCCCCTTGTCCACCTGATCACCTTCCCGGATCAGAATGTCCTTGACGATGCCTCCTTCCAGGTGCTTGATGGTCTTGCGCTGGGTGTCCACAATGACCTGGCCGTTGGCTATCACGGCCGCGCTGACCTTGGCCAGGACCGCCCAGGTCCCCAGCCCGCCGAAGGTGATCAAAATGATGATCAGGCCGGTCAGGATGACCGGTCGCGGATCATCCGGCAGTCGAGTCTTTTTATTCGTTTTGGCCATAGTATAGAGTAGCTAGGTAGCAGTTAGCTGTTAGACGTATCCGTATGTTGTCAGCAAACAAGAAAATTTTCACCGCCCGCTCGCAGACTCGCTCAAGTCGCCAAGTACGCCAAGGGAAGCATTTCCAAAGCGGGGTCGCGGAAAAAGCATAGTGCCTTATCCTTGAATTACTGTCATAAAATACAAGAAAATGTATTGCCCAAAAGGCTTTTTTCTTTTTCTTAACCGTGAACCGTGAACCGTGAACTGTGAACCCTCTTAACCTCAACCCGCGGTATCCAAACACAGTTCCTGATCCTGAATTTCCTTGATCCAGGGCTGATGCGTGCTGATAAGGACCAGGCTGTCCCGATTTTTGAGCTCCTTCAGGGCCTGGGCCAAGGACTGGCGGCCCGTCTCATCCAGGTTGGCGTCGGGTTCGTCCAGCAGAATCAGCCGCGGGGTCTTGTACAGGGCCCTGGCCAGGGCGATGCGCTGCCGCTGCCCGGCCGAGAGATTGGCCGCCTTGGGCGCCACCTTGGTGTCGTATCCCTTGGGCAGCCGCAGGATCGTCTCATGGGCTCCGGCCAGCTGGGCCGCCGCTATGACCGCATCCGAATTCCCGCTCTCCAGACGCCCGATATTCTGGCCCACGCTGATAGCCTGCAGCTCAACGTCCTGGGGCAGGTAGCCGATAAACTTTCGCCTGAGTTCGGGATCATCCCGGGAGATCAGGTCATGACCGTCCAGCAGGACCCGGCCCTGTTCCGGGACATGCAGTCCGGCCACAGTGCGCAGGAGGGTGGATTTGCCCGAGCCGCTGGCCCCGGTCACGGCCAGGACCCGGCCCGGCTGAAGGGCAAGGGAAACGTCCTCCAGAACCGCTTGCCCTCCAAAGCCGAGGCGCAGGTCCTCTACCAGCAGCCCGGAAGGACCTTCCTGGACCCTGGGCGCTGTCTGTGCTGCTCTGGACTCGCGCGTCTGATTTAGCACATGGCGCAACCGTCTGGTGGCCAGCCTGGCTTCCTGGAACTCCTTCCAGCCGCCAAGCATCTGATTCAGAGGCATCACGGCCCGGCCCATGAGGATGCGGGCCACGATCATGGCCCCGATGGTGATCTGGTTGTAGATGACCAGCATGGCCCCGAAGCTGTAAAGGATCAGGCCCAGCAGCAGGCTCATGGCCTTGTTGCTGGCCGCACTCGCGGCCAGGCGTTTGAAGACACGGTTTTCCAAAAACAGGTCTCTGGCCCCGGCCGTGTGCCAGCGCTGGACCAGGCTGGGCCGCATGCCCATGGAGTAGAGGGTCTGCACGTTGCGCCGGGCCAGATCCTGCAGGGTCTCGGCCTTGGAGGAGTGCTGGGAATGCTCGGCCACGGCCCGCTTGGTGAAGCCTTCGTTGACAAGAAGCAAAAGCAGCAGGAGCCCGGCTCCGCCGCAGGCCACCAGGCCCAGGGTGGGGTGCAGGATGTAGACGATGCCCAGAAACATGGGCAGCCAGGGCAGGTCGAAAAAGGCCACAATGCCGGTACCGCCCAGAAAGCGCTTCACGGTCTGCAGATCAGCCGCTCCCTGCTCATACTCCGTGTCATTGCCGCGGGCGAACATGGCCTGGATCACGGCTCCGGCCGTGTCCCGCTCCAAACGATTGCTCAGCCTGGTCAAGAGCCTGGTGCGCACCCCCTCCAGCAGGCTCATGACCGCCTGGGCCACGAGAACCAGGACCGTGATGAAGAGCAGGGTGGCCACATTGCCGCTGGGGATGACCCTGGTGATGATCAGGTAGAAATGCAGCACGCTGAACAGGCCCAGGATGTTGATGCAAAGGCTGAACACAAAGACCAGTCCGTAATAGGGCAGCAAGGCTTTGGGGATGAATGAAAGCATAGACTCAGTGAATCGACGTCATAAAAAAGGTTCACAGTTAGGCAAAGAAAAGCAGGATATCCAACCGCCCGCTCGCGGACTCGCTCAAGGCGCAAAGGACGCTAAGGTAAGAATTTCCAAAGCGGGGTTGGCTCCAGGCATTCGGCCCAAGGCGGCCGATGCCATGGAGCCTTACCGCTTTGAAAAAACTGCCATCCCTCCGGGATAAAAGCATAAAGTTTTCCCATCACGCAGTGATTGGCAAGTTTGAGCTTTGCGGTATGGGCCTGGATTGGCACGCGCAGGCGTGCCGGTCCAGGGCCTACCCCGCAAAGCTGAACTCTTCACTTGGCGTACTTGGCGACTTGAGCGAGTCTGCGAGCGGGCGGTTAATAAACTCTTCATCTGTTTTTACAGCCGAACCGTTAGCGGCCCTTTCTTGGCCGCAGCCGCCATCTTGGCCATGACCTCCTTCCGTGGACCATACTGCACCATCCGCCCCTCGCGCATGAAGAGCAGCTTGTCCGCCGTCTCCAGGAGATCCGGCCGGTGGGTGATCAGGACCACGGTCGTGCCCCGGGCCTTGAGCTCCTCTAGGGTGTTTCGCAGATCCTCTACCCCGGCCGGGTCCAGGTTGGCGTCCGGCTCGTCCAGGACCACCAGGCAGGGCGAACCGTACAGGGCCCGGGCCAGGCCGACTTTCTGGCGCAGACCGCCCGGCAGTCTGGCCCCGTTTTTCTCAATCTGGGTCTGAAGCCCCTGGGGGATCCGCTCCAGGGCCGGCCCCAGCCCGGCCAGGCGGCAGGCCTGTTCCACTTCCAGCTTGTCCGGTTCTTCCAGGCGGGCGATGTTTTCGGCCAGGCTGCCGGGAAAGAGCTCCGCATCCTGGGGCAGATACCCGATATGCAGGCCCAGGAGGTCCTGCTCCCAGTGGAACATGTCGGCCCCGTCCAGGCGGACCTTGCCCATGACTGGTTGCAGCACCCCGCACAGCAGCAGGGCCAGGGTGGTCTTGCCCGCAGCCATGGGGCCGTAGATCCCCAGGAACTCGCCCGCCTCCAGTTCGAGGCTCAGGCTGCGGACCAGGGTCTGGCCCTTGATGCTGTAGCTGATCTGCTCCGCCTTGAGCGCGCCTTTGGGGGTGGGCAGGCTGAGCTTTTCTCCGGGCTGTTCGCCTCCCTCACCGAGCAGATCCCGCAGCGAGTCATAGGCTGTCTTGGCCGCCTGAAAGCGGTCCCAGCCGCTGACCACCCCGTGCACCGGCGAAATGGCCCGCATAGACAAAACTTTGGCTACAATCAAACCCATGACCCCGGTCATATAATTATTTATGATCAGCCAGGCCGCGATGGTCACGATGAGCACCGGCACGGCCACGGAGATAAACTTGGACAGGGCGGTCCAGCCGCTGATGCGGTCGCTGGCCTGGGACTCCTGAATGAGCACCTGTTCACGGCCCTGCCGCCACTGTTTTTCCAGTGTCCGTTCCATGCCCATGGCCCGGACCGCCTCCTGGCAGCGCAAGCCTTCCTCAAGCAGTTGCTTGTTCTCGTTGCTCGATTTGCCGGTGGCCGCAAAGGCGGCCTTGGTCTCCTTGCGGATCTTCAGGGTGATGAGGACGATGAAACCCATGGCCGCCAGCACGCAGGCCGCCAGGATCGGACTTAAGTAGAGGATTCCCAGCAGGAAGATAGGGGCGATCAGACAGTCGAAAAAGACAAAGACCTGTGGCGAACTGACAAAGCTTCGCACCATGCGCAGATCGGCCATGCCCCGGGTAAAGCCCCGATCCCGCTGCTCGGCCGCGTCCTGGAGCATCCCGGCAAAGACCTCGTCGGACAGGGCTTGCTGCACCAGGGTCCCATGCCGTATCATGAGATGCGAGCGGATGACCTCGAACAGGGCGTAGGCCACAAGGGCCCCGGCCCCGGCCGCAGCCACCACCGGGATGTTGCCCACGTCCTGGCTGGGGATAACGAAGCGCAGGTAGGTCAGCATGGCGGCCAGGCCGGCCAGACCCAGGATGTTGGTGATCAGACTGAAGAACAGGGTGGAGACGATCACCCTGCGGGTCATGGCCTGGACCATGGGCATGGACGAACCGCTCGTCGTCGCCTTGTCTGTTCTGGATGCGGTTCGGTTCGAACCGGCTCCGGATTCGTGCATGCAGGTGCCCGCGGATAAACAAAGGGGGTTGGAAGGTGAATGGGAAGCGATTGCCAAAGCCCGCCTCCCCTTGATTGCAGCTTGGACTCTTATCACGACCCCTGTCCAGGTGTCAAACCACCTATGAAACAAGAAAAATCAGGAAGAACATCTAACCGCCCGCTCGGTGACTCGCTCAAGTCGCCAAGTACGCCAAGTGAAGAGTTCAGTTTTGCGGGGTAGGCCCTGGACCGGCACGCCTTCGCGTGCCAATCCAGGCCCATATCGCAAAGCTCAAACTTGCCAATCACTGCGTGATGGGAAAACTTTATGCTCTTATCCCGTAAGGGATGGCAATAATTGCAAAGCGGTGAGGCTCCAGGGTATCGGCCGCCTTGGGACGATATCCGGAGCCGACCCCGCTTTGTGATTCTTCCCTTGGCGAACTTGGCGCCTTGAGCGAGTCCGCGAGCGGGCGGTTAAAATCTCTTTATCTTGCAGCATTTTTAAACCAATATATTCCAAAGGATTATCCATGTACAGACGATATTTGTATTCTCTCATCTTGTTCTGCTTTTTCCTTCTGCCGACCCTGGCCGCTGCCAAGCAGCAGTCCAAGGCCATACCCGAGCGCATCGCCCTGGACAACGGGGTCATCGAGCTGCACCTGGGCACAGGAAAACACGGCGGCAGCCTGACCTATCTCGGCCGCTCCGGCACAGACAAAAACCTGATCAACAACCACGATCTGGGCCGTCAGATCCAGCAATCCTATTACGCCGGCCCGAACACCAGGCGCCTTACCCAGGGCCAGCACCCCTCCTGGTCGCCCTGGCCCTGGAATCCCACCCAGTCCGGGGATGCTTACGGCCATCCGTCCAGAGTCCTAAAAGCAGACAAGGACCGCCACCAGGCCTATGTCAAAACCAGGCCCAACCTCTGGGACATGGACAATGAGCCCTGCGCCTGCACCATGGAGACCTGGGTGGAGCTTCAGGGCAAGGCCGCCGTGGTCAGAAACCGGCTGCAGATCCAGGAAGATGTCCCGGCGTGGCAATCCCAACCCAGGCATCAGGAAATGCCGGCTGTCTACACCATCGCCTCCCTGTCCCGGATCATGACCTATGTCGGGGACGCGCCCTGGACCAGGGCTCCCTTGACCCGGATCGTCAAGAAGCCCATCCCCGGCCGGGAAAATTTCCCCTGGAACTATTGGCCCTCGGAGCAGTACCCCGGGCCGGCCACTGAGATGTGGGCCGCGGCCGTGAACGAAGCAGGCTTTGGCCTGGGGGTGTTCATGGCGGAAGCAGAGCTCTTTATCGGCGGGACCGTCGGCCGTCCAGGGCAGCAGAGCCCCCGGGCCTCGGCCACTACCTACATCGCCCCCTTACAGACCATGACCCTTGAACCCGGGGACGAAGTGGAGTACACCTATGTCCTGATCCTGGGCGATCTGGACGAGATCCGCTCGGCTGTCTATGAAAGGATGGAGAAGAATTAAGAATACCGCCCACAGATTGACACAGATAGCTTACAAGTTGAAGAGGTTCACAGTTCACGGTTCACAGTTAAAAGAAGAAAATGCAGAAGAGAAAAGAACACTGTCCACAGATTGACACAGATTGACACAGATGAAAGAAAAACATGTCTGCAGGCCAGGAAATGCAGAACCTGTCCTGCAGACGGCTTTTCACCGCGAAGCGGCAGATCGTTGCCCTTGCGGGCTCTTATTCCCGCAAGGGAAATCTGCTATCTGTGCCTGCCTCGTTAAACCTTCTAAGGTTTAACCGGGGTGGGCAAAACCTGGTGCTCTTCCGCTACTACTTTGCCGAAGATTATTCAGGAAATAGCCAAGATAAGACTTATCCAAGAATTTTTTGACAGGATTAACCCAATGAAACCAGCAAAGCTGAGGCTGACGCCTGTTTCACTGGGCAGGCATGATTTGATGGATTAT
>JAIPDR010000179.1 GCA_021737615.1 Desulfohalobiaceae bacterium | reverse complement strand
TCCCAGTTGATGTAGCCCATGAAGCCGATGGCGGCCAGGCCTAAAAAAACGGCGTCGTTTAGAGCCACCAGCCCCATGCCCGTGGCCATGCGGATCTGGTTGATGTCGTTGCTGGCATGGGCCATCAGGTCCCCGGTCCTGGTCCGGTCGAAATAGGACGGGGACAGGGTCTGCAGGTGGGAAAAGAGCCTGTTGCGCAGCCCTTCTTCGATTCTGCGCGAGGTCCCGAGCAGGCACCGCCGCCAGAGATAGCGGAATGCGGCCAGGACCGCGGCAAAACCGACGATGGCCAGAGAGTAGAGCAGCAACTGGCCGAGACCGAGGCTCAGATCGGTCAGCCCGTCGACGGCGTGCTTCACGACCCTGGGGATCAGGAGCTGGAGAACGTCGACGATGATCAGGCTGACAAGCCCGACCAGAATGATTCCCTTGTTTTCGGAAAAATAGGGTGCCAGCAGGCTGATGGAACCTTTGAGAAAGTTCATGGGCACAAAGGGTTTTTATTCATTTCGGTCCCGATCCCGGTCCGGCTTTGGGTTTGTGGCGACCAATCCAATCATTCTAAACAGGTACTTGTCGTTATGGCAAGGATCGAATGGACGGTTAGGCGCTTAGCATTGAATCACTGTTTTAAAAAACAGGAAAATGTATTCCCCAAAGGTTTTTTTCTTTTTCTTAACCGTGAACGGTGAACCTGGAACCTTATGGGTTGCGGGCGAAGCCCGCTTTAAGCCATATCGGGAAAAAACGAGAGGAGGCTAGTGATGACCGGATCAGGCAAAAACAAGAAAGAGGGAAGCGATTTCCTTCAAAGGCTGATGGCCTATCTCCGGACACTGGGACGCAGCAAGGATGCCCGGGAAAAGAAAGCCCCGGAGGAATCCGGCTGGAAGGAAAGCGAAGAAGAGTATCAGGCCAGGCAGAAAGCCTGGCTGGATGAGGTCAAGAGGAAACGAAAATAATTCAAGCTGCTTCAGGCCTCGGCCAGGCATATAGAACCCAACAGCCCGGATTCAGCTTGTTTTTTCCTGTAAGATACGGGCCAGGGTCGACTTGAGTTCAGACAACTGGTAGGGTTTGGCCAGGAATCCCTGAGGCAGTTCCTCGTGGTTTCCGGCCATGACCCGGGTCTGGTCGTAACCGCTGGCCAGGATCGCCGGGATGCCGGGATCTATTTTCCGCAAAGCCTCCAGGGTTTCCCAGCCGTCCATGCCCGGCATGGAGAGATCCGTGAGCACACAAGCCACGGCCTCGGTGTTATTGCGGAAGATCTCGATTGCTTCGCTCCCTTCCCTGGCGGCGAGCACCTCAAAGCCCAGATGTTCGAGCATGTTCTTGACAATCTTACGCACCGAATCCTGATCTTCCACCAGCAGGACAGCACCCTGGCCGGGGAACTCCTTGGATTCTTCCGCTGTCTCTCGCTGCCCGGGCGTTTCATCCGGGACAATGGGCAAAAAGACCTGCAAGCTGCTTCCCTGTTCCGGATCGCTTTCCAGGCTTATGGCTCCGTTTGAGGCTTTGATGATGCCCAGAACAACCGCCAGTCCGAGCCCCCGGCCATTGCGCTTGGTGGAAAAGAACGGATCGAAGCATTTGTCGATCACTTCCCTGGTCATGCCGCGTCCCGTATCCCGGACTTCCAGGTAGGCGTAGTAATCAGAGTCCGGTTTCCAGTCCAGGGGCGCCAGGTGGGAGGCCGGGATCTTGGCAGCGGAGATGGTCCTTGTGCTCAGAAAAATCGTGCCCGGGCCGTCGATGGCTTCCCTGGCGTTATTGAGAAGATAAGTAAGAACCTGTTGCAGTTGCCCCCAATTTGCCTGGACCACCGGTCCTGGAAAGGAGAGTTCTGTTTCCAGGCTTATCTCCCGGGGCAGGGAGTCCTTGAGTCCGGGCAGCTCCCGGCGGCAGGTCTCAGAGAGGTCGAGAGCCTTGGGCTCGAGCTTGGTCTGCCCGAGGTAGGTCTGCATCATGGTGCTCATCTCTGAGGCCCGCAGGGCCGCCCGCATGGCTTGAACCAGGTTCTCCAGGACCAGGGTCCCTTCCGGCAGGGAACACACGGCCAGCTCCAGGTTGCCCAGGACCGTACTGAGCTGGTTGTTGAAATGGTGGGCGATGGCTCCGGCCATGCGGCTCAGACTCTCCGCCTTTCCAGCCTGTTGCAGGCGGGATTGCAGGGCTCTTGTTTTCTCTTCGGCCTTGAGCTTCTCACTCCTGTCCAGGAGTACCAGGCGGAATTGAGTCACGTTTTCGGATCGATCCCGGTCAGCCCGGATATCCGCCTCGACCCAGAGAGGAGAACCGTTGTTCCGGAAGAGTTTCAAATCCCGGCTCAGCCCGGTTTTTACGTTTGCGGCCAGCTTCAGGGCCTGGTCATAGGCCTCTTGATCCTCAGGGGCGACAAAATGCCTGAAGGCCATGTGTTTCAATTGCTTGCGGTCCGCTTGAAGGAGGTGCTCTCCAAAGCTGTTGATCCGGGTGATGAGGTCTTTGCTGTCCAAGGTCAGGTAACCGCAGGGAGCCAGCTCATAGAGGTCTGTGTACTCCTGGTCCCGGGAGGACAGTTCCTGGATCTTGCTTTCCAGTTCCTTCTGACTGCTTTCGATTTCGTGGATCAGGTCGAGGAAATGCCGGAAGGCGGCATCTTTTTCCGGCAGGCTTTTCAAGAGGGCCTGCGCCTGTCGGCGAAGTTCGATAAACCGGTCTTTTCTGTCTTGGTCGCGCATCTTTGGCTCTCTTTCTAAGAAAGAATTCTGGAATCGAAAAAAACGAGAACAGACTAGATTAGATATCCTACCTCGGAAGAAAACAAAAAGCAAGGCCGTGTGCGAATGGTTAGTGGCTCATTGCTGACCGCTCGGGTCCAGAAATCCGGCCGGAACCCATTCGGTCTGGGCAGGCTTTTGGCCAGCGCTTGAAAAAACTATTTTTTCAAGCGCCCGGCCCGGGCGTGCCGTTCCTGAGCACTGAGGACGACCTTGCGCAAACGGATGCTCTTGGGGGTGACCTCTACCAGTTCGTCTTCCCGGATGAAGCTGATGGCCTGTTCGAGGGTCAGGGACACGATCGGGGTCAGGACCACGCTTTCGTCCTTGCCCGAGGCCCGGATGTTGGTCAGTTTTTTTTCCTTGCAGGGGTTGACGTCGATATCCACCCCCCGGTTGTGTTCGCCCACGATCATGCCTTCGTAGACCTGATCCCCGGGCCTGACAAAGAGACGTCCCCTTGGTTCCAGATTGAACAGGGCGTAAGCCACGCACCCGCCGCTGCGGTCGGCCACGATGGATCCGGTAAAGCGGCTGGGGCTCTCTCCCCTGAAGGCTTCATAGCCGTCGAACACGGTGTGCATGATGCCCGTGCCTCTGGTGTCGGTCAAAAACTCGTCCCGATATCCGATTAGCCCCCGGGTGGGGATGGAGAATTCAATTCTGATCCTGCCTTTTTCATTGTTGACCAGGTTGGTCATCTTGCCTTTGCGCAGGGACAGCTTCTCGGTGACCACCCCGAGAAAGCGCTCTTCACAGTCCACCAAGAGTCTCTCCACCGGTTCAAGTTTGCGGCCGTCCTCAAAACGGAAGATGACTTCAGGGCGTCCCACGCAGAACTCATAGCCCTCCCGGCGCATGGTTTCGATGAGGATGGCCAGCTGAAACTCCCCCCGGCCCTTGACCAGAACCGAGTCACGGGCCGTCTGATCCTCGACCTTGACGGCCATGTTCATGAGGGTCTCCTTTTCCAGCCGTTTCCTGATCCGGCTGGCCTGGACGTATTTTCCCTCTCTTCCTCCCAGGGGGGAGGTGTTGACCGAGAATTCCATGGAAACCGTCGGTTCTTCGACCTTGATCCTGGGCAGGGCAGCCGGATTTTCAGGGTAGCAGATGGTGTCTCCGATATGGACCTCGTCGATGCCAGCCAGAACGGCTATGTCTCCGGTCTGGACCTCTTCCGCGTCAGTCAGGTTCACCCCTTCGTAGACCTGGAGTTTGGAGACCTTGAGCGGTTTGACCCTTTCCGATTTCCCGACGCAGACCAGGCTGCTTCTGGCCCGGACCACGCCGTTGGACACTTTGCCAACGGCCAGACGGCCGAAGTACTCGGAGTAGCCCAGGTCGGAGACCAGCATCTGAAAAGGGGCTTCCGGATCAAAGGCGGGAGCCGGGATTTCTTCCAGGATGGTCTTAAGGAGTATATGGATGTCGCCCCCTTTTTCGTCCAGGTCCTTCTTGGCTATGCCGTCCCGGGCCACGGCATAGAGCAGAGGGAATTCGAGCTGTTCGTCGCTGGCATTCAGGTCGATCAGGAGATCGTAGATTTCATCCAGGACCTGGTTTGGCCTGGCGTCCTGCCGGTCGATTTTGTTGATGACCACGACTATTTTCAGTCCTTTTTCCAGGGCCTTTTTGAGGACGAACCTGGTCTGGGGCAGCGGGCCTTCTGAGGCGTCCACCAGGAGCAGGGCCCCGTCGGCCATGGACAGCCCCCGTTCGACTTCGCCGCCGAAATCGGCGTGACCAGGGGTGTCGATGACGTTGATCTTCACTCCCTGCCAGTGTACGGAGCAGTTTTTGGCGGCGATGGTGATGCCCCGTTCCCGCTCCAGGTCCATGGTGTCCATGAGCCGTTCGCTGATTTCCTGATTTTCCCGAAACAGGCCGCTCTGGCGGAACATGGCGTCCACCAGGGTGGTCTTTCCATGGTCAACGTGGGCGATAATGGCAATGTTGCGGATGGCTTGGTTGGTTTTTAGATTGGACATGGTCTTCCTAATAAATTTAAAAGCGGGCTTCGCCCGCAACCCAAAGGTTCCAGGTTCACGGTTCACCGTTCACGGTTAAGAATAAGAAAATAGCCCTTCAGACTTCGTACCGTCTTTACCAGTTTAGGGCTTAACTGTTAATAATGCTTGGATTGTCTTCAAGATTGGACATTTCACAGGTTTCAGGTTTCGGGTGTCAGGAAAAGAAAAGATTTACAATATCAATTCCTTAAAATCTGACACCTCATATGAAACTTGATTTTTCTTTGTCCGTCATCCCGGCGGAGGCCGGGGTCCAGCTCTTACTTTTTCAGTCTGGATTCCGGCCTTCGCCGGAATGACGGAGAGTGAGTCCGCATTCTTGTCATTCTGAGTGAGTCCGCGAACGAAGAATCTCTCTGCCAAGGACGGGGTTATTCAATAATCACAAAGTTTCTATCCTCTTCAAACCGTGTACCGTGAACCCGGAACCGTGAACCTTATTTACATTTACTTATCCGGATCGCACGTAGCCAGCGATGCCGCGGCATGCCTTCCGGCGGACCAGCCCGTGGAAAAGGCGGCCTGGAGATTGTAGCCCCCGGTGTCGCCGTGGATGTCCAGGACTTCCCCGGCCAAATAGAGGTCTTTGACCAGTTTTGAAGACATGGTTCTGGGATCGACATCTTTCAGCCGGATTCCGCCCCCGGTGACCAGGGCTTCCTCGAAGCCGCGGTGGCCGCAGACGTCCATCTGAAAATCCTTGAGCCAGAGCCTGAGTCTTTTCCTCTCTTCCGCCGTCAGCCGGTTGCCTGTTGTATCTCCCGGAATTTCGGTCTGTTCAAGACAAACCGGGACAAGCTTTCTGGGGAGCAGTCCGCGCAAGAGGTTGGACATGACCTGTTTGCCCCTCTCCACGAGATCCCGCTGCAGTCTCTGGTCCAGCTGCTTATGATCAAGGGCCGGTTTGAGGTCGATATGCAGGCCAACCCTTTTTTCGGCTTGCAGTGCTTTGACCACCAGGGAGGAGGAGCTGAGGATGATCGGCCCGGAGACCCCGTAGTGGGTGAAAAGCATTTCCCCGAAGGAGGTCCGGGCGCATTTGCCGTCGATGAAGATCCGCAGTCCGCAGTTGATAAGGGACAGCCCCTGGAGCCTGGAGGCGGTCTTCCCGGAGGTCTGAAGGGGAACCAGGGCCGGGTGGAGCGGGTTTATACCGTGTCCTGCCTCCCGGGCCAGGCGATATCCGTCTCCGCTGGAACCGGTGCCGGGATAGGAGGCTCCGCCCGCGGTCAGGATCACCTTTCGGGCCGGCTGAAAACGATCGACTCCTTCTGAAGCGGCTGTTCGGTAGACCGCCCCCTTGATCTCGCGGTCTTCTATGACCAGGGAGGCAACGCTGCAGCCGGTTTTGAACTGTACTCCCCGGCTGCGGCACCATTCGAGCAGAGCGTCGACCACATCCACCCCTTTCTGGGAGTCTGGAAAGACCCTCCCCCCTCTTTCCGCCCTGCCTGGAACGCCGATGGCTTCGAAAAAACGCATCAGGTCCTGGTTGAAGAACCTGGAAAAGCAGGGGCGGAGGAATTTCCCGCCCTGGTCGAAGGCTGCTGTAAAGTCCTCGAGGCCGGCTGTGTTCGTGAAATTGCAGCGGCCCTTGCCGGTGATCCGCAGCTTCCTGGCCGGCCGCTCCATCTTTTCAAGGACACAAACGGATAGTCCCGGAGAGGCGGCCTGCCCCGCGGCCATGAGACCCGCGGCCCCGCCCCCGATGATCAGGATGTCGACCGCTTTGTCCTGGTGGTTGCTTTTGGAAATGGTAGGCATAATAATGGATTTCGCAGGAATCTTCCATCCCCCGGAAAGGAAAGATAGCAACGATAAGCCGATTGTCAATGAGCAGGCAGCTAGTGCAAAGCTTTTTTATTATGTCCAATTCATGGCCGCGACTGCAGGCAGCCAATGCCGATCTGCCGCAATAAGGTTTTGCCTGCTGATTGGTGGTTGATAGTTGACAGGCGATGGGTTAAAAAAATGTGGTCGTTTTGCACGGCCCTGACAACCCGCAGCCAAGACCAATATCATGCCGGTTATACTTTTTGTCGCCATCCTGATCCTGCTTCTCGGACTGCCCCTGGCCGGGGTGGGGCTGCTTGGCCTGGATATCTCCAGGTACCTGGAGTTTCCGCCCGTGACCAGCTATATAGACCAGGCCGGATTCTCCTGGCCGGTGTTCGTTTTCTTGAGCCTGCTCATCGCGGCCTGTCTCTTCCCTTTCGTTTTTCGGGCCGTCAGGGCGGCATCGCTTGCCTCTGTAGCAAAAAGCCGCAGGGAGACCTTCCCCTGGTGGGGCCGGGCCGGTCTTGTCCTGGGGCTTGGGGCATGGTGTTTGGCCTGGACCAGGTTTTCGTGGTTCGCTTTTGCCCGGCAGTTCACCTTTCCTTTCATCTGGTTCGGCTATATACTGACGGTCAACGCCTGGACCCGGCAAAGGACCGGAAGCTGCCTTTTGACCCGGTCTCCCTTGAAGTTTCTGTTTCTCTTTGCCTTGAGCGCCGTGTTCTGGTGGTTCTTCGAGTACCTGAATCGTTTCGTCCAGAACTGGTACTATGTCGGGGTCGAAGGTTTCAGCCCTCTGGAATATGCGGCCTACGCCACGCTCAGCTTTTCAACCGTGCTCCCGGCGGTGCTCGGGACCAGGGAGCTTTTGTCAAGCACAGGCTGGTTTCAGTCTGTGTTCGGCAGTTGGAGAGCGATCGATTCCGGCCGGCCGCGGCTGCTTGCCGGGACGGCGCTTGGCCTGGCCTGCCTGGGACTGGCCGGGATCGGGATCTATCCGAACTACCTCTTTCCCCTGCTCTGGGTCTCGCCGCTGATCATCCTGGTCGCTCTGCTGACCCTTTTCGGCCGGGAACATGTCCTGAGGCCGATCAAACACGGGGACTGGAGCGGGTTCATGACTTCGGCCTGCGCCGCCCTGGTCTGCGGTTTTTTCTGGGAGATGTGGAACTTTCTCAGCCTGGCCAAGTGGGAGTACTCCATCCCTTTTGTCGAGCGCTTTCATCTCTTTGAGATGCCGCTTCTGGGATATGCAGGCTACCTTCCTTTCGGGCTGGAGTGCGCCCAGGTCGCGCAAACCTTTACTTCAGGCGAGGCCGGTTAACCGGCCTCGCAGGGCCGTTGTTATAGATGTTGTAACTTCAGAGCTCTTTGCCGATTTCTAAGATTTTAAAAATCTTTAGGACAAATGCTCTTTTTTTGGATAAATTCGAAGCACGAAATTCGAAATCCGAAACAAGCACGAAATTTAAATTCTCAAACTCAACTTTCGGAGTTGATGTTACATTCTGAGTAACAATCAATAGTCTTAATTTACTGAAAATTTTTTGTTGATAGACCCTTTCTCATTGTTTATATTGTTGTTCACACATAACTTTTAAACAAAAAGGAGAAAGGG
>JAIPDR010000012.1 GCA_021737615.1 Desulfohalobiaceae bacterium | reverse complement strand
CCTTTCTCCTTTTTGTTTAAAAGTTATGTGTGAACAACAATATAAACAATGAGAAAGGGTCTATCAACAAAAAATTTTCAGTAAATTAAGACTATTGATTGTTACTCAGAATGTAACATCAACTCCGAAAGTTGAGTCTATAAGCTTTCTATGACCCAGTTTGCCCCCCGGGGCGCCAGCCCGGAGGGGCAAACTGGATCAGGGAAAAGTGCTGTTAAAGGGCACCACCTGGCTGACCCCGCCGGCGCTGAAGGTGGCCGATCCGTCCTTGAGGGTGACCGGGATCTCGTAGCCGGGGATCTTGGTCCACCAGCGTTCAAGAGCATCCCAGGGACTCCAGCCCTTTTCCTTGAGCTCAAATCCGCCGGTGACCATCAGGCTGAGGAGGGCGGAACGTACGGTGATCATGGTGGTTGCCCGGAACTGGTCCGATTTTTCTGCCGGGATCCAGTATTCGTCATTGTTGTTGACCGTGATCAGATCGAATCCCTCAAAGGAAATCGTGAACCGGTAATCCTGGAGTCTGACCGGGTAGGGGTTCGGGTTTTCGACATTGAACAGAAAGCTCATGGGCAGAGGGGCTCCGTGGTCCCCGGCTTCTCCCTTGGTCGGCTCCATTTTGCCGGAATAATACCAATAGCCGTCATACTGAGGAACTTCAAAGAGTTCCAGGCTTAGGCTCGGTTTTTCGAAGTTGGATTCACTGGGCTTGGCCTGGACTCCGGCGCAAGAGGCGAGCAGGAGCATGAGACCTATAATCAGCAGGCTTCGGGGCAAGTACGTATATGACATGATTTCCTCCTGGTTAGTGATATAGTTACGGTCGTCATAAATTGAGGTTTTCATTATGTTGTACCGATCCGGTTTTGGTTTTTCCGGCAAAGGCCGCGACCCTTTGAATTCCGATCAAGTTTGCAGAAGAGTCGCTTTAGATCAATAGATTATGTCAGCCAGCGTTTTCTGCGCTTGTAGTGTTTGATATTCTTGAAACTCTTTTTTCCTGATTCGCTCATTCCCAGATAAAAGTCCTTGATGTCTTCATTGTCCTTCAGGTTCTCGGATGTGTCGTCCATCACGATGCGTCCGGTCTCCAGGATATAGGCATACGGGGCCACACTCAGGGCGAGTTTGGCGTTCTGCTCCACCAGGAGAATGGAGATCTTCTGTTCCTGATTGAGCTTGGTAATGATGCTGAAGATCTCGCTGATCAGTTTCGGGGCCAGACCCATGGACGGTTCATCCAGAAGCAGCAGTTTCGGTTCGGTCATCAGGGCCCGGCCGACGACCAGCATCTGTTGTTCCCCGCCGCTGATGAATCCGGCGGTTTCCCCGCGTTTGTCGAAGAGTCTGGGGAAGTAGTGATAGACCAGTTCCAGTCCTTCCTTGACCGAACCGGTCTTGCGCAGATGGGCTCCGACCTTGAGGTTCTCCTCCACGGTCAGGTGCTCGAAGACCCTGCGGCCTTCGATGACCTGGATGATGCCCATTTTGGAGATACCGGCGGCATGTGAGTTGTGGATCGGGCTCTGCTCGAACTCGATGGACCCGTCGGTGACCTTGCCGTCTTCAGTGGACAACAGGCCGGAAACAGCCTTGAGAGTCGTGCTCTTCCCGGCCCCGTTGGCCCCGAGCAAAGCCACAATCCCGCCTTTGGGGACTTCTATGGAGACACCCTTGAGGACCAGGATCACCTCGTGATAGCGGACTTCTATGTTCTTGATCTGCAATATCGGATCTGCGTGTGCCAAGGTTCATACCTCCGGGAATGAAAAGACGTTTTATGTTGAACATGGAAAAAGGTGACCAGGGCCGGCAGGGTGGTGTGCGGTCCTGTTTTACCGCACGACGATCGCCTGTCGTTCGGGCAGGTATAGAATCACCAGCCGAGCCAGTCCTTATCCCACTTTTCAGGCCAGCGCTCTTTCAGGTCGACCTGTTCCACGGGCTGGAATTTTTCCCCGGTCCACTCCTGGATGAGACACCCTGTGGCCGGCCTGTGATCCTCGGCGGTAAAGGAAATCGGCAGGGCTCCCAGCCCGATGTCGAAGCTGCGGAAGGTTTCGAATCCCTTTTTCTTGATGCCCGGGCCGGTCAGGTCTCCGGCCGCGTCGGCCCTTTTCATGGCTTCCCAGAGGATCAGGGCGTCGCCCCAGGCCTGGATGGTATGGATGGTCCTCTTTTCCAGAGGGATGCCCGGGTTGTATTTCTTGGCGGCCTCAATCACGATGTCCATGTTCTTGTAGTCCTGTCCAAAGAAGGCGCAGGGCGTGACTCCCATGGCCCCTATGGCCGCCTCCCCGGCCATACGGGGCAGGTTTTCGTCGAAACCCCAGTTGTCGATGATCCAGTCCGCGCCCAGTCCCAGGGCATAGGCGTCCTTGATGGTAGCGGCCACGGACATGACCGTGTTCCCGTGCCAGACCACGTCGGGTTTGAATTTTTTGAGGGACATGATCTGGCTCTTGGCGTCCAGGGCAAACAGGGAGACATCCTGATCCGGACCGACCTCGAATCCCAGGAGTTCGGCATGGTCCTTGATGGCCGCGATCGGGGCCGAGCAGTAGGGTGAAGCGTGCATGTAGGCGCAGGCCATGCGGGGTTTTCTCTTGCCGTAGTCCGGATGCTGCGGCCATTTCTTGTCGAACCAGGCGGTCAGGGCCGCCCGGGCATTGGTCGAGTAGTCCGAGGAGAAGAAGAAGTTGTACTTGGTCTTGGTCCCGTCCGTGAGGTGGGCCGAGTAAGAGGCCGAGACATAGGGGATCTTGTCCTTGTTGATGGTCGGGGACAGGGCCTCGGTATCTCCGGTGCCCCAGCCGAGAATGGCCACGACCCCGAGCCTTTTCAAGAGCTTGTATTTGGTGATGGCTTCCGGGATCCGATAGCCGTAGTCGAACCAGGTGTATTTGATCTCTTTGCCGTTGACACCGCCTTGTTCATTGATCCACTTGATGGCTTCGTCCATGCCGATGGCGTAGTCCTTGCCCACATCCGAGGTCGCCCCGGAGGTGTCCATGATTCCGCCGACTTTGACCTTTTCCGCTCCGACGACTTGGGACATGGTCAACAGAAGAACAAGGGCCAGGAGAGAAAACAAACCGGTTTTGAATTTCTGCGTCATTTTTTTACTCCTTGGTTGCGGTTGACATTGGCGAACACTGCTGGATTTCGTTGCTGCATGGTCTTTGGCCCCACCTCCTTTGAAAGATTCGTTAAAAGTTTGCTGAGCAATCAAAAAAAGAAGCTTTTACTGGAATCAAAGTTTGGGTCTTCAGATTTCAAATCTGAAGACCCAAACTTTGATTATTTATAGGAAAAGGGCCAGAGGTTGAAGTAGTTCTTGATCTGCCACCAGCGGTAGGCGATGCCGTGGGGTTCGAAGATCAAAAAGGCACAGATGATCAGGCCGAAGAGCGCCTTCTTGACAAAGGCGAATTTCATCAGCAGCTGCGGATAGTAGGCCGCCAGAGGGATGACCCCCATCTGGAGGGCCTCCATGACCAGGACCATGAAGATGGATCCGAAGATGGCCCCGTGGATGGAGCCCACGCCGCCGATGAGGATGACTCCCACCAGCCACAGGGACCAGAACCAGGTGAAGTGTTCCGGAGAAAGGGCCGCGGTGTTGCTCAGCCAGAAAGCCCCGGCAACGCCGGCCATGGCTCCGGCCACGAAAAAGGCCAGGATCTTGTACCAGAAGACGTTGATGCCCATGGTCGAAGCCGCGATATCGTTGTCCCGGATGGCCACCCAGGCCCGGCCGGGCCTGGAGCGCAGGAGATTGGCCGTGACCGTGACCATCAGGCAGACAAGCACGGCCATGAACAGATAGACCTTGACCTCGCTGTCCATCTGCCAGGGACCGATTTTAACGGTCCCGGGAGGCAGGGAAAAAGCCTGCCCCCGGCCCCCGATCTGGCTGACGTACTGGGTGAGGATGAAGTCCACGGTGATGAACTGGGCGGCTATGGTGGTCAGGATCAGATAGAAGCCCTTGACCCTGGCCGAAGGCAGACCAAAGAGCACGCTCCACAGTCCGGCTGCCAGCCCGGCCAGGACGATGCTGATGGGATAGGCCAGACCGAGATCGACAAAGGTTTGGGGCCAGGGAAAATTGAGTACGAGCAGGGCCGAGGTGTAGGCCCCCACGGCGATGAAGGCCGCGTGTCCCAGGGTCAGCAGCCCTCCGAAGCCGATCAAAAGCTGCACCCCGAGGGCCCCCATGGCGGTGTAGCCGATCATGGTCCCCACCCCCATCCAGTATTCCGGCAGAAAGAGAGGAATAACGACAAAGACGGTCAACAGGAGAAGGATCATTTTGAACTTGATGACCGGAGTCTGCCACCAGCCCTGGTCCTGTTTGTAGTTTTCATGGTAGTATCCGCAGGGCAGCCAGACAGTGGACATGGAATCTCCCCTTGTACAAGTATAGTTTTCTATTATTAAGTAATTAAAAATATAGGATTTTCATGTCTGCATGAAAATCAGACCCGTTCTATCCGTTCCCATCCCCAGAGTCCGTAAGGCTTGAACATCAAAAAGACGACCAGGAAGATGAAAGGGGCGGTTTGCTTGACCCCGCCGGGCACGAACTGATCCAGATAGGCCCCGGAGAGGTTTTCCAGGATGCCGATGACGATTCCCCCGACGATGGCCCCGGGAATGGAGTTCAGACCGCCGAAGATGACCGCCGGCAGGACCAGAAGACCCAGGTAGCTGACCGAGATGTTCAGGCCGTTGATGTTGGCCAGGAGGGCCCCGCCGATACCGGCGCTCATGAAGGCGATGGACCAGGAGGCCGCGTAGACGAACCTGGCGCTGACGCCCAGGGACAGGGCCGCGGTTTCATCGTCGGCCGTGGCCTGCATGGACAGGCCCCAGCGGGTGTACTTGAAAAACAGGACCAGGGCGATGAGCAGGATGATGGAGACGATGAAGGACCACAGAAAGACCGGAGAGATGAATAAAAAGCCGACGGTGATCGGCTTTATGGAGAAGACGGCCGGTTCGAAGACCTGGGTGTCGGTACCCCAGATAAAGCCGATGGTTCCCTGAAAGAAGAAAGAGAGCCCCACGGTGACCATGATCACCGCCAACAGGGGCTGGCCGATGAGTTTGTCCAGAAAGATGCGCTCCACCAGGATGCCCAGGATGATCCCGGCGATCATGGTCAGACCTATGGCCGGCAGAAAGGGGACCCCGGCCTGATGGAAGGACCAGGTCAGATAGGCCCCGATGAGGGTCAGCTCGCCCATGGCCAGATTGAGGACGCCGGAGCACTTATAGATGATCACCCAGCCCAGGGCCACCAGGGCATAGATGCCGCCGACCAGAATGCCTGTTACCAGGCTCATGAAAAAGAGTTCCATTGTTCCCTCCTCTCTGAATTGAATATTAAGCACTTCAAATTGAATATAGAATGCAGACCCAAGATAATTATTAATTACAGCTAACTCAAATTCCAGCATCCCGGCATTCCCGACTTCTCTTGTGAAACTTCATTTGTTTTCAAAAAAAGCAGGCCTGCTGAAGAAAGAGGCAGGGCTGACCACTGATCACTCCCCGACCTCCTGGATCCTGAGATCGGTCTTGATATGCTGTTCCCGGCCGTCTTCATAGGTGATGGTCGTGTCCATGTGCACGCTGTCGGTGTTCTGGTACAGGGCCTGGACGATATCCTGGTAGCGCTTCTCCACAAAGGCCCGCTTCAGCTTGCTGGTCCTGGTCAGTTCTTCGTCGTCCGCATCGAAGACCTTGTAGAGATTCACGAATTTTCTGACCTTGGCCGGATCCGGCAGGTCCTTGTTCACTGTCCGGACCTGCTCTCCAACCAGATCGTAGACCCGGGGTTTCTGGGAAAGCTCTGAATAGCTGGTGTAGTTGATTTTTTTCTCGTCGGCCCACTTCCCGACTACGGAGTAGTCGATACACAGGACAGCGGTGATGTATTCTTTTTCGTGCCCGACGACCCAGGCCTCCTGGATATAGGGGCTGAATTTCAACCGTGTTTCCAGATACTGGGGAGAGAAGGGCCGCCCGTCGCTTAAGGTCATGACATCCTTGGAGCGGTCGAAGACCACCAGATGGCCGTCTTCATCGATGAAGCCCTTGTCTCCGGTGTACAGCCAGCCGTCTTTGATGGTCTTGCGGGTGGCCTCTTCGTTTTTGTAGTAGCCGATGAAGACCGATGGGCTTTTGCAGAGGATTTCACCATCTTCGGCAATGGACACTTCGGTCTGGGGTATGGGCGTACCGACCGTATCGAATTTGATGTCTCCGTCCCGGTGGACAAAGGCGATCCCGGCCACTTCGGTCTGCCCGTAGATCTGTTTCAAGTTGACCCCCAGGGCGTGGAAGAAACGGAAATGGTCCGGCCCCATGGCTCCGCCTCCGGTATAGGCATGCTTGACCCGGCACAGACCAAGATGGTCCTTGAGTTTCTTCTGCATCAGCCAGTAGGCCAGGAAATTCAAGCACTGCAGGTAGAGAGGGATGGATTTTTTCTCGAATTTGTACTCGGCCGCCTTGTAGCCGACCTTGGTCCCGATCTCGTAAATTTTTCGCTTGATCCAGGACGAATCCATGTACTTGACCTGGACGCTGCGGGTCATGCCTTCGTAGAGCCTGGGCGGGGCGAACATGACATGGGGACCGATTTCCCTGATGTTGTCCATGTTCGTGCTCGGTTCTTCCGGAAAATTGATGGTGTACCCTATCTGCAGACCGCAGGAAATAGACATCATCTGCTCCCCGATCCAGGCAAAGGGCAGATAGGAGACGAAGTCGTCTTCAGGGGTGCAGGGATCGACGGTCATCAGGTTTCTGCCCATGGTCAGCATGTTCCAGTGGGTCAGCAGGACCCCCTTGGGCAGGCCAGTGGTCCCGGAGGTGTAGAACTGCAGACAGACGTCCTGGCCGCTTCCTTCCCGGATCATCCGTTCGAACTGGCCCGGGTCCTGTTCATCTTTCTCCCGGCCGATTTCCTTAAGTTTTTGTATGCTGCACAAAAAATCCTGGTCATATGTCCGCATCCCCTTGGGATCGTCCCAGACAATGCGTTCCAGCCTGGGACATTCGTCCTTGATGGCCATTGCTTTGTCCACTTCTTCCTGGGTCTCTCCGACAAAGAACCTGGCGTCGGAATGGTCGATGATGTATTTGACTTCATCCAGCATGGATTCCTGAAAGAGCCAGAGTCCGACGCCACCGGCACACAGGGCGGCCATTTCGACCCATAAGCCCTCGGGTCTGTTGTCGCCCATGAGGGCTACCCGGTCGCCCTTTTCAAGGCCCAGGCTGATCAGACCCAGACTCAAGTACTTGACGTTTTCCAGGTAGTCCTGCCAGGTAAAGGGTTTCCAGATTCCGAATTCCTTTTCCCGCATGGCGACTTTACTGCTTCCGTACTCCCTGCATTTTTCCAGGAAGAGCTTGGGCATGGTTAAGTCTTTGCTGATACTCGGGAGTTGGTTGCTCATATCTCGTCCAGCCTTTTCATGTTAGAGGTGGGCACCCGGATTGATTTCTGGAGCATTACGGAGATAATCGGGATAAGGGTTTACGATGGGTCGAATTTCATAGGAATAAGAAATAGCAACATCCATTATATTTCCTATCTCCTCGTGGCGTACAGATCTTCTTCTCCGAGATAGGCCTTGATCACTTCCGGGTCGTTCTGGACTTCCTCCGGAGTGCCGGTGGTGATCATGTTCCCGAAATTCAGGACAAAAACCTGGTCGGAAATGTCCATGACCACACCCATGTCGTGTTCCACCAGGATGCAGGTCACCTGCCAGCGCTCTTCCTTGTTGATGTCCATGATGAACCTGGCCATGTCCTCCACCTCTTCCAGGTTCAGGCCGGCCAGGGGTTCATCCAGCAGGATAAGTTCCGGGTCCAGGGCCAGGGCCCGGCCGAGTTCCACCCGCTTCTGGAGGCCATAGGGCAGCATGTGCACCGGTTTGTCCCGGATATGCTCGATCTCCAGGAGATCGATGATGTCTTCTTCGATGAATTGCCTGGCTTTGATTTCTTCTTGCCTGGTCTTGCCGACATACAGGGAACCGCTGAGAATACCGGATTTTAGATGGCAGTGCCGGCCGAGGCGGATGTTGTCCAGAACGGTCATCCCGCCAAAGAGCTCGATTTTCTGAAAGGTCCTGGCAAGACCCATCTCCGCCCGCCTGTGCGGTTTGAGCCTGTTGACGGTTTTTTCTTTGTAGATTACGTTGCCTCTCTGGGGCTTGTACAAACCGCTGATACAGTTCATCATCACGGTCTTGCCCGCACCATTGGGGCCGATTATCGAATAGATCTCCCCCTTTTTGACCTGGATGCTGATACCCCGGAGGGCTTCGATTTTACCGAAATACATGTGGATGTCTTCAAGTTTCAGAATCGGTTCTGCTGCTTTGTTTCCAGCGACATGCTCCATAGACGCATTCTCCTTCAGTTGTCTTTTATTTCCAGGCAATTGCTTAGCTATCCGGGGTTTAAACTGTTTTTTGTTGACAATTGTTTTTCAGGATAACATGTTATAAACAACGGAAATAGCTACATTATATCTATAATGTGGCAAAAAAAATGTACCAACAATCAAACTGAATGTCAATACAGAAGTTCCTGATTTTTGTAGAAGAATAAAAAATGAATTAGAAATTGTTCGTTGTCTCGGCCGCTTGCATTATGCATTTTCCTTGGCATAGCGGGGCTCGGCGCGAGGCGGTAACAGCACATTTTCTATTTTTTTGGTATGGTTTTGACTTTTGCCTTATTTATGACTATAAAAAATTGTTCAGAATCAAAGGGCAAGGCGCGTTCTTTAAGAATCACGCCTGTCCGGATATCCCCGAATGAACCTGAAACTGATATCAACAGCACGGGAAGTTTATGGATGTAGTCAAGCTTGACGCCGGATACGACAAAGCCTTTGTCGATACAGTGGCCGAAGAAAGCGGCCAGGATCCTTATCTGTGCTACCAATGCGGGAATTGCACGGCCGGCTGCCCCTATACCTTTGTCTATGATCTGCCGGTGCATCAGATCATGCGGCTGCTTCAAGCCGGCCAGAAGGAAATGATTTTAAAGTCACACTCCCTTTGGCTGTGCGCGACCTGTGAGTCCTGCACCACCCGCTGCCCCAATCAAATCGATGTGGCCGGAATCATGGACGTCCTCAGGCACATGGCCAGGCGGGAAGGGCATATCAAGGAGAAACAGGTCAAGCAGTTCACCGACAGCTTTTTGAGCTCAGTCAAGAAACACGGCCGGGTCTTTGAGTTCGGGACCCTGGTCAAGTACATCACCCGTTCCGGGAGGGTCTGGACCGATTTCGACCTGGGCCCCAAAGTGATGCGCAAAGGGAAAATCGCTCCCCGCCCCCACAACATCAAGGGCAAAGAGGAAGTGGCCCGGATCTTTAGAAGCGTGTTTGGAGAAGAGAACGATGAATTCTGAACTGATCTATGCCTACTATCCCGGCTGTTCCGGCCTGAGTACCTCGAAGGATTATGAGGTTTCCACGAGAGCCGTCTGCCGGGCACTGGGGATCACCCTGAAGGAAGTTCCGGACTGGAGCTGCTGCGGTTCGACCCCGGCCCATACCGTGGACCATGTCTTTTCCGCGGCCCTTTCCGCCCGCAATCTGGCCCTGGTGGAGCAGATGGGGCTGGAGACAGTGACCACTCCCTGCCCCAGCTGTCTGACCAACCTGAAAGTGGCCGCCCACCGGATGTGTGAAGAGTCGTTCCGGAACCGGGTCAACAGGCATCTGGAGCAGACCTGCCAAAACCTGGTCCGGGTCAAGTCCGTGCTCCAGGTTCTGGTGGAGGACCTGGGGCTGCAGGCCCTGCAGGAAAAGGTGCAGCTGCCCCTGACCGGATTGAAGGTGGCTCCTTATTACGGCTGCATCATGAACCGGCCCCCGGAGATCATGGACTTCGATGATCCGGAAAACCCCGTGGCCATGGATACCATTTTGAACGGTCTCGGGGCCGAGGTCCTGCCCTTCCCCCTGAAAGTCGAGTGCTGCGGCGCTTCCTATGGAGTCGCCCGCAAAGACGTGGTCATGCACCTTTCCGGGAAGCTGCTGTCCCTGGCCGAGTCGCTGGGGGCCGAGGCCATCGTCACCGCCTGTCCCTTGTGCCAGATGAATCTCGATCTCCGGCAGGACCAGGTCAACAAAGCCCTGGGCACTTCCTTCAGGATCCCGGTCTTTTATTATACCCAGCTCATGGGCCTGGCTCTGGGCCTGGGCAAAGAGGACCTGCTTCTGGAAAAGCTCAATGTCGACCCTGAACCAGCCCTGGAGAAGATCCGGCAGGTTGAAGAAGAAGCGTGGAGCGAGGAAGAAGCGCGGAGCACGGAACGCGGAGCTCGAAAGGCGGAAGTATAAAGAGGCGAGGTGCTATCCGAGGGCATGTATTTCACGGCTGGTGGACAAGGAGGAAAAGAGGTCTTATAGAATCTAACCGGAGATATTCTTGGACAAGCTATTCTCCAGGAAAAATGAAAATGTGCAACACTGGATCTCAATCTCAAGCATTTGGTTTTAAAATAAAATTGCATAAATATAGATATATATAGAATTTGAGAGCGGCGCCCTGGAAAAATTTTAAAGAAAGTTCGGGACATTCGAATACCAGCCAAGACCCGCTCTCAAATTCTATATAAGGAGTCGAATCGATGAGAATCGGTGTCTTTATCTGCCACTGCGGCAGTAATATTGCGGGCACGGTCGATGTGGCCAAAGTGGCCGAACAGGCCAAAAACTTCCCGGATGTGGCCTATGCGGCCGATTTGTTGTATACCTGCTCCGAACCCGGGCAGGAAGCCATCGGTCAGGCCATTGCCGAGCAGGATCTGGACGGAGTGGTGGTGGCTGCCTGTACTCCCAGGATGCATGAACCGACCTTCCGGAAGGCCGTGGAGCGGGCCGGATTGAACCGCTACATGTTCGAGATGGCCAATATCCGCGAACACTGTTCCTGGATCGGCAAGGACAAAGAGGCCAATACGCAGAAGGCCCTGGATCTGGTGCAGCAGGCTGTGGAGAAGGTGCGCTACAACCGGCCCCTGCAGCCGAAATCATTTGATATCAACAAACGGGTCCTGATCGTCGGCGGCGGCGTGGCCGGGATCCAGGCCGCCCTGGACTGCGCGGACGGGGGCCTGGAGGTCGTCCTTGTGGAGAAGACCTCCAGCATCGGCGGCAAGATGGCCAAACTGGACAAGACATTCCCCACGGTGGACTGCTCCTCCTGTATTCTGGGCCCGAAAATGGTCGATGTCTCCATGCATCCCAATATCACCCTCTACGCCTATTCCGAGCTGGAATCCGTGGAAGGCTATGTGGGCAATTTCCAGGTCAACATCAGGAAAAAAGCGACCTACGTGGACTGGGAAAAATGTACCGGTTGCGGCCTGTGCATGGAAAAATGCCCGAGCAAGAAGGCCTACGACAGTTTCAACGAAGGCCTGACCCCAACCCGGGCCATCAACATCCCTTTTCCCCAGGCCATTCCCAAGAGAGCGGTCATCGATGCCGGGTACTGCCGGCAGTTCATCAAGGGCAAATGCGGGGTCTGTGCCAAGGTCTGCCCCACTGAGGCCATCGATTACGACATGCAGGACCGGTTTGTCGAGGAAAAGGTGGGGGCCGTCATCGCCGCCACCGGGTACGACCTCTTCGATCACAGCCGGTACGGAGAATACGGAGGCGGGCGCTTTCCGGATGTGATCAGCTCCATGCAGTATGAGCGGCTCCTCAATGCCTCAGGCCCCACAGGCGGGCATATCAAACGGCCCTCGGACGGCAGGGAGCCGAAGAAGGTGGTCTTTATCCAATGCGTGGGCTCCAGGGACAAATCCGTGGGCCGGCCCTACTGCTCAGGCTTCTGCTGCATGTACACCGCCAAGCAGACCATCCTGACCAAGGACCATATCCCTGACTCCCAGTCCTATGTCTTTTACATGGACATCAGGGCCCCGGGCAAGCAGTACGACGAATTTACCAGGCGGGCCATGGAAGAGTACGGGGCCAGGTACATACGCGGCCGGGTCTCCCAGATCTATCCAAAGGAGGATCGACTCGTCGTCCGCGGGGCGGACACCCTGATGGGGACCCAGGTCGAGGTCGAGGCCGATCTGGTCGTGCTGGCGGTCGGGGCGGAAAGCTCCGCAGGGGCGGCCGAGCTGGCGGAGAAATTGCGCATTTCCTATGACAGTTACGGCTTTTACATGGAGAGCCATCCCAAGCTCAGACCGGTGGAGACCAATACCGCCGGGATTTTTCTGGCCGGGGCCTGCCAGGGAGCCAAGGACATCCCGGCTTCGGTGGGCCAGGGCAGTGCGGCTGCGGCCAAGATCCTGGCCCTGTTTTCCAAGGATCAGCTCGAATCCGATCCCCAGGTGGCCCTGGTCAGCCTGGCCCGCTGTGTGGGCTGCGGCAAGTGCGTTTCGACCTGTCCCTTCGGCGCGATCCAGCTTGGCGAGGACCGGGCCGGCAACACCAAGGCCGAGGTCATCGAGACGGTCTGCCAGGGCTGCGGACTCTGCAGTGTGACCTGCCCCCAGAGCGCCATCCAGCTCCAGCACTTTACTGACAATCAAATTCTCGCGGAGGTCAATGCCCTATGTCAGCAGGCGATGGAAGAGAGCTTCGAATAGTGGGTTTTCTCTGTAACTGGTGCTCGTACGGCGGTGCGGATACGGCAGGCGTCTCCCGCCTGGGGCAGCCTACCGATCTGCGGATCATCCGCCTGCCCTGCACCGGACGGATGGACCCCCTGTTCATGTTCAAGGCCCTGCTGTCAGGAGCGGACGGGGTCCTGGTTTCCGGCTGTCATCCCCGGGATTGCCATTATTCTGAGGGAAACTTCTACGCCAGGCGCAGGCTCGAGCTGGCCAAGAGGCTGCTGCCCACGCTGGGAATCGACCCCAGACGCTTTGAATATACCTGGGTTTCCGCCTCGGAAGGACAGCGCTGGCAAAAGGTGGTCACGGAATTCACCGGCCAGATCCATGAATTGGGGCCGGGGCCGAAATTGTAGGGTTGAGATGTGAGATAAAAGTGGCGAGCGGGGAGTTTTAAGCGGCAATTGTCGAGTGAGAAAGTGTCGAGAGGCACGTTAAGATCTCTTATCACCATTTTATCAAATTTATTGCATAGATACCAGAAGTTGGACCAAGATAAAACTCCTGCCTTGCATGATCCCTGAAAGGTTTCATTGCTGGCAGATAAAAAGCGCAATGTATGCCAGCTTCTGGCATGATAGAGAAAGCTGTTGAATACTGAAATTTCAAACGGAGTGAGATTGTGTCGACCTTAGAAGAACTCAAGACCAAAATCAAAGAGCAGCTTCCCGATCTGGATCTGGTCATCGGCTGGAAGCAGGGATTCGATCCCTTGCACGCTTCAGCCCATTTCATGAGAACAGAGGCCGATGTAGACAAGCTGATTTTAAATCCCCTGTGCGTGCAGAATCTGGCCGCCTACCTCCCGGGGTTGAAGGACAAGCGGGTGGGCCTGGTGGCCAAGGAGTGCGACACCCGTTCCATCGGGGAACTTCTCCAGGAATCCCTCATCGATCGGGACAGGATCGTGGTCTTTTCAGTGAAGTGCCCGGGGGGAGTCGATCTGGTCAAGGTCAAGGACAAGGTGGGCGAGATCAGCCGGGTCAAGTCCGTTGATTTCCAGAACGGCCGGATCACGATCACGACCCCGGAAGAGAGCCACAACCTCGAACTGGAGGAGGTCCTGCCGGACAAGTGCTTGAGCATGAGATACGAGGAGCCGGTCCTTTCTGATTTTCGATTTGCCGGGCCCGGCCAGGAGACGATCTGCCGGGAACAGGAAGACGCCGATCTGAACGAGCTGGAAGGCATGGGCCTGGACGAACGCTTTGCCTATTGGAAACACCATCTGGAGCGCTGTGTCCGCTGTTATGCCTGCCGCAATGCCTGTCCCATGTGTGTCTGCAAGGATCACTGTATCGCCGAGACCAGGGACCCCCACTGGCTGACCCAGGAGACGGATATCCGTCAGAAATGGATGTTCCAGCTCATTCACGCCATGCATCTCGCGGGCCGGTGCACGGAGTGCGGGGAATGCGAACGGGCCTGCCCCATGGATATCCCGATCCTGAGCCTCAGGAAGAAACTGAACCGGGAAATCAAGGAACTGTTTGCCTACACCTCGGGCCTGGATCCCGAGGCCCGGCCCCCGCTTATGACCTTTCAGCCGGAAGAGGCCAATATTAAGGAGAGAGAATGGTGATGGGTGTCGTCAAGTTCTTGAAAAAAGACAATCTGGCTCGCTGGGCCAAGGCTCTGAGCGAGCAGCACAGGGTGCTCGTGCCCAAAGCCGCCGGCGAGGCCGTGGAGTTCGGGCCGTTTGATGAAGCCGAAGCCATCGTCCTGGAGACACAGGCCACGACCCCCCCCAAGAAGGCGATCTTTCCCCAGACAGAGACCCTGCTTTGCTTCGAGTACGAGAAGGATGCCGAGCATCCGGAGCAGCAGTCGGTCAAGGTCCGGGAGACCCTGCCGGAAGAGAGGACCATCATCCTGGGCTGCCGGCCCTGCGGGGCCAGAGGGTTTCTGGTCTTTGATCCTGTCTTTAGCGGCGACCAGGTAGCGGATCCCTACTACCGGGCCAGGCGGGAACAGACCCTGATCGTCTCCCTGGCCTGCAAGAGTCCGGCCAACACCTGCTTCTGCAACTGGGTCGGGAGCGACCCTGGCGACGCCTCAGGTTCCGATGTCCTCATGACGCCGATTTCCGGAGGATTTCTGCTGGAAGCGGTCACGGACAGGGGAGAAGGGCTTCTGGAGTCTGCAGAGACCGAGGAGCCGAGCCAGGAGCAGATTGCAGAAGCGCAGGAAGTAAGGGACGAAGCGGCCCGGGAGCTGGCCCCTGCCCCGGATATCAGCGATGTTCCGGAAAAGCTGCTGGCCCTTTTCGACAATAATGAATTCTGGGAGGAGATGGCGGCCAAGTGCATCAGCTGCGGGGCCTGCACCTATCTCTGCCCGACCTGCTACTGTTTCAATATCTCCGACGAATACGCAGGACTGAAGGGCAAACGCATCCGGACCTGGGACAACTGCATGTCCAGTCTCTTCACCCTGGAGGCCAGCGGCCACAATCCCAGGGAGACCAAGGCCAAGCGGCTGCGAAACAGGGTGGGCCATAAGTTTTGCTACTATCCGAACCTGCACGACAGGGCCGTGGCCTGCTGCGGGTGCGGCCGCTGCATCAAGAGTTGCCCGGTGGCGGTGGACATCCGGGAAATCGTGCTTTCTGCCAAGGAGTCTGTTGATGAAGAATCCGTATCTTCCTGATATAGCCACAATCAAGGAAATCATTCAGGAAACTCCGAATATCAAAACCTTCCGGGTTGTCCTCGACGACCCGGACAAGATGGAGAAGTTCTCCTTCCGGCCCGGTCAGGTCGGTCAGCTCTCGATTTTCGGCATCGGGGAATCCACCTTTGTCATCAATTCCCCCCCGACCTGCCGGGAATATCTCCAGTTCAGCGTGATGCGGGCCGGAGAGGTGACCACCAGGCTGCACTGTCTCAAGGAAGGAGACCGGATCGGGGTCCGGGCCCCCCTGGGCAACTCCTTTCCGGTCGAGGCCATGGAAGGCAAGGACATCCTGATTGTGGGGGGAGGGATCGGCATGGCCCCCCTGCGGACCCTTCTGTTGTACATCCTGGACAAGCGGGAGAACTACGGTCAGATCAAGGTCATCTACGGGGCCAGGAGTCCGGACGACCTCTGCTATACTTACGAATTCGACGACTGGCGGGCCAAGGGGGCGGATCTCGTCCTCAGCGTGGACCGGGAGTTCCCGGGCTGGACAGAACGGGTCGGTTTCGTGCCCGCGGTCCTGGCCGAAGAGGCCCCCAGCCCTCACAACCGCGTGGCCGCAACCTGCGGGCCGCCGATCATGATCAAGTTCGTCTTGAAGGGCCTGGCGGAACTCGGCTTTGAAGACGAACAGATCCTGACCACCCTGGAGAAGAGGATGAAATGCGGCATCGGACTCTGCGGCCGTTGCAATATCGGGACCAGCTACGTCTGCGTTGACGGCCCGGTCTTTACCCAGGCCCAGCTCAAGGAACTGCCGGCGGAACTATAGAGTTTTTGATTTTCGATTTGCGATTTACGATTATAAAATGCAAGAGAGGGACTTGCTGAAAACAGGAAAGTAGTTTAGGATAGCCCAAAATCCGAAATCTAAAATCCGCAATCGGAAATCGAAAATCAAGAGGGGGGTTGCCATGTGTTCCAGGGATTACCTGACGCCGTTTGCCGTTGTCAACCGGGCTATTTGTGAAGGAGTGGATGAACGGGAGGTCATGAACCTGATGACCAGATTCGTCACTGAAACCCTGAATTTAAGCGGCTGCTTCATCAAAATCAGAACACCGGAAGAAGAAGAACTCATCCAGAAAAAAGAATCTCTGGATCTCGGGCGCAGCACCTATAAGGTCAAATTCTCCCAAGGCCGGAGACTGGAACTGGTTTCCAGCTTTGGGCTCAGTGAGAACTTTCTCTATTCCAGGGTCCTCAATTCCCCGGACAGTTTCCTGAATCAGATCCCCCCCGAAAACATCTACATCGACGACATCGCTCAGATGGCCCCCAAGGGCGATGACTATTCCCTTCTGGAAGCAGAGGGCATCCGGGCCTATTTCCTGTTTCCGGTAGACGTCGATCGCGAGGATGTGGCCCTGGTGGCCCTCTTTGACAAGAAAACAGGCGACCTGACCAGGGAGGATATCAAGTTTGCCAAGGCCATCACCAGCCGGGGAATCGCCTCGCTGATCATCCATCGTGATATGGAGCGGCTGCTCGACAGGCAGCGCCTTTTCCTGTCCAGCTTTCAGAAGATCAGCCAGGCCATCAGCTCAACCTTAAACGTGAACAAGGTCCTGCAGCTGGCCGTGGACAGCATCAACCAGGTCCTGGGAGTGACCGGGACCCAGATCCGTTTGTTGAACACCAAGAGCAACCAGCTGGAGCTGGCGGCCTCCACAGGGCTGAGCGAACGTTTTCTGGGCATAGGCCCGGTCTACGCCAAGCGGGGCACAGATGTCCGAAGTTCGGGCAATCCGGTGGTCATCGACGACGTCAAATCCGAGGACAGGGTTCAATACAAGCAGGAGATGCTGGCCGAGGGCGTCAATAAGCTGTTGACCGTCCCCCTGATCATCAAGGACCGGATAATCGGGGAATTGACCCTGTTTACCGGGGAGGGCAGGGCCTTTTCCGAGGAGGAGATCCAGTTTTCCACCGCCGTCGCCCAGCAGTGCGCCTTTGCCATCGACAACGCCCGCATCTACCAGCGGGTCAAGTATGAGTACCAGCACCTGCTCGAGGATTTCGGATACGAAGGCAGCAGCTAGTGCTCTGTATCAAAATCCAAATCACAATGCTCAAAATTCAAAACACATTCCTTCGAACAGAAGAATTGCCAAAAATTTGGACAAAACTTCTGCGACGCGGCACTAGAAGGTACGGGTTTGTGGGCAGGACTGGACGCCAAGCGCCTAAAAATCACATTCAGCATGACACTTGTTTGAAAATCAGGGCTCATGACCTGTTGAAATTTCGGGGCATGAGTCCTGGTCTGTGACAAAATGCAGTATTCGGCTCCAATTACAGCAAACATGTTCGTCCAGACTATTTTCAGGTTCTCTTGTCTTATAAACATCCAAAAAGATTAACTTTTCTGCCTTAGATTCCTTTCCCGAGTCTTTTGATCCTCTATGTAAAAATTTTTACTTGACAAACAAAAAAATTATTTATAAAATTGTTAACAATTTGGTCCACAATTCTAAAGGTCATTATTTTTTTGCAAATTTATGAAGGTAATGAAAGATGAGCTATAAAGTCCTGCTTTATGAGCCCATGAATGCCAAGGGTACCGATCTATTGAGGGAGAAATGTGAATTGATCTATGCGGATTCATTTCAAGAAAGCGATATTATCTCCCAGTCCAAAGCAGTCGACGCTATCATTATTCGGGCTAATGGCAAAATCACCAGAAACATTATTGAGTCAAGTCCAAAACTGAAGGTTATCGGAAGGCATGGAGTAGGCCTGGACACCATCGATGTAGAAGCCGCCAGCTCGGCAGGTGTCAGGGTTGTTAATACTCCTTATGCAAATGCCCAGAGCGTAGCCGAGCATTTTTTGGGGCTCGCCATAACTCTGGCCAAAAAACTCAGATTAGCGGATATGGCTTTGCGTCAGGGTAATTGGAATGCCCGCTATGAACTGATCGGTACAGAGCTCTATGGCAAGACGCTTGGTGTTCTCGGATTCGGTAAAATTGGACAGCAGACTGCTAGATTGTGTCATGTTGGTTTGAATATGCCTTTACTTTATAATGATATACAGAGGTTCGAAAAAGCAGAACAAGACTTGAATGCACAATTCGTCGATATACCAACTCTCTTCAGTAATTCCGATTTGATAACCATAAATTTGCCCCTGCTTTCTGCTACACGGCATATGGTGAATTATGAGCTTATTCGTTTCATGAAGCCGACAGCTTTTTTGATCAATATGGCTCGGGGAGAGGTATGGGTTGAAGCAGATGTTCTGCGGGCTTTGGACGAAGGACTCATAGGCGGTGCAGGTTCGGATGTTTTCGATGTTGAACCTGCCCCTTCTGACAATCCTCTTTTTTCAAGGGAAATGTTTGTGGGATCTCCGCATATGTCCGCCCATACCCAGGAAAGTATGGAACGTATGAGCATGGTTGCTCAAGACGTTTTAGCGGTTTTGGAAGGCCGCGAGCCTGAATATCCTGTGAATTAATAAGAAATTTTCATTTGTTGGGATTACAATGACAAAAGTGAACATAATTTCAGAATCCTGCAAAGGTGTTGAAAGTTGTGGTATTTGTATTTACGTGTGTCCAAAGGGTCTGTTTGGTCCATCTTCGGATATGAATTCCTTTGGATACATCCCCCCGAAAATACAAAATATCGATGAATGCACAGGGTGTCAAAACTGCATGATCTATTGCCCGGATTTCGCTATCGTGGTGCAAGGCAGGTACAGGGAAGAAGAGACTGCTGAAGAGGATGAATATGAATAAAGGAACCCGAGTGTTGAGCGGGACACATTTTGAGATGGGCAACTGGGCCTGTTCAGAAGGCGCGCTCGCTTCCGGCTGTAACTATGTTGCCGGCTATCCTATTACCCCAGCCAGTGAAGTGGCAAATCGTCTCGCATTAAGAATGCCGCAGGTAGACGGGACGTTTTTGCAGACCGAAGACGAGATCAGTGCGGTCTGCTCGGCAATTGGAGCTTCATGGTCCGGGTGCAAGGCCATGACGGTCACCTCAGGGCCCGGCATCAGCCTTATGCAAGAAAACATAGGCTTTGCGGTGGCTACTGAGACACCTCTTGTCATCATTGATGTTCAACGCCTCGGGCCTTCAACAGGAGTGCCCTCCGTAGGGCTGTCAGGCGATATCGTCCAGGTGGCCAGGGGCTCGCACGGGGATTATCAGATCATTGCCCTGTGTCCGGAAAGTCCTCAGGAAATGTTTGATTTTACCATCAAGTGCTTTAATTTGGCTGAAAAATTTCGGGTGCCGGTCTTTCTCATGGCTGATGGATTTATCGGCCATATGCGGGAACAAATCGAAATACCCGCCACGGAACAGATTCGTCTTGAACAGAGGAAAATTGCTGAACCTGCAGACTCTGTCCTCATGCGCCAGGATTTTCTCGACCCCGAGGTAGCGCCTATGCCGGTGTTTGGTCGAGGCTTAAAGGCCAATGTCACCAGTTCATGTCACGATGAACACGGTATGCGGAATTTATCCGATCCCCAGGTGATGCACAGATATGTGACCAAGCCTATAGAGAAAATCATTCAGCATCGAGATCAGATTATTGAGGTGGAGGAAGACGGGTGCGATAGGGCCCAGACAGCCCTGGTCACCTATGGATCAGTATCCCGGGCTGCCCGTTCGGCAGCCCAGCTCGGGAAAAAGGAAGGTCTTCAAATCGGCACGCTCAGGCTTCTGACTTGCTGGCCATTTCCGGATGAGGAAGTCAGAAGGGTAGCCGAAAAGGTGGATTCCATATTGGTTCTGGAAAATAACACAGGGCAGCTTTATCCCTACATTAAGGCAGAAGCGGCCTCCCGGTGTAAAGTTGATTTTATGCCGCCGGAAATCCTGGGACAAATTCACGATCCGGAGCATATCGTTCAATATATAAAGGAGCTGCAGGCATGAGGGAAAGCGAACATCCTCTAAAAAAATTTACCCGGGCTCATGTGACCAGAACCACAACCTGCCCTGGTTGTGGCAACGGAATAGTGGGCCAGGCGATTCTAAGGGCTATAGACGAATCCGGTTTGGATATAGATGATTTTATTTTTGTTTCCGGAATAGGTTGTTCAGCCTGGATTCCCAGTCCTCTGTACAACACCGATACCCTTCATACAACGCATGGACGGCCTATCGCCTATGCTTCAGGAGTCAAGCTGGGTTTGCCCGGGAAAAATGTCATGGTCGTGAGTGGTGACGGAGACTTGAGCGCCATCGGGGGAAATCATCTTATCCATGCTGCCCGGAGAAATATTAACATCAAAGTGATTCTTCTCAACAACGGGATATATGGCATGACCGGGGGGCAGACAGCCCCTACCACTCCTCCGGGCCTGACCACAATAACAAGCCCTTACGGCTCCCTGGAACCTTCCTTTGATATAGCACCTATGGTGGCTGCAGCGGGTGCTCCCTATGCGGCCAGATGGACAACGTATCAACCACGTCAGATTGTCAGGGTCATAAAGAAAATGCTTCAAATGGAACGTTTCGGTTTTCTCGAAGCCGTGACGCAGTGCCCTGTACAATATGGACGGGCGAGTAAACTTGGTTCAGCAGTTGATATGCTGAAGTATTATAAAGAAAACAGCGTCAAAATTCAAAAGGCCCGGGAAATGGACAAGGAGCAGCTCAAAGGGAAGATTGTGGTCGGAGAATTCGTTGACATGGATTTACCTGATTTCAGTAGTCAATGGAAAGAGCTGCAGGACAGTGTTATGGAGGCAGGGTAATGTCCAAAGTTGAGCTGACCATAGCAGGAGTCGGGGGGCAGGGTTCTATACTGGCTGGAGTGATTCTCGGCACGGCAGCAGTCAGGTTTGAGCAGAAGTACGCAACCCAGACCCAAGCTTATTCATCAGAGTTAAGAGGTGGATTTGCAGCTACATGGTTGATAATTTCAGATGAACCAGTTGTTTACCCCAGGGTCAAATCTGCGGATATTGTGGTAGCCCAGGCCCAGGATTCCATTTCACGGTTTGCCCATACCCTGAACCCGGATGGAAAGCTGATCATCGATGAAGATATCGTCAGAGAAATCCCCGGGGAGATAGAGCATGTCTACAGGATCCCGGCTACCTCCCTGGCCCGAAATACGCTCAAAGCCCCTATTACGGCCAATATCGTCATTCTTGGCGCTCTTTGCCGTGTCAGCCGGGTGGTTGGACGCCATGCCCTTGAGCAGGCAGTAGCTCAAATGGTTCCCAAGGGCAAGGAGGAGTTGAACTTGAAGGCCTTCAATCTGGGGTTTGAAAATGTGCAAGGAGTATGAAACTTTTGGATTCATAAAGAACAATACATCCATTACTGGCTATCCGTCTTCGATTTGAGTTGATGAGCGTGTGTGTCAACCATCAATGCAGTATAAAACTTTGAGGAGTGTTTCTATGTCGTTAAAATCAAAACAAGAATATATTGAGTCTTTGAGGCGAATGCAGCCAACAGCCTATATGTTTGGGGAAAAGCTCGACAATATTGTGGATAATCCACGCTTGCGTGCCGGGATTGAGGCCACTGCAGCCACCTATGAACTGGCCGAGCTTGAAGAATATCGTGATCTGATCGTCACCCACAGCCCTCTGATCAATGAGCCTGTGAATCGTTTCACCTTGCCTCCTGGATCAGTGGAGGATCTGGTGGCCAGGGTGAAGATGAACCGGACCCTCGGTCAGAGGGTAGGAACGTGCTTTCAGCGGTGCACCGGTCTGGATTGTCTGTCCACACTCTCCATTGTCTGCTATGACGTCGATAAAAAATACAATACGAATTATTTTGAGAACTTTAAACATTTTCTGGAATATGTTCAGAAGAATGATTTGACCTGTAATGCAGGAGTGACCGATGTCAAGGGCGATCGTTCCCAGAGCCCGCATGAACAGCAGGACAAGGACATGTATCTCCATGTCGTGGAAAAACGCGATGACGGGATTGTGGTCCGCGGCGCCAAGGCCCACCAGACCGGTTCCCTTTCCTCCCATGAGATCATAGTCCTGCCCACCAGGGCCTTGCGGCAGGGAGATGAAGAATACGCCGTGGCCTTTGCCATTCCCGCCGACAGCCCAGGTCTTATCCATGTTGTCGGGCGATCAACCCTTGATCATCGGGAGATAGAGGGATGCGATATCGGTAATGTCAGATATTCAAAGTATTGTCCCACGCTCATATTCAATGATGTCTTCGTGCCTTGGGACAGAGTATTCCTCTGCGGTGAAACGGAATTTGCCGTGGATACGGTGGTCAAATTTTCCTCATATCACAGGCAAAGTCACGGGGGATGTAAGGCTGGGAATATCGATTGCATGACGGGTGCCGCCCTGACCATGATGGAGTATAACGGGACCCAAAAGGCCGGTCATCTTAAGCAGAAAGTAATCGATATGATCCATCGGGCCGAGACGTTGTATGGCTGCAGCTTGGCGGCGTCTTACGAAGGAAAACAGCAATCCTCGGGCACATACTTTATCGACACCCTTCTGGCCAATGCTTCGAAGATCCACGAGGGGAAGGAAATGACCGAGGCCATCCGCCTGATGATCGACATTGCCGGGGGTTATGTGGCTGACCTGCCTTCGGACAGGGATATTCAAAACCCGGAGATCGGAGAGCTTGTGAAAAAATATCTCAAGGGCGCTCAGGACGTTCCTGTTGAAAAGAGAATGAAAATGTACCGCTTTATTGAGAAACTGTCGCAGGAAAGTGCAGATACAATATCCAATATCCATGGCGGCGGTTCACCGGAAGCTCACCGCATCACCCTGTTTCGCGAAAGCGATATCAACAAAAAGAAACAGGCAGCCAAGCGTTTAGCCGGCATAGAAGGCTGATATCCGGCTTGAGTCCCGATCGGTCCGGGGCTCAAACCGGATAAAGGTGTAAGTGACTATCAGAGAAAAGACCCTGAAGGGGAAAATCTCAATGCAACAGCTTTTCCATAAGGTCTCTCTCGGGCCGCTCGAGCTGAAAAACAGACTGGTCATGACGGCCATGTCCACCCGTTTTGCAGCCAACGATGGCCGGATAACAAAGCGACTCATTGAATACTATGCCCTGCGAGCCCGGGGGGGCGCCGGTTTAATTACCGTTGAAGAGGCCTCCATCCATCCACTCCTGCCTCATATACCAAATGCCTTGGGCATATTCAATTCGGATTTCATACCCGGACTCACGGCACTGACCAGCCGGATCCATGAAGCAGGAAGCCGGGCGGCACTGCAGATCGGCCTGTATTTTCGCCGTCATGTCAATGGCTTCCCCAGATTCGTGGCCTCGGCCCAGGGACCGGACAGCGATTCCAGCTGCAAGGAGCTGAACACAACGGAGCTGGCTTACTTGTCCGAGCTCTTTGCTGATGCTGCCGACAGGTCCCGGCAGGCTGATTTCGATGCCGTCGAGATTCACGCCTGCCATGGGTGTCTCTTGTCAGAATTCCTTTCGCCATATTGGAATAAAAGGTCGGATGAATATGGTGGGAACAGGGAAGGCCGGTTTCGGTTCATACTGGAGACGCTGGATGCGATTCGCCGGAAACTGGGACCGGATTATCCGGTGATCTTTCGCATATCCGGCAATGAATTTACTGCAGGCGGGTTCACTCCTGAGGACGCCGTGCACCTGTCCAGCGCCCTCGAACACCATGGCGTCAGCGCCATCAACGTCTCCGGCGGACTGGGCCACGAGAATTTCATCTCCATTCCACCGGCCCATGTCCCACGCGGCATATTGTTGCCTGCTGCAGCGCAGATCAAAGAAGCAGTCTCAGTACCCGTGATTGTAGGCAATTCAATGACTCTCGATCTGGCTGTGGATGCACTGCAAAAGAAAAAGGCCGATCTCATCGGCCTGGGGCGTCCTTTGATTGCCGACCCGTACTGGCCGGAAAAGGTCCGTCAGAATCGTTTGGATGAAATACGCCATTGTATCCGCTGCAATCAGGGCTGTTTTGGGGGGTTGCGCGATCCCTCCCAGCAGGGAATCACCTGCATTTACAATCCACAGGTGGGCAGAGAGCATGAAGAGCCGGTATCGGCAGCCTCAACCAGAAAACGAGTGGTTATCGTCGGGGGAGGCCCCGCAGGATGTGAAGCGGCAAGGGTGGCTAAACTGCGGGGCCATGAAGTGGTGCTGTTTGAAAGACTGGATCGTTTGGGCGGTCAAACCCTTTTGGCCTCCAGGCCGCCTCACAAGCAGGATTTTCTGAAGATCGGGGCCTACTATCACCACGAACTCATCAGGCTCGGGGTGAACCTGCGCCTGAACACGCAAGCCGGTCCGGAGCTTTTAAACTCAATGCATGCCGATGTTTACCTTCTTGCCCAAGGTTCGTTTCCTGCCTTGCCTTCGATCCCGGGGTCTGACCTCAACCATGTCCTGACCGCACACGATGTCTTGTCTTTAGCGCACGAGGTGAATCAAGATCCGGTTGTTGTGATAGGAGGAGGGGCAACAGGACTGGAAACAGCGGATTTTCTCAGTGACAGGGGTTTGAACGTCTCGGTGGTCGAGCTCCTGGAGGTTCCTGGCCGGGAAATGCTATCGGGAATAGGAGTTCGCGAATCCCTGTTGTCCAGATTGCAAACCAAAGGCGTTGAGGTTTATTCCGGGCACAGGGTGCAAGAGATTCTCCGGGATGGAGTCATGATTTCTGATCGTCCTCTGATCGGGGGAGGGACCGAGACGGTTCTCCCGGCCAAATGCGTCGTCCTGGCCATGGGCATGAAATCCAACAGGGAGATTTCGTGTTCGCATCTTCCCGCGAATGCCGCTTGTCATCAACTCGGAGACAACGAGTCCTTGGGCAACGCCTACGCGGCCATCCACCACGCCTTTGATCTGGTGAAAAATCTATAAGCGGAACAATTTTTATCGAAATTGACAAAGGGTTTTGAGTCATATAGATTGTTAACAATCTTGTAAAAAATTATCCAAAAACCAAAGGTATCCGAGGCAAATTATTGCCTCTCCCGTTAAATCCCTTAACCAAGGAGGTTGTTATGTACAGGGGAAATGAATGGCGAAAATTTTGCTGGATCATTTGGGTTGGAGTCTTTGTCTTGGTTTTTTCGGTTACTGCGGCCCAGGCAGCCAAGAAGATCAAGGTGGCCACTGTGGCTCTTCCGGAAACAAACATCCATCAGGCATTGGTCAAGTGGCAGGAATTGCTGGATGAGCGATCCGACGGCCAGCTTCAGGTCAAGATATTGGATCGCGGAGTCATGGGAGGGGATAAAGAAATGATCTCTTCCTGTCGGATGGCAACTTTAGACACGGCCGTTGTGAGCGGGTCCGTTCTTTCTCATGTGGTGCCGGAATTTTTTATGGTGGCTTTGCCGTATCTTTTCAATAACCACGATGAAGCCAATGCCTTTCTGGACGGCCCAATGGGGCAGAAGCTCTTTGCCATGCTGGAAGAGAAGGATCTGGTCGGACTGGGATGGGCCACCTGGTCCTTTCGGGGCATCTGGAACAACGCCCGTCCCATAGAACAGCCTGAGGATCTCAAGGGACTGAAGATCCGCACGGTTGAAACCAAGCTCGATATGTCCATCATCAGGGAAATGGGCGGGGTCCCCACACCTCTTGCCTGGAGCGAGGCCTTGATGGGCATGAGGCAGGGAACCGTGGATGGCATTTCCACGACATACGGTTTGGGCTACCACTTGAAACTGTACGAGATGTCAGATTATGCCACCAGGACCAAGCATTACTATGAGTCAGCTCCCTTGATCATGAGCAAAAAGGTGTATGACGGTTTTTCCTCGGAAGAGCAGGAAATGATCAAAAATACCGCAGCCGAGAGCCTGTTGTGGTCCCGGAAGCAGCAGGAGTCTTTCGATGACAAATCGAAAGAGTTGCTGCAGGAGAAGGGTGTTGAGGTCAATTCCCTGAGTGAAGAAGCCTTTCAGGCCTTCCGGGACAGGACGCGACCCATATATGAAGAATTCAGGCCCAAGATCGGTTCCGATTTCATGGACAAGGCTATGGATTTTATCCAAGAGTATCGGTCTGAGCAGTAATGCCAAGAGCAGAAGCTTGTCCCAGGGCAAGGGATCCCTTGCCCTGGGACTCTCTTGAGGTCGCCGATGATAAGACACACACTGAATATCATAGAGCGCATACTGAAGATCCTTTCCTGCAGTATCTTGAGTGTCATCGTTCTTATACTCTTTTATACGGTATTTATGCGCTATGTTCTGCACAATCCCCCCAGCTGGTCCATGGAGATTAGCCGATTTCTCTTTATCTGGATGGTCATGCTCAGTGCTGCTCTGGTGACCCGGGAGCAAAGCCATATACAAATCACATTCATCGCGGAGCACTTGCCTGGTAAACTGCGGCTGGCCTGGTTTACCGTTTTGGGTGTGATTATGCTCTTGTTTTGTATCGTTTTGATCCGTCAGGGCTGGTCTATTCTTTCCTTTTTCATGGAAGAGAAGTCTCCTGCTTTGGATATTGCCATGGGCTGGATATATCTTGCTATTCCAGTTGGAGGCGCTTTGATCTTTCTTTATACCCTTGAAAATACCATTGATATTCTTAGGGATAGATTTAAATCGGATACGAATCAAGGGAAATAGTTATGTTCATGGTGTATATTTTTGCAGTCTTCTTGTTTCTCACAGTAATGGGGCTGCCCCTTTTTTTCTCTTTTGGAGTGGCAGCGGTCCTGGCCTGTTACTTTGGAGACTTTCCTTTCCAGATCATTGCACACCAACTGTTTATCGGCATGGATTCCTTCACCCTCCTGGCGATTCCGGGATTTGTGCTGGTTGGAGAAGTCATGTGTATTGGCGGCATATCCCAACGGGCCGTCGATTTTTGTAATTCGATCATTGGGCACTTCAAGGGCGGCCTTTCCATGGTTGCCGTATTGGTGGGCATGATTATGGGGGGGATATCGGGGTCTGCCGTTGCCGATACAGCAGCAGTCGGTTCAGCCTTGGTCCCTCCTATGGAAAAAGACAACTATCCTCGTGCTTTTTCCGCCGCTGTGGTGGGCACCGCCGGTCCGCTGGGAAATATCATCCCTCCGTCAATTCCTATGGTTGTCTATGCCATGGTCTCGGGCCTGTCCGTACTGGATCTGTTTTTAGCAGGGTATATCCCGGGTATACTAATCGGTCTCGGTTTGATGGTGCTCTGCTATTTCATCAGTAAAAGAAGAGGCTACGGCCCTGCTGTGACTTCCAAATTTTCCTTTCCAACTGTGGTATATCATTTCAAACGTTCAATCCTTGCTATTCTCACCCCGTTGATTATTGTCGGAGGAATCGTCAGCGGCATTTTTACGCCGACTGAATCCGCAACCATCGGTGTAGTTTATGCCTTAATAGTGGCCAAGTATGTATACAAAGAGCTTACCTGGTCGCAACTGCCTGAAATATTGTTAAATTCTGTGAAAACCACCGCTAAGTTGGTGATCATTATAGCCAGTGCCACAGTATTTACCTATATAGCGGTCAATGCGGGGCTCCCTGAATTGTTCAAGAATTTTATGTTGGGCATTTCTGAAAATACATATGTCATTTTGTTGATATTAAATATTATTCTTTTGATTACAGGATTGGTTATTGATATCCTCGTGGCCACTGTCATCGTTGTTCCAGTCCTCCTGCCCCTGACGCAGGCCCTGGGCATAGATCCGTTGCATATGGCCATGATTTTTATTATGAATATGTCCATCGGCCTTTTGACGCCGCCGGTCGGATACTGTTTGTTCGTGGCATCAGCAGTGGCTGACATTCCCGTTGAAAAAACAATAGTCAATGTGATTCCTATCATTATTACCATGATTGGACTTTTAGTGGTCATCAATCTCTTTCCTTCATTGACTTTATTCATACCTGGATTAATCGACTGATTGTCGTGATGAATTTTTGTGGTCTTTGCAATTTATTTCTTTGGGGGGCGTATCGATGTATTACATAAATGAACAGGAAGTAGAGGGTTTGGACCTGCCGGGACGCCTGTGGAAAGTCCTGGTCGGTCCTGAACAGGGCCGGAGCCAAAACATGATCTTTGGGTTGGTCACCTTCAGTCCCGGCAGTGATCCGGGTACCCATAAGCATGATCATCAAGAAGAGATTATATATGTGATTTCAGGCACAGGAAAGACCGTTGTCGGAGATCAGACCCATACCCTGAAACCTGGCGTGACGGTTTTTACTGAACCAGGGGTTGAGCATGGCGTCAAGAATACCGGAAATGAGCCGCTCGTTCTGATCAGTGTCTTCAGTCCTCCTGTTAAACCAGGATCTTATGACCAAAAATAGATGATTCAAAATCTTCTGGAGGTAAAAAATGGAAAAAAAAGAAATCATTGAAGAAGTCAAATGGTATTTTGCCGATTCCGACCATTGGAGAAGGCTTTGTTCCGCTCTGCAGGATCCTGATCCGACAGGCTGCCATATACATTCCTATGTGGAAACTTCGGTTCATCCAGATTCGCTGGAGAACTTGATGAAAGAATACTTTGCGCGGATGGGCTGGCCCTCAGTCAGGAAGATTGATCATATGGCTCCCAAGAAAGGGATGGGAAGTCTTCATGGCGTTGAGCCGAAAGGGAAACCTCATTTTGATTATCAGTGGTTTTTCAACAGTGAAGCTGGCCTGAGACCGATTGAAAGTGGAGAATCCGGTTGCAATCTGTTGGTCTGGAACCGTTGGTATATCAATCAATTCTGTCGGCAATTCCCTTTTTCTGAAGTGGGATCCAAAGAAGGGAAAAAGCTTGAAGACTATTTCAAATCAGGTCATTTTCTGAAGGGGTTGGAATTTCCGGTTATGCCCACAACGAACCACATGCACATAAACGTTCGAACCAGTGTACATCCCGATATTATTCAAAAATTTGCAGAGGCGGCCCTGTATCGAGAAAATATCAGGATTGATTATACCTGCCCCAATGTCTATATGGCAGACGGTAAAAACTATCGGGGCAAACTGGTTTTTATGAGCAGGAGACCGGAAGTGGTGTTTGATATAGGGTGGCTGTTTGATCCTGAGGTGGTCATAGAACCTGCATATGAAACCTGGATTTTTGAGGAAAATCCGGGCTACGACGTCTGGAGCCAGTCCATGTTGGATGAAGTTATGGATAATGATTATGTGAAATTAAGCGATAGCGCCATTCAAGAAGTGCTCAGTGCTTGTCAATTTCCTGAATAATATGGAATTCCCGGGCGACTCTTCAGGGAATCCTGGGGAGAATATGAAGGAAACAAATCGGTCTTGGAGAGGAAGAGTGGCATGACACGTGAATTCCCCGAGATGTATGAAGTACATCAACAATTTGATACGACTGCGGTCAAGGATGCCGCAGCAGCTATCGACAAGGAGTTTCGGGATAGGAAAAAGTCTCTCCAGGACCGGATTCATCCCGGAGAGAGGGTTGCTGTTGCTGTGGGCTCACGGGGTATTTGCGACCTCGCTTTGCTCGTGTCCACGGTTGTAGAGAATCTTCGAGCCTTGGGCCTGCATCCCTTTATCTTTCCTGCGATGGGATCGCACGGAGGGGCCACTGCCCAGGGACAGAGAGAGGTCTTGAATGGACTCGGCGTGACCGAACAAAGTGTGGGTGCCCCCGTGGTCTCGAGCATGGAGGTCCAATCCCTGGGGAAAACCGAATCCGGTGCCGAAGCATTTCTTGCCAGGGATGTGCTGGAAGCGGATCATTTGATGCTCATAAATCGAGTAAAGCCCCATACTGCCTTTCGTTCCAGCGTAGAGTCCGGTCTGTGTAAGATGCTTGCCGTGGGTTGCGGCAAGCACAAGGGAGCGAGTGAAATGCACAAATACTCCCTTGCCTCGAGCATAGTGCCTGCAGCAAAAAAGATTATGAGTGAAATTTCGGTGCTGGGGGGGCTTGCCCTCGTCGAAAACAGCAATGAACAAATCTGGACGCTGCGCCTGGTATTTCCTGAAGAGTTCGCCAGGGCAGACGAAGAGCTTCTGCAAGAGGCCAGAATCCTCCTGCCTAAGATTCCGTTTTCGGAGTTGGATATACTCCTCGTTGATGAGATCGGGAAGAATATCAGCGGTGCGGGCATGGACCCGAATGTGATTGGATCGTGGCGGCGCGACGCAGGAGAGCGGGTTCCTGATTATCGGACCTTGATCGTGCTGGATATAAGCCAAGAGTCCCATGGGAACGCTTTGGGAATAGGGATGGCGGATTTGACAACAAAAAAGGTCGTTGCGAAAATTGATTACGATGTCACCTATACCAATGCCTTGACCACAGGCATCTGGGCAAGCAGCCGGATTCCTGTTGCCTTGGAAGACGACAGGCAGGCAGTGGAAACGGCCCTGGCATTTATACCCGAAGATAAGCCCCTGCGTATGGCCAGAATCATCAATACCTTGAAGCTGAAACGGTTTTGGGTGACAAAGGCCTTGTTGCCCGAGTTGCAGGCTTTGGGCGGGGTTGACATAGACAATGTTCCAAAGAGGCTCAGCTTCGACCACCAGGGAAGAATAGAGCCTTTTTGATGTTTCCAGGTGCTCTCTCGATGGTCGATAGGCACGTCCGAAAGCTCAGACAGGGAGTGGTTCAAGAATGACATGTATCCTCCTGTCTGCTGCAGAAAGAGGTTGAGTGTTTTAAGAAAAAGGTGGTTCGGTGATATGTTTGCTGTTACTGTGTCCCGACAAACCGGCAGCAAAGGGGATGAAATAGCTCAACTGCTGGCCGGAAAGCTCGATTTTCAGTTCATCAGCGAAGCGGAAATCCACAGGCTTGCCGAAGACTGCGACAGTGATTACAAGGACGCTTGTTCCGCTTATGAACAGGAAAGCTTCAGATCTATCATAGAGCGGTTTTCTTTTGACAGACCTGCGTACAGGAGTCTTTTTGAAGGGCTTAATTATGAACTGGCAAGCCGGGGAAAAGTCGTTATGCTCGGCAGGGGGATGCAAATCGTTTTGAAGGACATACCAGGCATATTGCATGTCCGAATCGTCGCCCCTGTAGATGTGAAGGTCAAACGGATCGCGGAGACGAAAGGGATCACCGAGAGTGACGCCCTGGAATTCCTCCAAAAACAGGATTCGAGAAGAAGACATGTTTTCAGGTCCATTTACAATTATGATCCGGACGATCCGATGCTCTATGACCTTTGCTTGAACACTGCTTATTACAACGAAGAATCGGCAAGCGAGGTTTTGGTAACTGCCTTTACCGGAAAGGATTCGCAGGAATCGGAGGGATCTTTTGAGGAGTTGAAAAATCTGGCCTTTGCCAAGAGGGTCGAAAGCAAAGTGAGAAAACTGGTGAGTTCGGTATCCATGTATGAAGCCGTCCAGGTCTCGGCTGATTCAGGAAAGGAGGTTACGCTGAAAGGTTTTGTGCGAAGCCAAAAGGATTCACAGATAGCGGAAAAAACTGCAAGAGAGCATGAAGAAGTGACCGGGGTGCACAATAAGTTGAGCGTGGTGAGCGGTTTTTGATATTCTTCTGAACTTTTTTTTCACCCATACAAACCAAGTTTTACTGAAAAACGACTATGCCGAAGACAGAAATTTCAAAAAATCAAAACGAGAAGTCTCCAAAGAAGAAACAATTTTCAGAAGTCCTGGCCGACCTGGAGCGCATGATACTTACAGGCGTGTTCAAGCCTCGTGAAAGGCTGGTGGAAAACAACTTGTCCCAGATTCTTGGTGCCAGCCGTTACTGGATCAGGGATGCCCTGAAGATTCTTGAAGCCAGAGGCCTGGTCTCGGTTGTTCCGTACAAGGGCGCCTTTGTTAACGAACTTTCTGAGAAAGAAGTGGAAGAGATCTTCGTCATCAGGAAAACCTTGGAACAACTGGCTGGAGAGATGGCTCTGGAAAATGTAACCAATTCAGATATCAAGCACCTGAGGGGATTGGTCTGGAAAGTGCGGGAATGCTACGAGGGCAACGTTTTCGAGGAAATGATTGCGGCTGATAAAAAATTCCATCACTACCTCTTCAACCTCAGCCGAAATGAGACCTTGGTGCAGATGATCGTTGACCTGCGCAAGCGCTGCCAGATACTCAGTTATACAGCCTGGTCCTCTCCTGAAGTATTGAAAAATGTTATGGAAGAACATGTCCTCATGGTAGATGCGCTAGAGGAAAAAGATCGGGACAAGCTCAACGGGCTTGCCGAAAAGCATATCAGCCACGCAAAGAATTTCTACCTGTCGCTCCTCAATACAAGTGAGGCTATTTCAAGCAGCCGCATTCTCAAAGGCTTATAGCAAATCTATACAGGTTCATTCAGGCAGTCTCGGGGAGAAGCCTCGTTTTGAAAATGTTGACAGTGGTCGATTTTTTATAATAAATTTTGTTAACAATATTGTTGCAAAAATGTATGCCGGTTCGGATATGTCTACTGACATGATCCGGTTCGAAGAAGGGGACGGTTATGAAGTTCTTTACTCCCATGTCCATAAGAGGCCTGGAGCTCAGCACCAGAACAGCCATGGCGCCCATGGTCATCAACATGGCCGGCCGGGACGGTACGGTCACACCGTCTTTCACTGATTTTTACCTGGCCCGGGCCAGATCTGATGTCGGCTATATTGTCTTAGGGGCCAGCTATGTGCATGAGGACGGCAGGGGATTTAGCGGTCAGCTGGGTGTGGATCGTGATGAACTCTGCGGGGGACTGGAAAACCTGGCGGCCAGACTATCCTCGCATACCAAAGTGGGTATCCAACTCAGTTTCAAAAGCACCTCGAGATATCCAGCCTCGTATTCGCTGGCGGAAATAGGGACCTACAAAAAGGCCTTTGTCGATGCAGCCCGGCGTGCCGAGCGCTGCGGATTCAAGGCTGTCGAACTCCACGCCTGTCACGACTACTGGCTCAACTTTTTCCTGTCACCCCATTTCAATCATAGAGGCGATCAGTACGGCGGCCCACTGGAGAACAGAATGCGTCTGCTTCTGGAAGTGGTCGATGGCATTCGTTCATCGTTGCCCCGGGATCTTATCCTCGGAGTCCGTTTGAGTCTGGACGAGTTTGTTCCGGATGGGCTTATTATCAACGAAGCTTTGCATATAGGTTCTCGCCTGGAAGAAGCGGGAGTTGACTACATAAGCGCTTCGGCAGGCATAGGGGAGACGCATTTTCGCATTTCCCCAACTACAGAAGTCTTGCGGGGCTCGGAGCTGTCCCTGGCCCGGGCGCTGCAAGAAACGGTTTCCATTCCTGTGATCGGCGTTGGCAGATTGGACAGGCCGGAGTATTTTAAGGCAGCGGTCGAGGACGGGCATATGGATATCGCAGCCGCCGGCAGAGCCTTGATAGCCGATGCACGCTATGTAACCAAGATCAAGGAGGAGCGTTACAGCGATATCAGGCCCTGTATTGCCTGTAATTTTTGTCTGAGTTGTATCCAGCAAGGACAAGGTGTTCGCTGTGCAGTGAACCCTTACGTGGGAAGGGATTTGCTGCACATGGACCCCTTACTTGCAAAAACAAAGGTCCTGGTCATAGGAGGAGGCCCGGCGGGTTTGACAGCCGGGCATGTCGCTTCTCAGCGCGGTGCGCAGGTGAAAATTCTGGAAAAAGCCCCTCAATGCGGCGGTGCTCTTGCTGTAGCTGCCCGGCCCCCTTTCAAAAAACCATTGAGCGAGCTGCGAGAGTATTTAATTCATTCAGCCCTCGAGTCAGGGGTTCAACTGGAGACTGCTCGGGAGGCCGATCAGGATCTTCTTGAGAACGAGCATTATGATGAACTGATCATGGCTACCGGTGCAAGGCCGCTGCTTCCCGCACACCTCGCGGGGATAGATAACGAGAGGGTGGTCAGCGCCGAGGAACTTTTGCTCCAGAACCAGGTGGCACCGGGAAGGTATGCAGTCATCGGAGGCGGCCTGGTAGGGCTGGAGACGGCCGACTTCCTGATCAGTCAGGGAGCAGACGTCCTGGTACTCGAAATGACTGATGTGCTTGGTCAAGGACTGGCTCCTCTCAGGGTCAAGCTCATTCAGGACCGGATTATAAAAGCCGGGGGAGTCATCATGACCAAGGCCCTGCTGAAAGAGGTTCGTGGCGCTATGGTTCAAGTGGAGCTGAATTCGCACTCGGTTGAACTCGGCCCCTATGAGAGGATCGTCCTGGCCCTCGGCTATCAAAGCTCAAACGAGCTCTACAACCAGTTGCATGATCGGGAGCAAAGAATCCACCTGGTCGGCGATGCAAGGCAGCCAGGATCGATTTTCGAGGCCATCAGCCAAGGCTTTGAATGTGCACTGGTCATTACTGGCTGAGGATTCTCCAGATTGATTCTGAGAAGTTGTTTAAATCCGGGAAACGTCATGAATGAACGCAATGGATTCGACGACATAGATGTCCTGCTATCGGGAATTCCGGGAAAGACCAGCAGGGGTTTTTTGGGCTATTGCACGGTCGTGCTCTTCCTATTGGACGGCGAATGGGCTTTGTTTGACACCGGGCATCAGGCCGACCGCCACCTCCTGGTTGATGCCCTGACCCAACGAGCACTGACGCCGGCGGACATCAAGCACGTTGTTCTGTCCCATCTTCATTTCGACCACATCCTGAATCTTCCTCTCTTCAAACGGGCCAAGGTCTATATCAGTCAGGCTGAACTGGACTACGCCAAACTGGTTTGTGAAGGGGATCATCATG
>JAIPDR010000178.1 GCA_021737615.1 Desulfohalobiaceae bacterium | reverse complement strand
TTTGCTACGCTTGTTCATACGGCCCTCCACTTTTTGGGTGCAACTTTCTGTTTGTACTTGTTTGCAACAAAGTCCTTTATATCAGAAAGTTGCCCAAATGTGGAGGGCTTTTTATGCACTAAAATCGATTAACTCAGGTTATAATAACTCTGTTATCTTTTGGCCTGGGATGTTCTAAAAAAAAGATGGTCCCGGAAGGCGAAGTGCCCTTTCAACGAACCACCTTTTCCTTTGATCAGGGAACATATCCTTCAGATCTGGATCTTTTCAGTAGATACCGTATCGCTGCAGGCGATGTGCTCGATGTTCTTTTTCAAATACAAAGAAAACTGGTTGATAGGTTTTCTATCACTTTATATCATACGGTGAGTGTTAAGTTTGTCGATGTACCGCAATTAAACGAAACGCAGGAAGTATTACCCAACGGCAATATCGTCTTACCATATCTGGGGCAAATCCATGTCGTGGGTCTGACTGTGCAGGAATTACGCCAGAAATTGATAGAAAAATACAGCGATATCCTACGGGAACCTGAAATTTACGTTACCATTCCGGAATTTAATGCCCGGATCAAGCAGATTCGCAATGATCTGCACACCTCGCCCCGCGGCTTGAGCAAACTGGTCAATGTAAGGCCTGACGGATACGCCACTTTCCCTTTGATCGGCGATTTCCTGGTGGCCACCAAGACCCTCAAACAGGTCAACGACATCATTCAGGAGAAATACGCACAATATCTGCCGGGCATGCAGGCCGATCTCTTTTTGCACGAGCAGACCGGTTCCGTGGTCTATCTCCTGGGAGAAGTCACTAATCCGGGGACCTATGAAATCATGCGTCCCATAAATGTCCTGGAGGCGCTGACCAGGGCCGGGGGATATACCGCCAAGGCGGATCTGAAACGGGTGGTTGTATTCCGCCGGCATGAAAAGAAGCAGATCGCCAGGTCCCTGGATGTGAAAAAATTGTTGGATCTGGATCCAAGCAGCCGCTTTTTCTTTCTCAAACCCGAAGACGTGATCTATGTGCCCAAAACCTCCATCGGCAGCACCGGAGAGCTCATGCGGCAGCTGGCCGACGTGATCCTGTTCAACGGCTGGGGGGCCAGCATCGGAGATATTCAATACAATGACTGAGATACCGGAGACAGAGAGCAATCATGGTTAAGACCCAGGATTATTTTCGCGAACTGGTCACCATCGGCTTTATTCAGAAACGGATCATAGTTCTTTGCGTCCTCATTTTTACTCTCGGGGCGCTTTTGATAACCTTGTTCTGGCCCAGAACTTTTGCCGCGCAGGGCTCTATCCTGCTAAAGAGGAACAAACCGTTAAAGAGTGCGGAAAGCTTAGAAGATGTCAATGCGGAAATGACCAAGGTGGGAGAGGACGACCTTTTTTCGGAAATGGAGATCATCACCTCCAAGGATGTCACGGTCAAGGCCCTGAAGAGTCCTTTACTACAAGGGTACGTGTCCCCGGAAGACGCCGGCAGCCTGGAAGGTCGTATTCAAAACAACCTGCAGATCCAGCTGGTGCCCAAATCAAGCGTGATCAAAGTGCAGTTGAACTGGTCGGACCCTGGTTCAGCAGAACGTATCCTGCAGGCCCTCTTCGATACCTATCTGGATTATCGTACGGAGCTTTTCAATCCAAAAGAAGCCACGGCTTTTTTTCGAGATCAGCTCCAAAAATACGATCAGCAGCTGAAGGAGCTGGAAAAACAGCTTATCGAGCAATCCAGGGCATCCAAGGCGGCCGACTTTAGTCAGAATATCAAGAGCAACCTCATGGTCGAAGACAACCTGGTCCGGCAGTTGAGCGAGCTGGAGAACGACTGGAGAAGGCGCAGGAATTATATCCAGAGCCTGGAGGAAATGCTCAACTCTTCTGAAATGAATTTCTTCACTTCAGTCGATAACCTGGATATCGGTGACATGGGAAAAGAGCTGCAGGGACTGGTTATGGAAAAAGGCGAGCTCCTGAATATCTATACCCCGCAAAGCAAGAAGATTCAGCGCGTCAACCAGCAGATCCAGGAGACATACAGCTCCCTCAAGGCGGAGGTCAAACGTTATATCCAGACGAAGAAAGCAGAATTACGGGGGGTGGAGCAAAGTGTTCAGGAGATGAAAGACCAACTCCAAAGGCTTTCGAACAGAAATGTTGAGCTGTATGAAAATGAGATACAGGCCAATAGAATACAGAGGGAGATCGATGTCCTGGAATCATCCTACATGACCTTTGCCAAAAGGTGGCAGGAAGCCAAAATCAACTCGACCACGAAAGCCGATAAACTGTTTACCGTCAGTGTCTTGAGCAGACCCAGTGTATCACAGGCGGCAGTCTTTCCAAAACCGAAACGGGAAATTCCGCTGGGATTGATCCTTGGCCTTTTAGTGGGAGTGACGGTTGGTTTTCTGGTTGAGTTTTTCGACCACACTTTCAAGCGGCCGGAAGATTTGCAGAATTATTCCAACATCCCCGTGGTCTACTCTATTCCAAAGTTCTGATATCCATTTTGCCCTCCAGCCAAAGGGCTGGAGGGCAAAATGGATAATAACACTCTTTCAAGAGAAACCGCATGAGTAACGGGTACGCCTTATCCCTCAATCAGGGGGTCGACACGCAGTCCGAGCCGGCCTTGACCCTGTTTCCGCCTCAGTTTCTCTACTACGCCATTATATTTACCATTCCCTACTATCAATGGCGCAGCATTTCCGATGCCTATTTTTTCCTGAAGGTGGACTGGCTTCTGGTTTTGGGCTTAATCGCATTGATTATCCCGATGATCCTCGTCCGGAAAAAAATTCCGGAAAGCCTGCAATCCAACCTCTGGCCCTGGCTGATCCTCTTTTTCCTGGCAAACCTCATTTCCTCGCTTGTTTCGCCTTACCGCGGCGCAGCGTTTTCCGAGGTTTTCAATACCCTGATCATCGGCTACATCTTTATCGGGCTGAATCTGCTCATGATCTCTGAAAAGGGGTTCACCAGGATCATGCCCGTGGTGCTGGCCTGGAGCATCGGGCTCAACTCTTTTATAGGCATCCTGCAGTATTTCTTCGATTACATGCCTTTTGGCGGTCAGATAGCGGAAAGAGGAAGGGGCTTGACCATCGGGGCCAACAACATGGCCCTGATGTGTGTCTTCACTCTGCCCATTTTGGTCCATTGGGCCTTGCACGCCAGGAACAGGAAATCGGCTCTTTTGGCTGTCCTGCTGTTGATCGTCAATATCCTTGGAGTGATCAGCTCGGAGTCAAGGGGCGGTTTTCTGGCGATGCTCATTGTCGGTTTTCTGATCATCCTCGAGGTCAGGCATCGCTTCCATCCCAGGTACCTGGGACTGGTCATCGCCCTGTTCAGCATGTTCTGTATAGCCTTTATCGCCTTCACCCCTGAGGCCTACTTTGAACGGCAATCAACCATTCTAGAGGGAAGCGAGGCAGACAAGTCGACCAGGAGGCGAACCGATTACCTGCTGGTGGGACTGAAATCGTTTGTCGAGCATCCCGTCCTGGGCACCGGGACCCTGACTTTTGACAAGACCTGGGTCCGTTCAGAAAAGACCCGCAAATATGATTTGACTGAGCGGCCCGCCCACAACACCTATATGGAAATTCTGGTCGGAACTGGGCTGCTGGGGGGAATTTTCTTTGCCTTGCTCCTCCTGCAGGGGCTTTACAATTTCTCCAGGGCCAAACTTCTATTCACCGAGAACGGAAATCAGCTGATGGCCTCTCTGGCCGGGGCCTACCGAATCTCGTTGCTGGCTGTTTTCATCTACTTCCTGTTCAAAAGCGGACTGGATCACAAGTTGTTTCTGCTGGCCCTGCCATTGTCCCAGGTGGCTCTGGACCTGGCCTCCTTGAAGCCGCAAGGCAAGCCGGTGAGGGCCTGAGGGTGTATTTTTTCCCCCTGACTCTCTTCTGGATGAGCGGTCTGGGCTTGTTGGCGGTCTTTGGGCTCTATCCGCTTTTTCTCTGGATCTGGTTTTTTGGCTTCGGGCCGGGGGTGGAAAAAAACCAGGTTTCAAAAAGCAAAGCTTTTCGGGTCAGCATCATCGTTGTCTTTCACAACGCCGGGGATCTGCTCGGGAAAAAACTGGCCAATCTGGAGTCCATCGATTATCCACGCGATCAGCTTGAGTTCATCTTTTTCTCCGATGGTTCAACGGATCGTTCCATTCGAATTTTGAGACAGAACAAGAACCTGAGGATAAAGCTCATGGCGGCAGGGGAGCAGAAGGGCAAGGCCGAGGGTTTGAACAAAGCCGCAGCCGGTGCCTCAGGTGAGATTCTCGTCTTTTCCGATGCGGATGCCCTGTTCGACTCCGAGTCTCTACGAAAGCTGGTCCGGCATTTTAATGATCCGGAAATCGGCGGTGTCTGTGGACAGAGAAGGATTGGCCCGGAAAAAGGGTCACTGCAAAAAGCCCAGTCCAGGTATATTCAGCTCGACAGTCTCATCAAGAAAATGGAGAGCCGAAGGGGAAGCGTCACCTCCAACGACGGGAAGTTGTATGCCCTGCGCAGAGACCTCTTCCGCCGGATCGATCCGGCAGCCACGGACGATCTCTACTCCTGTCTCAGTGTGGTCAAACAGGGCTATCGCTTTGTCTTCGAACCCGGGGCTGTGGCCATGATCGGCAAGCCCTCGAGAACCTTGAGCCATGAAGTTCAAAGAAGGCGGCGCATTGTTGGCAGGAGTCTCGCCGGGATCCAAAAGCACAGATCGATCCTGAACCCCTTCAATTACGGGGCCTATGCCGTCGGTCTCCTGATCAACAAGGTCCTGCGCAGGTGCCTGCCCCTCTTCCTGATTGCTCTCTTTTTAAGTTCTCTTGCGTTGTCCTGGTACTCATCTTTTTTCCTCATCTTCTTCACCTTGCAGTGTCTTTTCTATGCCGCCTGCCTGTTCTATCCGCTGTCATTGAAGTGGGAGCCGGCTCCGGCTCTTCTTTGCCGGGTCCGGCAAAGCATCTCCTTGATCACTTATTTTGTGCTGGGAAACTATGGATCGTTTTTAGGGGTTATCGATTTTGTGAGCGGCCGGCAGGTGGTCAAATGGAATCCGGTCAAAACTGACTAGAAAAGGGGTCCGGGCTGTTTTGCCCTCGTATTCCCGGACAGGCGCAGGTTTTCCGAGTGGCCGGCCCTTTAGAAAATGTAAGATCTATCAAAGATGAATATGCATGCCAGGGTTGTTATCCTCATCGGCTCCTTGGAACAGGGCGGGGCCCAGAGTATGGCCCTGCGGCTCTTGGACGGATTTGAGAACCTGAGAATCGAGGTGCACCTCGTGACCCTGGACGGCAATCGGGAGGTGCCTGTCCATGGAGATCCAAGAAGGGCGGCTGAGCTGTCCGGGCGCATCATCGCCCTGGGTAAGGCGGATGCCGCCAGGAACACCTTTCGGAAAGTGCTGTCCGCTCCCTGGCAGTGGGTCAGGCTGCACTTTGTCCTGAGACGGTTGAAGTCCGGAGTCCTCATAAGCTTCATGGAGCGGGCCAACATCCTCTCCCTGATGTCTTTGGGCAGGCGCCGGCGGATCATCTCCATCCGCAAGCATTTGTCCATGGCTCTGGCCGCCAAGCCCCTGCCAAAAAGGGTATTGATTCGACTGCTGTATCCCCTGTTTTTGCGAAGGGCTCAAGGTATCAATCTCAATTCAAGGGAGGCGGCCCGCAATTTCCAGGCCTTGTTTTCTGTTCCCGAGGATAAGATTTCCGTTATTCATAATAACTGCGACCGGGATCTGCTGCTGAGTATGGCTGAAAAGCCGCTTCCGGCTGAATTTGCTCCTGTTTTCGACAAGCCGGTTATCCTGGCCTGCGGCCGGCTTGTGAAGGCCAAGGGTTTCCAGCACCTGTTGCCTGCCTTCCGGGCTGTTCATTCTCGACACCCTGATCTCCGGCTGGTCATTCTGGGTGACGGCCCGCTCAAAAAGGAGCTGCTCCAGCTGAGCCGCGACCTTGATATAGATCGTTTCGTGCACTGGCCCGGGTATCAGGACAACCCCTTTGCCTGGATGGGCCGGTCCTCGATCTTCGTTTTGTCCTCGCTGGCCGAAGGCTTTCCCAATGCCCTTCTGGAGGCCATGACCCTTGGACTGCCGGTGATCTCCACGGCCTGCCCTTCGGGACCCCGGGAGATCCTGGATGAATACAGTAGAGACTATGGGGAGATAACAGAGATGACCCCAACTAAATACGGGATCCTGGTGCCCTGTTTTGACCGGAAAAGCAAAGGGGTTCTCGAATCTGCCAGGGCCGGCCAGGAGGCCATGTCCCGGGCCATTTTGACCCTGCATGAAAACGGGGACCTAAGGAACAGATATTCCAGGGCAGCCAAGGAACGTGCGGCTGCCTTTTCCGTGGACCGCTTTTATAAACAGTGGCTGGAGTTGGTCGAATAACCATGTCCCTGAAACAGTTCGAATTTGATTTTTTTCATCTTTTCGGCAGGATCTTTCACTACCTGCCCAATAAAAAGCGCACCCGGTTTTATATGCTGATGGGGCTGATCATTGTTTTCGCCCTATTCGAAACCCTGTCCCTGGCATCCATCGCCCTGTTTGCCTCGGCTGTCTCAGATCCCGGTACGGTCCTTGACTCCAGGTACTTCGGTTTTTTTCAGGACACCTTTTTTCCGGCCTCACCCCTGACCCCGCAGGCTTTGATCCTCGGCCTGAGCCTGTTGGTCATTTTCCTGGTCACGCTCAAGAACGGGATCAAAGGGGTGACCATGTACTGGATCTCCAGATTCAGCGCCCAGGTTGAATCCTTTTTCGGCCATATTCTCTTACAGGGATTTCTCTATCTGCCCTATGACTGGCATTTGCAGAAAAACACCGCCGACCTCGTCTATGCAGTCGAGAGACGGCGCTATATCGGCCGGGATTTTATGGCCCCCTGTTTAAAGGGCTTGCGGGACCTGATCATGATCGCGGTCATGCTGGCGGCTCTGCTCGTTGTGCAGCCGGTCATCTCTTTGCTGGTCCTGGTGGTTTTGGGCGGCTCGGCCTACTTTATATATGTCACGGTGCGCAAACAGATAGATCTGATGTCCACCCGCTGCCGGATCTATGAAGAGAACATGAACCTGGAGACCACCAAGGCAGTCCACGGCATCAAGGATATCAAGGTGGCCCAGCGCGAACGGTCCTTTGCAGACAATTTTTCAAAAAACGCCAAGCCCTTTGCCCATTATTACGGCTGGCTGGAGTTTTTCAATCAATCTTCGGTCCTGATCCTGGAATCCGTCGGTTTTTTACTGATCTGCGGCTCTATCTGCCTCATGCTTTTTTTCATGGACCTGTCCACCGGGGTCATCACCGGGACCGTTGCTCTCCTGGCCGTGACCGCCTGGAGGGTCCTGCCCGGCTTGACCAGGCTGGTTAAAAGTATGAGCATCATCCGCCGCTCCTTTCCCTATGTGGCCAAGGAATTGGAGTATGTTGAATTCATCGGTTCCCGGCTGGATAATCCGCAGAAATTCCTTCAGGGCACCCATTCCTGTCTCGACTTTCAACGCGAACTGCGCCTGGAAGAGGTGTCCTTTGCCTATCCTGGAGACGGGAAATCTGTTTTCAAAGATGTGAGCCTGAGGGTTGCAAAAGGCTCCACACTCGGGATCATCGGCACTTCAGGGGCCGGCAAGAGCACCCTGGTGGACCTTGTCATCGGTCTGCTCAAACCGCAATCCGGCAGGATACTCATCGACGGCAGGCCCCTGGAGCATAATCTAGTGGACAACTGGATCGCTTGTATCGGGTATGTTCCTCAAGCGCCATATATCTATGATGGAACACTTGCCGAGAATGTAGCTTTCGGCTATATCCAGGCGGAAATAGACCGTGACCGGGTCGAAAAATGTTGCCGTCTGGCGGCCATGGAATTCCTGGACGAGCTGTCCCGGGGTATCGATACCCTTGTCGGTGAAAGGGGAATCCGGCTCTCGGGAGGACAAAGGCAGCGGGTGGCCATCGCCAGGGCCTTGTACAAGCAGCCCGAGGTGATCATCTTCGACGAGGCCACCAGCTCCCTGGACTCGGTTACTGAAAAATCGATATTACAGACCATCTATAGCTTCAAGGGGCTAAAGACCCTGATTATCATCGCCCATCGCCTGAGCACGGTCAAAGAGTGCGACGAACTGGTCTGGCTGGAGAAGGGCAGAGTTGTCATGCAGGGCAGGTCGGGGGTGGTCCTGCAGGAATATTCTTCGATCGGCAGGAATGCGTGAGG
>JAIPDR010000177.1 GCA_021737615.1 Desulfohalobiaceae bacterium | reverse complement strand
ATTAGAGTACATTTATGTCACAAAAGGCAAGAAAAAAGGATTAAGAATTAACACAAAAACAGTTGGTTACTTAAATCAATTTCCTCTCCTCAAGTAAATTTTCTTTATAGGAGGTTAGTATGAAACCATCGCTTCAGCAATATTGCTCGGAATAGATACGGCAGCTCTTCTGATTTGGGAAGTCAGTCCAAAATGTTCATTATTGGGAAAAGGCTTCGTTGCCTTATACAGATCAAGGCACAGCTGATATGATTTTTGCCAAACCTTTAATTCTTTATAATTCTTCAGCATTCCTTGACAGCCTTCTCCGCTAACCTTGAATCCTTTCTTCCCCCCTCTCCGCCACTCGAACCCTTGACCCCTCGAATCCTTGAATCCTTTCTTCCCCCCTCTCCGCCACTCGACCCCTCGAACCCTTGAATCCTCGAATCCTTGAATCCTTTCTTCCCCCCTCTCCGCCACTCGACCCCTCGAACCCTTGAATCCTCGAATCCTTTCTTCCCCCTTTCTTCCCCCTACCCCTTCTCCGCCAGATCGCAAAAAGCTGCTATTCCGGCCAGACTCTGCGCCGAGAGCACTCCCTGGATGATCGCCCTCGAGGTGCAGTCCGCAGCGGCCTGCCCCAGTTCGTTCACGGCCTGGGCCTCTTTGACCTGGAAAAATCCCTCCTCGTCGGCAAGCGGTTTTTCCCCTGTGGCCAGACAGAAAATGGCGTCCCCGTCGAACATGGTGTGGGCCGGCCGGATGGACCGGGCCAGGCCGTCCTGGGCCATCTGAGCCACCTTTGTAGCCTGGGCCTTGCTCAGGACCGCGTTGGTGGCCACGACCCCGATGGTCGTGTTCCGGCCCGGACTGGATTCAGGGGCCTCCGGGAGGCAGACCCTGCGCCTGCCCTGAGATCCGAACTCCCCGTCTTCTTCCAGTCCGATTTCCCAGGGGAGGCCGGTTTCCGGATTGATGACCGAGCCGTTGGAGTTGACCGCGATCAGGGCGGTCACGGTCAGTCCTGAATCCAGGACCTGTCCGGCCGAGCCCAGCCCCCCCTTGATGCTTCCGGCCAGGGCCCCGGTGCCCGCCCCCAGACAGCCCGAGGGTACAGGATCGCTGGAGGCCTGCTGACAGGCCTCCAGGCCCCAGGACCGATTGATGGCGGGGATGAAGCGCTCGCCCCGACCCAGGTCGTAGAGGACCGCGGCCGGAACAATGGGGGCCACGTGATTTTCATCCAGGGGAAAGCCGTAGCCCCGCTCCGCGAGCCAACCGACCACCGGATCGCAGTTGGCCAGGCCGTAGACCGAGCCCCCGGACAGGACCACGGCCTGGACCTTTTCGATCAGGTTGACCGGATCAAGGAGGTCGGTCTCCCTGGTCCCGGGGGCGGACCCCCGGACATCGACCCCGGCCGCTGCCCCTTCCGGACAGATGATCACGGTCACTCCGCTCATGGCCTGAAAATCGGTATAATGCCCCACCAGGAGGCCGGAGACGTCCGTCAGACTGTTTGTGGCTGTTATCCGGGGCATGGCTTTGTTAATGACTGGTTAAAATGGAATATTGCTGCAATGAATTAGTGATCAGGGACACATTCAAAACATGGATACTGAAAAGTCTTTTCTATATCCCGCTTCCTGGGAAGAGTCAACTTCAAGCTTTTTCAAAAATAATTTGAATAAGTTGTAGAGAGATACATACTATACTTACGGTCGTATACAAACCGCAATTTATGCCAACTTCTGGTATATTTGCCTTCAAAAAGATCAGATCCTTGACACCAGTTTGCAGGCAGGATGATTTTATGGAGCCCTCACCTTGTCTGTTCTTATAGAAGTATAGATTTATTGACCTGGCCCTGACTGCAAATCGGTATTATTCGCCGATGATCTTGACCAGAACCCGCTTTTCCCGGCCACCGTCGAACTCGCCGTAAAAGATCTGCTCCCAGGGGCCGAAATCCAGTCTGCCCTCGGTGATGGCCACCACCACCTCCCGGCCCATGATCTGGCGCTTCATGTGGGCGTCGGCGTTGTCTTCACCCACATTGTGCCGGTATCCCGAGACCGGTTCGTGCGGAGCCAGCTTCTCCAGCCAGACCTCGTAGTCGTGATGCAGGCCGGATTCGTCGTCGTTGATAAAGACCGAGGCCGTGATGTGCATGGCGTTGACCAGGACCAGCCCCTCCTGAACACCGCTTTCCTGCAGGCAGCGCTTGACGTCCGGGGTGATGTTGATCAGTTCCCTGCGCTTTTTGACATTGAACCAGAGTTCCTTGCGATAGGATTTCATATCAAACCTCCAGATTGGCTAAGGGATTAACAAGCGGTGATCTATTCCTTCCCACCCGCACTCTGCCTGTTGATGCTAAGTGAGTGGGATTTGCCGAAGCCGGCGATACCGGCAGGATCGAATCCGCCTGCTGTGTAGAGCCTGTAAAAAGGTTTCTGCTCCAGAAGAGCCAGGACGTAACTCAGATGGCCGGAATAGCCGGTATGATCGAGCTGCTGGATGCGCTTGACGGTTTCCCTGGCCTGAGCCACGGCCTGGGGGTGGACCAGGGGACCGTGCTCGCCGCAGATTTTGAGGGAGTAGAGCTGCCGGCAGCTGAAGGGACGCTGCTCATAGATCAGGCAGGTCTTGTCCGGGGTGAGGAATGGACAGACCGAAGGCTTCTTCGCCTCCTTGTCCCGTTTGTTCTTGAAGATGCGCTTCTGAATCCGGTTTTGCTCTGCTTTAGCAAAGGTCTTGATCTTTTTCAGTATGATGAGCCCTTCCAGGGTGGTCACGTCCAGATGGCCATAGTGGGTGCAGCAATAGGCGCAGCCCGGCCCGCACACCGCCTTTTCTCTAAAATAAGCCCCCTGCTCGTCGTGCTGCCGGTAAGTATCCAGGAGCTTTTCCCGCTTTTGCCGGAGATTCATTGTCTGCATGTACTTTTTGTAGGACGATCACCCGGGTATGTCAAAATCAAAACTTGTATGATAAGATGCTAAGCTATATTTCATCTTGACATATATCTTATATTTATTAAGATCTTGCCCACAAGCCCCTGGAGCTCTAACCATTTGAAGGGTCGACAAGTCCTTTCACCAAACCAAAGGGAGGAAACAATATGAACAAATCATTCTTTACAACCCTCATTTTTGTCATCTTCAGTTTAGTCCTTCTTTGTCCTTCGGTTTACGCAAACCCGGATAATCTGAAGCTTGGGTTTGTAACCGCAGCCACTGAAAACGATCCGTATAACATCACGAGCAAAAAGTTCGCCGAATTGATTGAAGAATATTCCCAGGGGAAATTCAAAGTGGACATTTTCCCCAGTGGCCAGCTCGGCAATGAACGGGACATGATCAAGAATTTGACCATGGGTACCATGGATCTGGGCGTGATCACCAATGCCCCTGTGGGCTCCTTTATCAATGCATTCATGGTCCTGGACCTCCCGTTTATGTTTGCCGACCGCGAGGTGGCGCATAAGGTTCTTGACGGAGAGGCCGGAAAGATGCTGCTCTCCAAGTTGGAAAAAATGAACATAAAAGGTCTGGCCTTCTCCGAGGGTGGATACAGACACATGATCAACAATGTGCGGCCGATCATGACCCCTGAAGATACGGAAGACATCAAATTCCGGGTCATGAAGACCCCGATTTATATTGGATTATTCAAGTCGCTGGGATCCAATGCAGTGCCTCTGCCTTGGGGCGAAGTCTTCACCGCTGTACAGCAAAAGGTTGTCGACGGGTTGGAAATCCCCATTCCAGTCATCTACTCCAACAAATTTTATGAAGTGACCAAGTACCTTTCTCTGACCGGACACACTTACTCCCCGCTGATCATCATGTGTTCTAAAAAACGCTGGAACTCCTTTACCGAAGAGGAACAGGGCCTTATTGCCCGCGCAGCCCAGGAAGCAGCTGATTACGAACGTGATGCCCTGAAGGGTATCATCTCGAATTTTCTGGAAAAATTAGAGGGAAAAGGGATGGAAATCAACGAAGTCCCTGACAAGAAACCCTTTCAAGATGCCGTCAAACCTATGTACAAGGACTTTGAAGACAAGATCGGCAAAGATGTCCTGGAGACGGTGCTTGAAGCCAGGAGCAATGTCCGCTGAAAGATAACCTTCTTTTCGTTCCCTGCCGCACTTGCGGCAGGGAACGTATTTTTTTACCATGCTCAAGCTCATAGACATCTATCTCAGCCGGCTCCTGACATTCATCCTCGTTCTTCAAGGGGCCACTCTGGTGCTCTTGATCGGTACGGAAGTCTTCTTCCGGTACATCCTTCAGAGCGCCCTCTCCTGGCCGGAAGAAGTAGCCGGTATCGTTTTCGTCTGGTTTACCCTGCTCGGTGTTGTCCTGGGACTCAGAGAGGACTCCCACATCGCTTTTGATCTTGTTACCAAAAGAAGTCCTCCCCTTATTCGGAAAGGCATTCATATCTTTGCCCTGATTTTGGCCGGAATCTATGGTTTTTTCATGGTTTACTACGGCTACAACTATGCCCTGATGTTCAGCTTTGAGACCACGCCGGCCGCGGAGATCAACACCATGTGGATCAATTTTGCCCTGCCTGTTTCCGGCGGACTCATCATTTTGTACTCCTTATTCAAAATCATAACCCTGGCCGGGATGAAAGATGGTTCGAAGGAGGAAGCGTGAGTAACGGTATTATCGCCATCCTCCTGCTGCTCATCTTTGTACTTCTGATCCTCATCCGGGTCCCGATTGGATTTTCTCTCGGGATCTCGGGCATTGTGGGTTTGTTCCTCCTGGATCAGTCCTTCATGATGTTTCCCCAGACCCTGATCAGCGGGATCAACAACTTCGCCCTGATGGCCATTCCCTTTTATGTCCTCTTGGGTGTGGCCCTTGAAAAAACCAATATATCAGAAGCCTTGATCAACCTGGGAAAAGAAGTCTTCGGTTTCCTCACAGGGGGCATGGCCATCGGAACGGTGATCTCTTCCATGCTCTTTGCCACAGCCTCTGGTTCCGGTCCGGCGACTGTTGCCGCCATCGGTTCCATCACCATCCCTGAGATGGTCAAAACGGGATATTCAAAGCGGTTCGCAGTCGGGACCTCGGCAGCCGCCGGCGCCTTAGGGCCGATCATCCCTCCGAGTATCCCTTTGATCATTTACGGCGTTGTGGCTGAGGAATCTATCGTCAGACTCTTTTTCGCCGGCCTCGGGGCAGGCCTGCTCTTTGCCTTTCTGCTTTGCGTTATCTGCGTCATCAAGGCTAAGGTGGAAAAGGTCCCGATTTCTCAAGCAAAGCCTACTCTGAAAAGTATCAGTCACGCCCTGTGGCGGGCTAAACTCGCCCTGGCGGCCCCGATTCTGGTTCTTGGAGGGATTTATGCCGGGGTGTTCACTCCCACTGAGGCCGGTGCCATCGGCAGTATCTATGTCATTCTGGTCGGTCTTTTTATCACCAGGACGATTACCCTGCGCGGACTCTACGAGTGCTTTGCCAAGACCGCTTCGGTATCTGCGATGATAATGTTTGTCATTGCCGTGGCCTATCTCTTTGCCTGGCTCATGTCCGCCGCCAGGATTCCGCATTGGGCTGCTGAGACCATGTTGAACATCTCTCACAATAAGATCGTGTTCCTCCTTCTCGTCAATCTCCTCTTTCTCTTTATCGGTTCTGTTTTAGATACCCCGGCCGCAATTGTCATCATTGTACCCATCCTCCTGCCGGTAGCGCAGCAGTTCGCTATCCACCCGATCCATTTCGGAACGGTGGTGGTCGTGAATTTTGTCATCGGCTACATCACTGCGCCTTTTGGCTACAACCTGTTCGTGGCCCAAAGCATCACCGACATGAGCATGGAAGAGGTGACCATAGCGGTGCTTCCGTTTCTTTCCGTGGCCCTGATTGGTCTCGGGCTTATCACATTTATCCCGGAAATTTCGCTTTTTTTCCCGCAACTCTTTATGGGACCATGAATAGAGACGAATCAACGATAAAAAACCTTCTGGTCAAGGCCATTGATCTGCACATCCACTCCAAGCCCGACCTTGTGCCGAGAAAAGCAGACGATATCACCCTGGCCAAAGAAGCTGCGGCCGTTGGCATGTCGGCAATTATGATCAAATGTCACCACGGGGACACGGCAGCCAGGGCTGCTTTGGCAAACATCCATGCCCAAGGGATCCGGGTCTACGGAGGAATAGCCCTGAACATGGCTGTGGGCGGACTGAACCCGTCTGCTGTTGAGACATCTTTACGGTTCGGGGGGAAAGCTATCTGGATGCCGACGCTAGATGCAGCCAACCACCGCCGGAAAACCGGTCAGATCGGCGGGATCAGGATAGTAAACGACCGGGGTGGGCTCAAACCTGAAATCCATTCTATTCTCAATTTGATCAAGGAACATAATGCTATCCTGGCCACCGGCCATCTCTCCTTGGAAGAAATCCATCCCCTTCTGCTGACAGCCAGGCAAAAAGGTATCGAAAAGCTCGTGGTCACTCATCCTGAATTCTGGATCAGCGCTCTTTCTATTGCGGACCAAAAAGAGCTTTTGCCCCTGCAGGTCACTTTTGAGCGCTGTTTTTATGCTTCCACCCTGGACAAAGAGCAGCAGACCCCATTCGAAAAAACAGTGGAATGGATCAAGGTACTGGGACATGAGAGCACGGTTCTTTCCAGTGATTTAGGCCAGAAGCATAATATATCTCCTATTGAAGGTTTAAAGACCATGCTGGCCATCGCAATCAAAAGCGGTCTCACCGAACAGCAGATCAAGCGTATGCTGCATACTAATCCGAACAATCTTTTGAACTGAAACCATGGTCGAAAATAAATTCCCCAAAAACAAAATTCAGCATCCGGTGCGGCTCTCCGATCAAATCGCCGACCTGATCAAGTCTGAAATCGACAAAGGAACCTACAGGCCCGGCGATATGCTGCCCCCGGAAACCAATCTGGGAAAAAACTTCGGTGTCAGCCGGACAGTCATCAGAGAGGCCCTCGGCCGGCTGAAATACGACGGACTCCTAGAGTCCAGGCAAGGCCTCGGTGTGAGCGTTGCCAAGAACAATGAACGCCGCGTTTTTCGTTTCCAGGAAACCACAAAGAACGACCCCATTGATTTAGGCCATCTTTTTGAGCTTCGCTCGATAGTCGAGTCCGGAGCGGCCTCATTGGCCGCCATGAGGCGAACCAAGCCCCAGCTTGATGAACTCAAAACCTGTCTGGAGCAGATGCAGCAGGCGGTAGAAAATCAGGTACAAGACGGTGTCACACCTGATCACACCTTCCATCAGATCATCTCCGCCGCCGGTGCCAATCCATACTTGCTCGATTTCATGCAGTTCTTGAATACAAAGATAAAAGAGGTCATCAAAAAGGCCCGGGATCATTCCAGCGGCAGTCCAGGACTATCAGAGGTTGCCCAGCAGGAACACGAAGCCATTTACAGAGCCCTGTTGTCCGGAAATTCAGAAGAAGCAGGCAGGGCCATGGCCACCCACATTCACAATGCCAGTCAAAGGCTCGGGCTGAGCATCATGGATACTTTATAGACTAGAAATTCGAATTCTTACGAACATACCCGGCCTTCCTTGCCTTCCAACACCAAAGCATACCCAAGATTATGCCTCCCAACACAGTGAAGGTTAATCACCTGCGGTGAATCTTTCCTGCCTGCGATCAGCAGGCTGGAAAATGACTATTTGTATTTTATCGAACGACACGATCTGCTGGAACAACTCAAAAGCATCCACACTGTTAAATCTGATGAGCTATATAAAATCATCCCTGAGATGTATCGAGAATTAAAGCGCTTTCTGATTTTCGCGGGCTGCACAACTTCAAAGCAGCCTATCCTGAATGTGACAGTCCCTTCATGGTCAATCTGGGCAGCAACCGTTCTCAGGACTCGGAGGTTAGGCTCCTCTCTCCTTTCGAACTGGATCAGATCATTTGACAGAGCTATTTTCGGACTCGTTTCCAGCTCACCTGGATATGTTCGAGGCCAATTGAATGGGCCACCCCGGAAGTCTCCCCGGAATAGTGGATCATATCCCCCATAGAGGAAAAGTGGAACATGCCAACAACTTCAGATGAAAACTGGAGCTCAACCCTTTGGCTCTTCAGGAAAATCCACGATCCGGTCCAGTTCTTCGTCAGGGACGTCGAAGACCGTCCCCAGTTCGGGCAGCGCTCGTTCGGTGAAGGCCTCGTTCAATCTGTTATCCAGTTTCGTGAACCCGGCCCGGGCGTTGAAGGCCTGCTCCAGGCGCATCATCTCCACATACATGCTGT
>JAIPDR010000011.1 GCA_021737615.1 Desulfohalobiaceae bacterium | reverse complement strand
ACGAATCCGAGATGGAGGCCGGAGAGGGCCAGGCTGTGGGCCAGGGAGGCCCTGCGAACCAGATCCAGGGTCTGGTAGGAACTCTTTGATCTGTCTCCCATCAACAGGGCCAGGAGCAAGCCCTGTCCCGGTCCTTCCCCGGTGTTTCGGAGAACGGTCTCCCGCAGAGACATCCTCCAGGACCAGGATACCGGGACCGGACCCAGGATCTCGATGTCGGTCTTGCCGCCTTTGCTGTAGGTCCGATAGCGGACTTTTTTTCGTCCCCAGAACCTTCTCGGGTCCCAGGCCCCGAAGTTCTGACGCCCGCGGATCGGCTTTAGCCTGAGGCCGGCCCGGACCCGCTGACCGGGGGCGGGCCAGAAGGCCGGCTGGTCCCAAGTCCAGACACAGCGGCCGGGCAGGACCTGGAATTTAGCGGCGCCGGGTGATCTGAATTCCATCCCTTTGAGGATGATCTGCAGCCTGTTATTCGGCTTGGGGCTGACCCTGTGGATGGCTCCCAGGATTTCGACCTTTTTCCGCGCCTTCATCCAGTCCGGGATTCTTGGACTCACCACGGACGAATCGTTCAGGGACAGAAGCAACCCGAGCATAAACACAACAATTACCGCAACAAGAAAAGCGGGCCTCGCTCTGTATCCCGTCCCCAGGGAAGAGCAAAGCAAAAGACAGGCCGTCAACAGGGCGGGCAGGGGATATTGAGGGTAGAACAGCCCTATGACGGCAAAGAGCAGCAGGACTTGCCAGGGGAGAAGTCCCGGGGCGGGTTTGAACTCGGCTGACTTATTTTTTCCTGAGGACGGCGGCATAAAAGTATTCCCCCAGCGGGCTGTCAATGGGAGTCGAATACTCTTTTTCCAGGCTGATCCTGTCTACAGATCCGTCTAAAGTCTTTGCAATTTGCTCCTGGTTCTCATCCCTGTTCAGGGTGCAGGTCAGGTAGACGACCAGGCCCTGTCTCTGGATCGTGTCGCAGGCCAGACTCAGCATCTGGCTCTGGATTTCCAGGAGCCGGGGGATTGCCTCCTGATTCAGCTTCCATTTGATGTCCGGCCTGCGGTTCAAAACCCCCAGCCCGGAGCAGGGGGCATCCAGGAGAATAGTTCCCGGTCTCTGCTTCAGGGGGTGGGCTCTGGCAGCGTCCGCCGAAAAGACCGGGACATTCGAAAATGAGAGGCGGCTCAGTTCCTGCCGGCAAAGCGCCGCCTTCCAGGAAACACGATCACTGGCCCAGACAGGCTTAAGACCGATTTCCAGGAGCTGGCCCGTCTTTCCGCCGTGTCCGGCACAGCAGTCCCAGACAGGCTGCGGCCAGGATTGCGGAGCGAGGCAAGCCAGGGCCTGCTGGGAGGCCAGGCTCTGCCGGCTGAGCCTGCCTTTTTCTTCCAGGGAATAGACGGCCGCCGGCGTTTTCCAAAAGGCCAGACCTGGAGGCCTGCTGAGGGCGGCCTCAGGCAGGCGGGCCAATCGCTCTGCGAGTTCGTGGCATCCGGGTGCCTGCCGATTGATTCTGACCCCGACCAACGGGGGGCGAATGCTTTGTTTGAGTACAGTCTCGACAGCCTCCGGACCAAGGGATCTGATCAGGATGCGGATCATCCAGCCGGGGCAGGAGTAGTACCGGCTGTAGAAGGTCTCCAGATCGGGGCGGTCAACCCGGTAGAATTCTTTGTCCTTAAGGGCCGATCGTTCCCGGACGACCCTTCGCAGGACCGCATTGGCCAGGCCGGAGAGATTCCCGCCCCATCTTTCCCCGGCCTGACGCACGTAAAAGTCCACTGCAGCGTAGTCGGGCACGCGGTCCAAAAAGAGCAGTTCGTATATGCCCTGGCCAAGGATGGTCAGAAAATGGACCGGGAGTCTTTTCGTCCCTTTTTTCAGGAAACAAGATGCTATCCAGTCGATACGACCCTTGAAACGGGCGTATCCATAGACAAGTTCCGTGGCCAGTCTTTTTTCGCGATCCGCTAAGCCTCTGGTCCTGGATATCTCCTGATTGAGTCCGGCCTGGAGGTCTCTTGCGCCTTGCGTTTTAAACGCAACCTTGAGCGCAAGCAGTCTTCCGTTCTGCCCCGGCCGGGAATTCCCCTTGATCATCTCAGGAACCGGGCAATGGTCTGTCTGACTTTGTCCAGATCCACGCAGGTGTCCAGGCAGGGGCCATGGGGCCTTTCATTCATGATCCCGTAGACCGGAAGCGGGTAGGTGTCCTGGATTCCGGAGGCCAGATCGCGCTCGCAGGCCACGGCAATGATCAGCCGGGGTCGGTTTTTGACCACGATTCTTCTGGCGATGGTGCCCCCGGTTGCGATGGCCATGGGCACCCTGAACTCTTCGCTGATTTCGAGCAGTCCGGAAATGGAGCATTCTCCGCAGCGTTTGCAGTTTTTTATGTTGTAAGTCAGCCTGTGACTGCAGAGGCTGTTTTGCAGGCAGTGCGGCATGAGGAGCAGCATCTCCTCTGGGCTGTACCGCCTGCCTTCCGCTGCAACCATTTCATTGTTGACCTGGATGAAGGACGATCTGACCCGTTCCTTGTTGATCCCGAACAACCGGCCGACAACAATCATCAGGGGCAGGAAGATTTTTATGGCGATTCCGCGCAGCTTTCTGGAAAAGAGGACCGGTCTCTTCAAGAGGATATTCAGGACCAGGGCCAGGGAAGACCAGACGACCAGGAGGATGCAGACCAGGACAAAGAGACCCAGGGACCAGGTCAAGGCAGGGTGGAACTGCTTCAGGCCGATATAGGGCACGAGCCAGAAGACGATGAAAAAAACGATCAACAGACACGAGGTCCCGCTGAGCAGGCCGATGAACAGTCGCTTGCGCGCGGTGAAGGATTCCCTGATCCCTTCATCAATCCGGGTATATGTGGCCAGACTCTCTTTCATGCGCAAGTTCAGACTTCGTACACCTGTACCAATTATGATAGTTAACTGCTTGAAATGATTTATTTGCTTTAAAATTAAACATTTCAAAGGCAAATTTCAGCTCGCTGGAAAGAGCTCTGAAGTTACCGCAAGAGTCAAATGTATCCGCGGGAGAATTCCCGGGCGGTCAGAGGCCGGCCGGATGAAGCCGGCTGTATGGTTTTGACCAGATAGTAGCGATCCAGGCAGCTGATGCGCAGGGCTTCTCCCTGAAGCCCGGCCGGTTCGCCCGGAGGAATGTCCTTTTCCAGCCTTGGTCCGATCGCCCCGGGGAAGATCCCCAGCCTGATCGTCTTGCCGTCTCTGGGCCGTTTCCAGAAGAAAAAGGCTCCGGGCCAGGGAAACACTCCGCGAATATGGGCATGGACCCTGTGTGCTTCCAGGTTCCAGTTGATGAGGCCGTCTTCTTTGCTCAACTTCGGGGCATAGGTGGCCAGCCGGTCATCCTGGGGGATGCCCCGGACGGAGGTGATGTTCTCGAGGGTCTGGGTCAGGCAGTCCCCCCCCAGGACGGCAAGCTGGTCATGGAGGGTTTGGGCAGTGTCCTCCTGCCCGATGGCCATGGCTTTCTGGTTCAGAACAGGTCCCGAGTCCAGTCCGGCTTCCATCTGGATGATGCTGATACCGGTGACTGTCTCCCCGTTGATGATGGCCCGCTGGATAGGGGCGGCCCCGCGATATCTGGGCAGAAGCGAGGCATGGACGTTCAGGGCCCCGTAGCGGGTCGCTGACAGGATTGCCCGGGGAATCATCAGGCCGTAGGCAGCCACGACCAGGACATCTGCCCGGGTCTTCTGGATGAAATCGAGGGCTTGCTTGCTCTGTAGGGTCTCGGGCTGGAGCATGTGCAGTCCGTATTCTTGGGCCAGAACCTTCACGGGGGGCGGTGTCATTTTCCTGCCGCGCCCCGCCTTGCGGTCGGGCTGGGTGATGACTCCCGCCACGCTCCCCTGCGGCCAGTCCAGCAATTTTCTTAGAATGACCGCGGCAAAATCAGGTGTGCCCAGGAACAAGACGCGCAGTTTGCTCATTCCTGCATCCTTTTTTGGGCCTTTTTCTCGTAGAAGTTTTTTTTCAGGCGTCCGGCATGATCCAGGAGGACTTTCCCATTCAAGTGGTCGATTTCATGCTGCAGGCAGACCGCCAGCAGCCCTTTGGCCTGTATGATCTTTTCCGCTCCCTCCAGATCCAGGCCCCTGACCGTGATCTCTTCGGCCCGCTGTACCTTGCACTTGAAGTCCGGAAGGCTCAAACAGCCTTCCTCGGAGAGGGTTTCTCCTTCCTGTTCCACGAGCTCAGGATTGATCAGAACATGCAGATCCTCACGAAAATCCGGGCCGCTCACGTCCACGGTTATAAGCCGCAGGGACGCGCCGACCTGAGGTGCGGCCAGACCGATCCCCTGATTGGCATACATGATGCCGATCATCTCCTGGGACAGGTCCTTGATGCTTTGCGTGATTTCCTCGATTTCCCGGCCTCTAACCTTTAGGACCGGATCAGGGTATATTTTAAGTTCTCTGGCCATCTTGACACCGGATTTATTGATGATTGTTGACCTCTTTTCGGCCTTTGCTCCCGGCCCGGTTGCAGGGCCGGGACCGAGGGACCCAATGACATATATAATAATTTTCCTGTTTGTGTAAAGGCACTATCAGGACCGGACAGGACGCATGCTGCCTGTAGATGGTCTCTGGAAACAATGCCTGATCATCCCTTGATCCGGAGTCCCAACTCTCCGAGCTGCTTGGCCGGAACGGCAGTCGGGGCGTCGGTCAAGAGGCAGGCCCCCTTCTGGGTCTTGGGAAAGGCGATGACCTCACGTATGGAATCGGTCCTGCCGAGGATCATCAGCAGGCGGTCCAGGCCAAAGGCGATCCCGCCGTGAGGAGGAGAACCGTATTTGAGGGCTTCGATCAGAAAGCCGAACTTGCTGTCTGCCTCTTCCCTTGAGATCCCGAGGGCCTGAAACATTCTGGACTGCAGGTCAGGGGTATGGATCCTGATGGACCCCCCGCCTATCTCGCTTCCGTTGAGCACCAGGTCGTAAGCCCTGGCCCTGGCCAATTCCGGGGCCGACTCCAGGAGGTCCCGGTCGTCATCCCGCGGCGCGGTGAAGGGATGGTGACAGGCGGTCCACCTCTTTTCCTCCTGGTCCCATTCAAAAAGGGGAAAATCCGTGATCCAGACCGGATCGAGCCGGTCTTCCGGGATGAGGTCAAGTTTCTCGGCCAGCTTCAGCCGCAGATTTCCGAGTGTTGTCCGGACCATATCCGCCTTTCCGGCCTGGAAAAAGACTATATCCCCGGGTTTGAGTCCCAGCTCCCGGACCAGCTGTTGTTTCTCTTCTTCCCGTAAGAACTTGGCAATCGGAGAATGCCATTGATCCGCCTTGATCTTGATCCAGGCCAGTCCCCTGGCCCCGAAGATCTTGACGAACTCCGTCAGTTCATCGATTTCGCGGCGGGAGAGGTGCTCGCCCTGTTCGACCCGGATTGCCTTGACCATCTCGGCCTCTGCAAAGAGTTTGAAATCGGAATCTTTGACGATGTGCGTGCAATCGTGCAGCAAGAGTCCGAATCTGGTGTCTGGACGATCCAGGCCGTAGATATCCAGGGCCCGGGAATAGCTCATCCTGGGGAAGGGCGTTTCCAGGTCCTTGTCCACGGTGCTGGCAATGACTCGTTTGATCATCCTTTCGGCGATGCTCATCACCTGTTCTTCCTGGACAAAGGCCATCTCCAAATCGATCTGGGTGAATTCCGGCTGTCGGTCGGCCCGGAGGTCCTCATCCCGGAAACAGCGGACGATCTGGTAGTATTTTTCCTGACCCCCGAGCATGAGGAGTTGTTTAAAGAGTTGCGGGCTCTGGGGCAGGGCAAAAAAATGACCCGCATGCTGCCGGCTGGGCACCAGGAAATCCCTGGCCCCTTCAGGCGTGCTTTTGGTCAGAACAGGCGTTTCCACCTCCAGGAATCCTTCGGCGTTTAAAAAGCTTCGAACGCTCTGCACAGCATCGTGTCTGAGGCGCAGGTTCCTGGTCATACCTTTCCGGCGCAGGTCGAGATAGCGGTACTTCAAGCGGAGATGGTCGGAGACGTCTATCCGCTCTTCGATAGGGAAAGGCGGGGTCAAGGCTGCATTGAGCAGCTTCCAGTCATTGACCACGACCTCTATCTGTCCGGTTTTGAGATTCGGATTCCGCATGCCCTCGGGCCTTTGCCTGACAGTTCCCTTGACGGCCAGGACATATTCCGGCCTGAGGACGTGCGCTTCCTGGTGGGCCTGCAGGTTGTGGTCCGGGGAGAAGACTACCTGGGTCAATCCTTCCCGGTCCCGCAAGTCGATGAAGATCAAGCCGCCGTGGTCCCGGCGGTACTGGACCCAGCCCATGAGACAGACGTCCTGTCCGAGAAGGGCCAGATCGGTCTGGGCGCAATGATGGCTGCGCTGCCAGTCGCCGAGGGGTTGAATCAATTGATCCGCTGTGAATTCCGGCATGTTTTTGTCCTGTGTTCCTCTATAATTTCTGATTATTAAAGACCGTCAAAAATGGATAGCGCCTTCTCCCGGGCCACCTCGTGCTGCTCTCCGGTCTGCATATCCTTGGCAAGTACCGTGGACCCGGCCATTTCCTCCTGACCCAGAATGAGGCACTTTCTGGCCAGATGCTTGTTGGCCAGCCTGAGCTGGCTCTTGAGACTCTTGACCTCGAAGCCGGTCTCACCGCAAAGGCCTTGCTCCCTGAGTTCACAGGCCAGCAAGAGCCCTGTTTCCTTGGCCTCCGGAACCAGAACCGCTACAAAGAAATCACATCCGGCCGGCTCGTTCTCACCCAGGAGCATGACCAGCCGTTCCAGTCCGCAGGCGAATCCTATGCCCGGCAGATCCGGTCCTCCCAGGTCCTTCAGGAGCCCGTCGTATCGGCCTCCTCCGGCCACTGCGGACTGGGACCCGATATCCCTGGAGATGACCTCGAAAGTGGTCCGCTGGTAATAGTCCAGGCCCCGGACCAGATTGGGGTTGATCCGGTATTCGACCCCGGAGCGGTCCAGAAGGTCTTTGACCACTTGAAAGTGATCCCGGCAGTCCAGGCAGATGTAGTCGGTAATTCTGGGCGCCCCTTTCATGTTTTCCCGGCAGCGGTCAACCTTGCAGTCGTATGTCCGCAAGGGGTTGGTCTGACTCCTTTGTTGACAGTCGGGACAAAAACCGGCCCTCTCTTCAGAACGCAGAAAGGCGTCGACCGCCTCGATAAATACTGGCCGGCACTTGGAGCACCCCAGGGAATTGAGATCCAGAACAAGGGCTTTGAGGCCGATGTTTTTCAGAAAAGAGGTCAGCATCAACAAGAGTTCCGCATCTGCTTCCGGGGCGGCGGAGCCCAGGATTTCCGCATTTATCTGATGGAACTGACGCTGTCTTCCTTTCTGAGGTCTTTCGTAACGGAACATGGGCCCCAGGGTGTACAGCTTGCTGACCTCCTGCCCGGCATAGATCTTGTTCTCGATGTAGGCCCGGGCCACCCCGGCCGTTGCCTCCGGCCGCAGGGTCAGAGACCTTCCCTTGCGGTCCTGGAATGAATACATCTCCTTCTGGACAATATCGGTCTCGTCGCCGATGGATCTGGCGAAGAGTTCGGTCTTTTCCAGCAGCGGAAGGCGGAGCTCCCCGAAGCCATAGCGGGAGAAGATCTGCCGGGCTGCCTCCTCTAGACGGGTGTAGGTCTCGGATCTCGGCGGGAATATGTCGCTGAAGCCTTTGACTTTATGTATGATTTCCATGGCTTTGGCTGTCATAAAGAGGAGATTGCGGCCTCTTTACAAATTGATTTTTGGTTTTAGATTAAAAAGGCACTGACTTACGATACCCGGTGTGGTCTCCTTATAAACAAAAGAATTTATGTAGACTAAGCTGAAAGTATTGTCAAAAGATCTTTCCGGGTATATTCAGGACTGGCTTTCAGCTTTTTTCCCATGGCATCACCATGTGTCGTTTTCCTCTCCCCTGCCGACTCGAAACAGACTCTCGAAAGGAGGATTAGTATGCAGGCTGCAGCCCTTATCGGATACAAAGACAGCGGCAAGACCACCCTTGCCCTGGAACTTTGCAAGCGTTTCAAAGAACTGGGCCTGAAAATCGCAGTGGCCAAATTCAGTCACCACCGCCTGGCCCTGGAAGGCACGGATACCGAGGTCCTGAGTGACTATGCCGATTCAGTCCTCGGCTTGAGCGAAGACAGGACCCAGCTGATCTGGAACAGCAAGAAATATTTACCGGATTTGACCGGTCTCCTGCAGGCGGACGTCCTTCTGGTCGAAGGCGGCAAGAGTCTTGCCTATCTCCCCAAGATTATCCTGGCCGATACCAGGCAGGCGATTCAAGAACTGGACTCCGGTATGACCCTGGGGGTCTGGAGCGAGCACGATGTCCCCGGATATACCGTGGTCCGTGAGATCAATGACCTGGCCCGGATGATCATGGAAAAGGGATTCATGCTGCCCGGTCTTGACTGCAGTGCCTGCGGCCGAAATGACTGCGCCGAACTGGCCAGAGAGATAGTCCGGGGAGAGGCCTCTGCCCGGGAGTGCCAGGCCCGGTATTCTTCACTGCAGGTTACGATCAACGGCACACAACTTCCCTTGAATCCCTTTGTGAACGCCATTCTGGCCAACGGCATCAAGGGGATGCTTTCCTCGTTAAAAGGTTACCAACCCGGTCAGATCAATATTTCTCTGGAGGCTTGAATGAGTTCCGATTTTTTTCGGGTTGTCTCAGTTGACGCCTTCTTGGAATTGATCAAGGGCTTTTCCCGGCCAGGGGTTCGATGCAGCAAGGAGCTGGCTGAGATTCATGAAGACGTTCTGGCTGATAACATCACCGCTACGCAGGATCTGCCTCCCTTTTCCCGCTCCAGCATGGACGGCTATGCCCTGCGGGCCAGCGATGTCTTTGGGGCGAGCGAATTCAATCCGGCCTATCTGGATATAGTCGATCGAATAGCAATCGGCGTTTTCCCGGAAATCAGTCTCCAATCCGGTCAGTGCGCAGAAATCGTGACCGGCGGCGTGCTGCCTTCCGGAGCCGACGCCGTGGTGATGCTTGAACACACCCAGCCCTTTGCCGAACACGAGGTCGAGATCAGAAGGACCGTGGCCCCAGGCGAAAACATCATGAGCAAAGGGGAGGACTGTGTTGCCGGAGAGCAGGTTTTGGCTCCGGGGTCCAGGGTCCGGCCTCAGGAAATAGGCCTGCTGGCCGCTCTAGGCCGCGACCGGGTCTCTGTCTTCCAGAAGCCCAGGGTGGGAATCATCTCCAGTGGCGATGAGCTCGTTCCCCAGGACAGGGAGCCGGCGATAGGCCAGATCAGAGATGTGAACAGCCATACCCTGCGTTGTCTGGTCACAGACTCAGGGGCAGATCCAGTAATGTACGGGATTGTTCCGGATAAGCTTTTCGAAATCAAAGAATCCCTGGAGACGGCCTTGCAGGAGTGCGACCTGGTCCTGATATCCGGCGGGAGCTCGGTCGGGACCCGGGATCTGACCCTGGCGGCCATGGAAGAGATAGAAAACTGCCTGATTCTGGCCCACGGGGTTTCCATCAGTCCGGGCAAGCCGACCATCCTAGCCGATATAGGCGGGAAGCCGGTAATCGGACTTCCGGGCCAGGTTACTTCGGTTCAGGTTGTCTTTCTGGTCCTGGTGGCCCCGCTGATTGCCAGCCTTTCCGGGGAGAACCCGGACGAAAGCGGCAGGCTTCAGGCCTATATTACAGCCTGTTTGGGACGGAATCTTTCCTCGAAACAGGGCCGGGAGGACTATGTCCGGGTCCGGCTCGAATATTCCGGAGAGGGTCTGCCTACCGCCGTCCCCTTGATCGGCAAATCCGGGTTGTTGAAAACCATGCTCCAGGCCGACGGCTTGATCCGTATCCCGGCCGGGCAGGAGGGTCTGTCGAAAAAGTCCGAGGTCAAGGTATTCGTCTTTGGGTAGTGCAGTTTCGGTTCCCGCTTCCAGGCAATGAGCGGGGTCAAGGGGACGGTCCGGCAAAAGGTGATGCGCGCTGCACACTGCGCCCCGCAGGGCAGGGGATAGATCAGCGAATTGAAAAAGCGGCAGATGAACCTGTCTTTCCAGGTCCACGGAGGACCGGGCAGGACAGAGCCGAGTTTCAACGGATACTGTCCGATATTAGCCTCGATGAGCCGGCGCATCTCAGGCCAGCTCCAGTAGCGGGCCTTGGCATACAGCTGGTCCAGTCCTGATCGTGGCTGCCCCCCCAGCTTCCTGGCCAGGTTATAGCAGGAGTGCCGGTTCAGGAAATTGACGACCACTCCTTTTTTGGCGACCCTGAAGGACTCTTCAAGGGCATCGCCGGGATTTCTGCAGAATTCCAGGACATTCAAGAGAAGGACATAGTCATAGGCGTTGGTCTCGAACTGGAGATACTCGGCATTGCCCAGATGAAGATCCGCCTTGACTCCGACCCGCTTCCGGGCTTTGTTCAGCATGGCCGGCGAGGCATCAAGACCGGTGACATCCAGCCCTGCCTCATGCAGGACCTGCAGAAAATAGCCGGTTCCGCAACCGACTTCCAGGGCGGAGGCCTTCCGGTTGAACCAGGAGGCGCAGATTTTCAGGATCAGCCTTTTCTTGCGGGATTGGATGAAAATCCCGGGTTCGCTTTTTTCCCAATAGAGATAGTCCTGAGCTACCTTTTCATCCCAGATCATAACCGGCCTGTTCACATCATCCCCTTTCAGTTTCTAAGCCCCGGGATCATCTATTTTTTGATATTGACCCAGCTGAAGATTACGGTCACTGCGGTCAAGACGCCCAGGACCGACGTTGCCTGCTGCCAGGTGAGGTATTCAACACCAAACCAGAAGGGGGCCGTGTTCAGGAGTTCGTTCAGGCCTACCTGAGCCACCTTCAACAGGCCCAAAGCCAGCAGGCCTCCGCTCAAGGCGTAAAAGGCGCCTCCTGACAAGAGGGGGAGCGTGATGTACCACCTGGCTGCACCGACCAGCCTGAGAACGGCAATCTCGTCCTGGACCTGGAGCTGGGCAAGCTTGATGGTGTTGCCCACAATCAGACCCACAAGCAGGAGCAAAATGAAATTCAGGGGCCAGAGGACACTTCTGCTGAATTTGAGCCAGGAACCCGCTGAATCGAGTTGCAAGGGGTTGTAATGGACCCGGTCCACGCCCTGCAGAGACAGAATCTCGGCCTTTAATTCCCCGGCCTGTTCCTGCGGCCGGTTTCGGTCCAGATTGACCGTGATCACGGCCGTTGGGGGCAGAGGGTTGTTTTCGCCTGCAAACCAGGAAAGGTCGAGGTCCTGCCCCAGGGAATCCGCCAGCACCTGCAGCCCCGCCCCGGGTTCGTAAGTCGTTATCTCCTGCACGGCCTCCATCCTGTCGAGCCTGGCCCAATCCTGTCTGACCGACTCAGGATGGCTGTCTTTTTCCCAATAGATCTCGAATTGCATCTCTGCCTTGTCGGAAACAATCCGGCTTTGAACGTTATGGGCCACAAGGATCAAAAAGGTGCCGATAAAGGTGATCAGGACGACTCCGAGCAGGGTCAGGGCCGATTCGAATTTGTTGGCCCCAAAATTGTCCAGGCCTTTCAGCAGGAGTCTGAAAATGGTCATATTACCTTTTGGCTACCGCCTGCGGTCGAGGTCGATCAACTGGGTGCAGGCCATTTCCTCGATGATGGTCTGATTATGAGTGGCCATAATGACCGTGGTCCCGTGCTCATTGAACTTCCGGAAAATCTGAACCAGCCTCAGGGAAAGATCGTTGTCCAGATTGCCGGTGGGTTCATCCGCCAGTAGAATCTTGGGGTTGACCACGATGGCTCTGGCAATGGCCACCCGCTGCTGTTCACCCCCGGAAAGATGCTTGCAGGGCACATCGCGCATGGATTCCATCTGCACCCCCCTGAGAACCGCGTTTACCCGCCTCTGTATCTGGGCCCTGGGCATCCCCCTGACCTCCAGGGCCAGAGCCACGTTTTCGCCGACGCTTTTGCCGGGCAGTATTTTGAAGTCCTGAAAAACCACGCCCAGTTCCCGGCGCAGACAGTGCAGCCGCCCCGGCCGCAGGGAGCTCAGCCTGTACCCGGCTATTTCCGCCTCTCCCCGCTGCAGGGGCCGGGCGCCGTGCAGTACCTGCAGAAGCGTTGTTTTCCCGGCTCCGGAATGTCCGGTGACAATGACAAACTCCCTTTCCCGGACGGAAAAAGAGAGGTTCTTCAAGACCCAGTGATTGCCGAAGGAATGGGAGAGGTTGTTGACCTTGACCAGCATGTTTTTGTATCGTCGCTTAAACCTTGAGCATGTTTGTTGTTGTGTTCTTGCTTTATCCTTCGTGCTGGGTTGTTTCACGTGAAACAATGGCTTGGGCGACCCCGAAGTGCTCGAGAATGTTTTGGAGCTCGTTTTCTGATCGGTAGGAAAGGGTGATCCGTCCCTTTTCCGTGTCGCCGGAGATCTTGACCGGACAGTTTACCCGTTCTCGGATCCGGGTCGCGCAGGCCTTCTTGATGCCCTCAAACAGGGTCCCGCTCTCTGCCCGGCCGGAAGCGCTCTGTTCTTTCCAGATGTGCGCCGGCAGTCGGCCGTGCTTCTTCCAGTGGCCGACTCCGGCCTCGATCTGCCGCACAGAGGTCTTGTTCCGGACAACATACTCAAAGAAGCGCTGTCTCATGTCCGGGTCGCTGATGCCCAGCAGGGTTCTGGCGGCTCCGGCCGAGAGAGAGTCGTTGCGGACAGCTTCCTTGGTCGCAGGATCAAGCTGGAGGAGGCGCAGGCTGTTGGCAATGGCCGGGCGGCTCTTGCCGATTTTCTGGGCGAGGGCCTCCTGGGAGATTTTGAGTTCCACCTGGAGGTGCTCGATGGCTTCTGACTCCTCCATGGGGTTTAGGTCCTCCCGCTGCAGGTTCTCGACCAGGCCGACGATGAGGGCGTCGGAATCGGTCATCTCCTTGACAATGGCCGGAACCGTCTCCAGTCCGGCCAGGCAGGACGCCCTCCAGCGCCTCTCGCCGGCCACTATCTGGAATTTCCCGGTTTCGCCCGGGTTCGGCCTGAGCAAAATGGGCTGCAGGACTCCCTGGTGGCTGATCGAGTCTGATAATTCCCGGAGGCTTTGCTCGCTGATCCGTTTGCGGGGCTGGCTGGGATTTGGTTCTATCCGGTCGATCGGGATATTCTCGGCTGCATTGCCTTCAGGCGGTGCCTGTTCATTAGCAGAAGAAAACAGGGCATCCAAACCTCTTCCCAGACCGCGGTTCACAGTGCTCATATAGGCTCCATGCGAAAATTTTGGCGTTGCGTTCGACCGGAAACGGTCATTTCGGGGGAAGCATAAAAAAAACGAAGGAAAAAATCAACAGCAGCGGACTGATCTCAGGAATCACTGACCGGAAATGTCATACGAGTCTTTGAATCATCCATCCGGTCTTCTGCGGCAAAGGCCAAAATGGTTGTCAGGTCCTGGTCAGAAACTCCTTGCCGAGATCCAGATAGGCCTGGGAACCTTTTGACTTGTGGTCGTAATAGATGACCGGAAGTCCATGGCTGGGCGCTTCAGACAAACGGACGTTCCGGGGAATGATGGTCCCGAATACCTGTTTTTTGAAGAAGCCCCGGACTTCGTTTTCGACCTGGTGAGCGAGCTTGTTCCGTTTGTCGAACATGGTCAGGACGACGCCCAGGAGCTGCAGCTTCTGGTTGAGGCGTTTGCGGACGAGTTCATAGGATCGGATCAAGTGGGTGATCCCTTCGAGGGCATAGTACTCGCACTGCAGGGGGATGAGGAGGCTGTCGGCGGCGCAGAGGGCATTGACGGTCAGCAGCCCCAAAGACGGGGGGCAGTCCAGAAGGACGTATTCGTATCCGCTTTTGAAGCAATCCAGGACCTCTTTAAGGTAGTACTCCCGGGCCGTTCTTTCCACCAGTTCCAGTTCGGCAGCCGCCAGATCGGGTATCGAGGGCAGGACGTTCAGGTAGGCGTTCTTGGACGCATAGACCATGTTCGGGGCCGCTTCCGGGTCATACAGAGCCCGGTAGAGGTTCCCCCTTTCATCGGGTACGATGTTCAACCCGCTTGAAGCATTGGCCTGGGGGTCGCAATCGATCAACAGGACCCGTTTCTCCATGGCAGCCAGCGAGGCGGCCAGGTTGATGGCTGTCGTTGTTTTTCCCACACCGCCTTTCTGGTTGGCAATGGCAATTGTTCGTCCCATGGATGTTCCTTTATCCGGCTGGCTGCGAAGGTTTCGGTCAGGGCCAAACCCGATATTAGACGGAGTAATAGGTCCTATACCAGTCGATAAAATTGGGGATTCCCTGCTCAATTTTTGTCCTGGGTTTGAAATTCACATCCCGGGTCAAATCATCGATATCAGCAAAGGTGTTGGGAACGTCGCCGGGCTGGAGCGGGCAATATTCCTTCACGGCCTGTTTCCCCAGGTTCTCCTCCAGGACTTGGATAAAATACTCGAGCTGAACACTGTTGTTGTTCCCGATGTTGTATAGCTTATACCGGGCAGGGCTGGAGGAGGGGTCGGGAACCGCGCCGCTCCAGACGGGGTTTGTTTCGGGTATTCGCCGCATGACCAGGGAAATGCCCTCGACGATGTCCTCGATGTAGGTGAAGTCGCGCTTCATGCGGCCGTTGTTGAAGACTTTGATCGGACGCCCCTTAAGGATATTCTCCGTGAAAAGAAACAGGGCCATGTCCGGCCGGCCCCAGGGCCCATAGACCGTGAAAAAACGAAGGCCGGTACAGGGGAGATCATACAGATAGCTGTAGCAGTGGGCCATGAGTTCGTTGGATTTCTTACTGGCGGCGTAGAGGCTGATAGGGTGATCGACATTGTGGTGCACACTGAAGGGAAGCGTTGTGTTCAAACCATAGACCGAACTGGAAGAGGCGAAAACAAGATGCTCCGTTTCAAAGTGCCGGCAGCATTCAAGGAGGTTTGCGAAGCCGACCAGATTGCTGTCTATGTATTCCCTGGGGTTTGTCAGGCTGTATCTGACGCCGGCCTGGGCCGCTAGATTGACCACTGTGCTGAACCTGTGTTCCAGGAAGAGGGTTTCCAGGTCAGGTTGGTCTTCCAGGGAAACCGCTGCGAATCGAAAGTTTTTCCGCTCCTGCAGCAGGGCCAGCCTGTCCTTTTTCAGGGCCGGGCTGTAGTATGAATTGAGGTTGTCCAGTCCCACGACCTGGAGGCCCTCTTCGAGCAGGCGGTGGCTGAGATGGAATCCGATAAAGCCGGCTGCTCCGGTGACAAGAACCTTCATAGACGTATTCCCTTCAAATGCACATTTTTATAATTTTTTCAGGGTGTTCCAAACAATGCGCTTGGCGTTTTTATTGTCCGGCAGCATATCCTCCGCTCCAGGGAGAAAGATATAATCGATTTGGTCCATTTTGAAAAGGCCATAGGCCGTCCTCTTGTCCCCGGGAAAGAGGGCTTCGATGGCTTGATCCCCGAAAACAAGAACATACAAGGGCTTCAAGAGTTGGATCCCCTGCCGGAAGAGATCGGTTCTGGACAAAAGATCAGGGGGGTGGAATGCGGAAAGAGGCCAGAAGACAAGGTGCTCCGGCGGCCAGTTCAGGGCGGAAACGATCTTTTGAAATAACCGTTTCCGTTCCGCCGATGGCTGCGGTCCGAGGTCTAGGGGCAGCTGCCAGTAAGTCCAGACAGAGGTGCATTCGGCCTTTCTGGAGTTGAATATCCTGGACCAGGGTTCGGGGAAGGCAGCAGCCGAAGGCGATTGCGGAACTGAAGCCCCGGGTTTATCTTGAGGATTCTGCGAACGGAAAAAATAGCAAAGGCCGCTGCGATACCACCCCTTCAGCCCGGGCTCAAGATCTACGTCTTTAAGGTCCAGTCCCATATCTGCCATCCGATATCGGCCTTGCTCATCAGGGGGAGCTGGCGGCTCTCCCCTTTTTTGTTCAACAGGAGCATGGAGTTTGTGGGTTGAGTGAAACCGGTCCCGGGCTCGTTGATCTTGTTGGCGCAAATGAGGTCCAGGTTTTTTTTGTCCAGCTTTTCCTTGGCCAAAACGAGCAGATCGGGTTCAGATTCAGCGGCAAAGCCGACCAGGCGCTGCCCGGCTCGCTTGTTTTCGCCGAGAGCCTTGAGGATGTCGGGGTTGCTGTCAAATTCTACGCTTAATCCGGATGCAGATGCCTTCTTGAACTTTTGGGTCATTGCTGTCTTGGGGCGAAAATCAGAGACTGCCGCGCAGAAACAGCCGATGTCGAAATCGGGCCAGCAATCGAGGCAGCTTTCATACATTTCCCGGGCAGATATCACATCCTGTCTCTCCACAGACCCTGGAAGCCAGACATCGGTCGGCCCGCAGACACACCTGACCTTTGCCCCCCGGATCCAGGCCGTCAAGGCCAGAGCCGCTCCCATCATCCCGCTGGAGGGGTTGGACCAGAAACGGACCGGATCAAAGAACTCCCTGGTCGGGCCCAGGCTGATCAGGATCTTGAGACCGGACAGGTCCTGTTTGCTGAGAGACTTCAAGGCCTGAAAGTAGATGTCCAAAAGCGGAGGCAGCTTGCCCCTGCCCAGATCACCGCAGGCCATCTCACCGCTTTCCGGCTGCATGACCCGTACATTTTCCCGGCGGCTCAGCCTGACCACATTTTCTTCCGTGGCCGGGGAAAACCAGAGATTCGGGTTCATGGCCGGGACGATGAGCAGGGGACCGGGGAAGGCCAGGGCCTGACAGGTGAGCATGTTGTCGGCGATGCCCGCGGCCAGCTTGGCCATGGTGTTGGCCGTGGCGGGGAGGATGAGCATCAAGGAGGCGTTCTGCCCGGGCTCCAGATGGGCGAAAATCGAATTTTCCCTGGAAAACATGCTGGTCTGAACCGGATCGACCCCGAGGGCTTCGAGGCTCCACTTAGTAATGAATCTGGCCCCGGCCGCGGTCAAAACGGCGCTGGTTTCGATCCCGGTCGCCTGCAGGGCCCGGCAGACATCAATGGCTTTGTAGGCGGCGATGCTCCCGCTGATGCCCACATGAACGCGTCGGCCCTGGTACTGGGTGAGTGTCAAGTGCTGGGGGATCATGGGCTTAAGGCAGCCTGGGCGTAACCCAGACTTGCAGCGTGGTTCTGAGGTTACCTTCGGTTATTTTCAGGACAGTAAATTTGCTGGCTTTTTCGGCAATAATCAAAAAATGGCCGTACTTGAACTGTCCTTTGATGCTCCAGTTGTCTTTAGGCAGGTTGACGATAAAAAAGTTGAACAGGGAAACAGGATCGACTCGGCCGCGAAATTCGAGCTTTCCGGCCTTTATCCGGGAAGTTTGGAAGATGATAGAGCTGTCACGGTCAAGCGTTAAGTCGCTTGGGATCAGGATATCGTCGAAATCGAAGTAGGCGTTGTCGTCCTGCGGCGGAGGTTCTGATTGACTCTCCTGAACCGAAATGTCAGTACTTGTTGCTGGCTGCGGCGTGAAGGGGTTCTGCATCCCGGAACAGGAGGTGAAGAACACCAGCAGGCCGCTGAGCAGGAGAATTTTCTTGAACATTCTGATCTCCTTATTCACGGTTAGCAAAGGAAAAATCGCGACAGCATGAAAGATCTAACCCGAAAAAAGGGCCGGGAACCGGATCCATTTGCCTTGGAGAACTATACCTATGAATTACCGGAAAAGCAAATTGCCCAGTATCCGGTCGAGCGGCGTTGTGAATCGCGATTGATGATCCTGGATCGCGCCAAGGACAGGCCGGTGAACGCCTCCTTCCGGCAACTCCCTGAGATCCTGCCGCCTGATTCAGTAGTGGTGATCAATACGAGCACGGTCTTTCCGGCCAGATTGCGGGGGCGAAGAGGAGAAAGCAGGGCCTGGGTCGAATTCCTTCTCCTAACGCCTCTGCCCTTGATCCGGGCAAAATATGACCCTGGCCGGTGGCGGTGGTCCAGGGTCCAGGGGCTGCTCAAACCGGCCAAAAAGGTGGCGGCCGGGCAAACCATTCGCTTTTCCGACCGGCTTTTGTTTTGCGTCGACCAAAAGGATACCTTCGGCCGGGTCAGCGGGCGCCTGATCTGGAAAAACGAACTCCCGCTCCTTCTCGAGGAAGTTGGCCGGATCCCCTTGCCGCCATACATCAAAAGGGAGACGGAAGTCCGGGACCGGGAAACCTATCAGACCGTTTATGCCGACCGGCGGCAGGCCGGCTCCATGGCGGCGGCCACGGCCGGGCTGCACTTCGACCAGGAACTGCTGGACAAAATGGTGGAGAAAGGGATAGATTTAGTCCCGGTGAACCTCTACGTCGGCTATGGGACCTTTTCCCCGGTCCGCAGCGCGGATATCAGAGAGCATGAGCTGCACGCCGAATATGTCCAGATTGCCGATTATTCGGCCCGCAAGATCAATGAGGCCAAAAAAAAGGGGCGGCCGGTGGTGGCCGTGGGCACCACCACCGTCCGCACACTCGAGGGCGTCCGTGAAAAGCTGGGTCGTGTCGAAGCATACGCGGGCTGGGTCGATGTGTACATCTATCCGGGCTTTCGGTTCGAGGTCGTGGATCATTTGATCACGAATTTCCATTTGCCGAGGTCTTCCCTGCTTTTGATGATCGCCGCTTTCACCGGCCGGGAGAGGATCCTGAAGGCCTATGAATCGGCCGTGGAGGAGGGATACAGGTTTTTTTCCTACGGGGATGCCATGTTGATCCTCTGAAGAGTCTGTTTCGAACTGTTAACTGCAAGTTCCAGGCGGTGAGGTCGGGAAGGACTGATCCGGACTGGAGAGGGTAGGACCCGATGACGAGAGTAGAAATCAGAGAAGAACGATGCAAAGGATGCCTGCTGTGCACTACGGTCTGTCCGGAGGAGGCCCTTTGCCTCTCGGACAGGATGAACTCCAGCGGGTACAAAGTGGTCCATCTGCCGGAACCGCTTCGGGAAAAGTGTAAAGGCTGCTCGTTTTGCGCCGAGATCTGTCCTGATTGGGCGTTGACGGTCTTTCGCAGCAAAAAAGAAGGACAGGCCTATGGGAAAAAATAACAAAATCTTTCTGGTCAAGGGAAACGAGGCCATTGCCCTGGGGGCCATGGCTGCGGGCTGCGAATGTTATTTCGCTTATCCTATCACCCCCCAGAGCGAGATCCCCGAACTGCTGTCCGAGGTACTGGTGCAGGCCGGGGGGCAATTTGTCCAGGCCGAAAGCGAGATCGCCGCGGCCAATATGCTCCTGGGAGCTACGGCCTGCGGGAAAAGAGCCATGACCTCCTCCTCCAGCCCGGGAATAGCCCTGAAGCAGGAGGCCATATCCTATATGGCCGGGAGCCAGCTGCCCGGGGTTATCGTGAATATCTGCAGAGGCGGTCCGGGCCTGGGGAGCATCGATCCATCTCAGGGGGACTATTATCAGACCACCAGGGGGGGAGGCCACGGGGACTACAGAACCCTGACCCTGGCCCCGGCCAGCTGCCAGGAGGCCTATGACCTGACCATCCGGGCCTTTGACCTGGCCTTTTTGTACCGCAACCCGGTGGTTGTGCTTGGGGATGCGATACTCGGGCAAATGAAGGAGCCGATAAAGGACTGGAAAGAGAGAACCGTCCAGGACGGCAAAGGCCTCGACTGGTCCCTGAGCGGGGCCAGAAACAGGGGGCCGAGGCTCTTGAAATCGCTGTACCTTTCCGACGGAGCTCTGGCCGGACACAACAGGAGGTTGCAGGAGAAGTACCAGTCCATGCGCAAGGAGTGCGACTGGGAGGAATATCGCACCCGGGACGCCGACCTGATTGTGGTGTCCTTTGGTTCCATGGGCCGGATCGCCAAAAGCTCTGTGCGTATGCTGCGGGAGAAGAAAGAAAAGATCGGCCTGTTCAGGCCCATAACTCTCTACCCTTTTCCGGAGGAGCCTCTCGAACGCTTGGCTGCTCAAGGCAAGCGTTTTTTGACCGTGGAAAACAACGCCGGCCAGATGGTCGACGATGTCCGCCTGGCCATTCGCAGACATGCGGACTCAGGCTTACACTGCGTCCTTCCGGGGCAGCTGGCCAATCCGGAGGACCTGCTGGGCACGATCGAGAAGGCCCTGCCCAAAAAAAGACATTAGAAGGCAAGTGCGAAAGGCCGGTCCTGTATTGGCCACTCGCAACCACAAAACCATCTCAATCTCAAGAAGTGGTACCAATGACACACACAAGGTTCAGTGAAGAAAAGCAGGTCTTCCGGCTGCCGGATGTGCTCGCGGATACACCGACCCATTTCTGCCCCGGCTGCCATCATGGAATCGTCCACCGTCTGCTGGCCGGCGTCCTGGAGGGACTGGGTGTGGTTCAAGACACGATCTGTGTGGCCTCGGTCGGCTGTTCCGTGTTTATCTACAACTATCTCCTGGTGGACACCGTGGAGTCCCCCCACGGCAGGGCGGCAGCGGTGGCCACAGGGGTCAAACGCGCCAACCCGGAGAACGTGGTCTTTACCTACCAGGGCGACGGAGACCTGGCGGCCATCGGCCTGTCCGAGATCATGTACGCTGCCAACCGCGGGGAAAACATGACCGTGGTCTTCGTGAACAACACTGTCTACGGAATGACCGGGGGGCAACTGGCCCCGACGACCATGGTCGGGCAAAAGACAACAACCTCGCAACATGGACGCAGCTTCGAGACGGACGGGGCGCCATTGAAGATGACCGAGATCATGGCCGGCCTGCCCGGAGTGTTTTTTTCGGCCCGGGTTGCGGTAAACAATGTCAAAAACATCAAAAAGGCGGGCAAGGTCCTGAAGAAAGGCTTTGCCAATCAACTTCAGAATAAGGGCTTTTCCTTTGTGGAATTCCTGTCGGCCTGCCCCACCAACTGGAGGATGTCTCCGGTGGAGGCCAACGAGCGGGTTGGCGGGGAAATGATCGATTATTTTCCCCTTGGGATTTTCAAGGATAATGACAGCGACGGTACACAATTTTGAGTCTCCGGTCCTGTTGTGCGGCTCAAACCGAAGAATAGAAAAACGGCGCGCCTAGGGGCCTGCGCCTGACCATAGGCCTCTGCTTCTTGTTTTATTGATGTTTAAAATATAAAAACTTTTTCGCATGCCAGGCTAAGAGCCTGGCATGCGAAAAAGTTTTTTGGAGGATTGCATATTGTACCATGACGTTATCATCGCAGGATTCGGCGGACAGGGGGTAATGCTCATCGGGAATCTGCTGGCCTATGCCGCCATGAACCAGGGCCTGAAATGCACCTTCATGCCTGTCTACGGGGTTGAGATGCGCGGCGGAACCGCCAACTGCACCGTGGTTCTCTCGGACCAAGACATCGGATCGCCGATTGTCTTTTCTCCCAAGAGCCTGATCGTCATGAATCAGCCTTCGGTGGACAAGTTTCAGCCGAGACTGCAAGACGGCGGGGTTCTGGTGGCCAATACCTCGATCATAGACCCGGAGGTCCTGGAGCAGGACCGGATCAGGCCTTTTTCTGTGCCGGCCAACTCCATTGCCGAGAAACTGGGCACGAGCAAGATGGCCAATATGGTCATGCTCGGAGCCTGGCTGAAGGCAACGGGTTGCCTGGAGCTGGAAACTGTTCAGGGCGCTTTGGACCGGGTCTTTTCAAAACAGAACAGCCGACTGATCCCCCTAAATGAAAAAGGTCTGGCCAAGGGGGCGGAACAGGTCAGAGGAATCTAGCCGATGATCTCGGACCGGCAAGGGTTTGTCATCCCTGAAAAGCTCTTTGGAATCATCGGATATCCCCTGGGCCATTCCCTTAGTCCCTTGATCCATAACCGGGCCTTTGCCGGCGGCAGCCTTCCCTTTGTCTATCTGGCCTGGCCTGTCCAGGCTGAGGTTCTTCCTCAATTCATGCGGTCCGTTCGAATCCTGCCGATTTCAGGGCTGAGCGTGACCATCCCCCACAAAGAGAGCATTCTGCCTTTGCTTGACCAAGTGACCCTCAGGGCTGAAAGGACCGGTGCCGTGAACACGGTTTTCTGGGATAATCATGAGCTCTGGGGGGAGAATACCGATTGCACGGGCTTCATGGCTTCGCTGAAAGAACAGGGGATCAAGCCGGCTACGGTTCTGATCCTCGGCTGCGGGGGGGCGGCTCTGGCCTGCTGCCAGGGATTACGGGAGATGGGAATAAGCAGCATTTTCGTTGCCGGTCGTGACCTGAACCGCCTTCGGGCTCTGGAAAGGGATCAGGGCATAACCGGAGTGCCCTGGGAGCAAAGGGCGGACCTGCGGGTGGAGCTCCTGGTCAACGCCACTCCCCTGGGGATGGCCGGCGGCAGAGAATCCCGAAGCCCCTACCCTGCTCAAAAACTGCCCAGATGCGATCTTGTCTTTGATCTGGTCTACAACCCGCTTGAGACCAGATTGCTTCGAGAAGCAGCAGCCAGGGGCCGCAGATGTATTTCCGGGGTGGAAATGTTCGTGCACCAGGCTGCGGGGCAGTTCAGGCTCTGGACCGCTAAGGAGTTCCCCACAGCTGAAATACGGGACCTGGTCCTGTCTCGTTTGTCCGGTGGAAATCCGGTTTAATCGATCAGGATTTTCAGGGAGTCGCCGGGCCGCAGCAGGCTGCTGGAACCGACGTCATTCCAGGCCCGGAGCTCTTTGATGCTGACCTCGAACTTGCGGGCGATGCTCCAGAGGGAGTCGCCTTGTCTGATGGTATAGAAGGTGACCTTTTTATGCTTCCCCGCAGTCCCTCCGGTCCCGGAAACCGGTTTCAAGTCCGGAGTTACCGGTATGGAGAGTTGCTTCCCGATATGCAATACCTCTCCCCTGGCCATGTCGTTGGCGGCAAGCAGGGTCTTCAGACTGATGTCAAAGCGGTTGGAGATGTTCCAGAGGTTGTCGCCTTTTTGGACATAGTACTCGATGATCTTTTTGTAGGAAGACCGGGCCCGCTCCCTGGACTGACGGGTCTGGCCGGGGGTGATGTCCGGGATGTAGATTTTGCTTCCGACCTGGAGGACATCGCTTTTTCGCAGCCCGTTGGCTGCGAGCAGGGTCTGAAGACTGGTGTCGAAGCGTCTGGATATGTTCCAGAGATTATCGCCTTTTTGAACGGTGTAGTTGGAACGTTTGGCGGCGATGGACTGCTTTATCTCCTGACTGTTGCGGCCAGGGATCTGCAGTTCCTGGCCGACCCGCAGATGGCTGCTTCGGGAGGCGATGCCGTTGGCCAGGCGGAGGTTTTCCAGGCTCAGGTCGAAGCGCCGGGAGATGCTCCACAGGCTGTCTCCAGGCCTGACCCGGTAGGTCTTCGGAGTGGCCGGCGGGCCTGAGGAGCCCCTGGCCAGACTCTTGTGCCCCGATCCCGGGATCAATATCCACTCACCGGACCGGAGGAAGTTGGAGCCGGTCCTGTTGGTCTGCTTCAGGATCCGGATCGGGATCTGGTATCGTCTGGAGAGCTTCCACCAGGAATCCCCGCTTTGGACCCTGTATCTGTGGAAGCCTGCATATGGTGCCGCATCCCTTGATTTCAAGTAGGTTTCGGCCTTGGCCAGCAAGGAGGGTTCCAGATAGACCGGGCTGCTTTTGTACGGGGGGGCGGCCATCCTCCTGAAGGCCGGATTGGCGTGTCGGAATTGATCCCAGTCCAGGCCGAGGTGCCTGGCCAGGGCCAGGAGATCGGTTCCTCCCTCGACCTCCAGTTTGGCAGGGTCCTCGGGCGCATCCCAGGTGATGGGGTCGAAGCCCAGGCTTTCCAGGTTCCGGACTATCTTCAGGATGGCCAGGAACTTGGGGATGTAGTTCCGGGTTTCCCTGGGCAGATAGCCTCTGGTCCGGCTGATATCGAAAAAGGTCGACCCTTCGGCTTTCTTCAGGGCCTTGGATATGTTTCCCCCACCGCAGTTATAGGCGGCCAGGGCCAGGTACCAGTCGTCGAAGCGTTCGTACAGCCGGTTCAGAAATTCGGCCGCAGCCTGCGTCGAAAGGTATGGATCCCGTCGTTCGTCTATCCACCAGTCGACTTTCATGTCGAACATCCTGGCTGTGGACGGAATGAACTGCCAGAGTCCGGCCGCCCCTGCCCTGGAATAGGCCAGGGGGTTGAAGCCGCTCTCGGCAAAGGGCAGAAAGACAAGGTCCTGGGGCAGCCCTTTTTCAGTGAAGACCTTGCGGATATAAGGCAGAAACGGCTCCGCCCTCTTGAGCCAGCGTTGGAAGGTCTGGTGATTTTTTTTAGTATAATACTGGAAGTAATAACTCAGGGTCTTGGTCTCTTCGATATCCAGTTCAAAGGAGATCTCCGGTTTTGACTGCAGAGCCTCCCTGGCCTCCTTGTCCAGGGCGGAGATGGCGAAAGAGCCGCTTGCCGGTGGCGGTTCAACGACCTCTTTTTCCAGGGGCTGGGTGAGATCCCGACCCATGTCCTTTTGGGAGACGCTGCCGTCCCTGCGGGTTTGGCCGACAATCCGGGCAGGACTGCCGGATGCCCTTTCCGGACCGGCCGCTGCGCTCATCTGGTCTGGAAAGGACTGTTGGGACTGCTGGAAGGGGGCACAGGAAATCAGGAAAAATAGCGGTATTAAGAGCAGACAGAGGCGGTTTGGGCTTCGGCTTTTCATAGGTCCTGATTCTCGGTTTGAATTGGGTTGAGGCCCTGGCCATGGCCCTGAAACGCGGCACACAGAACTTCACCCACAGGGGGCGCATGGCTCTCCCGCCATGGCCAAGCGGGCATTTCCTGTACAATCGATGCAAAGCGTCTTCCCGGCTGACTCGGTGACCAAGGCCTCGGGCAGTCGGACTTCACCGGTCATTTGCCTCATTTTTTGAATGCTATCCGAATCTTGTTGAACTGTCAAAACAAATAGGCTGATTATGCAAAACAAATCGAGCCCTGTCCTTTTGGGCGGCAAGCATACGGTTGTGGAATTTTTGTGCCGGACTCCGGAAAGGGTCAGTTCGGTCTTCATAGAAAAGCAGAAAAAAGGCAAAGATGTAAGCCGGATCATCGGGCTTTGCCGGGAGGGCGGAATCCGCTATCAGTTCATTCCCGGCCGGAAGTTCGCGGAATTTGAGCTGAAGAATCATCAGGGCTTTGCCCTGCGAGTCTTTGCAAAAGGATATCAAGAAACGGATCGGCTTCTGGATCTGGCCCGGACGACGGATCTGCCCCTGGTCCTGGTCCTGGATCAGGTCCAGGATGAAGGCAACCTGGGCACGCTGGCCAGATCGTTGTTCGCTTTGGGCGGGGCCGGAATGGTCCTGCCCAGAAACAGGACCGCCCCTCCCGGAGGACTGGCTCAGCAGGCTGCAGCCGGGGCTATGAGTGAACTTCCCCTGGCCAGGGAAACCAATTTGACCAGATTGGTACGGGACTGCCGGGAAAAAGGGTTTTTTACCTGTTACGCCGGAACCGGGGAAAGATGTCGAAATGTTTTTGATCAGGACATAGTCTGGCCGGTTCTCCTGGTCCTGGGAAACGAGGAAAAGGGGGTCAGGCCGGGGGTTGCCCGGGCCTGCGAAACCGGCTTGACCATCCCCATGAGCCGCGGCTTCGATTCCTTGAACGTTGCCCAGGCCGGGGCCATGCTCCTGGTGGAAATGCTCAGGAAAAAGATCGCGGGGTAGCTCTTATCAATCAGGCTTGTGGCGTGATTGACCAAGAGCATACCGCAAAGCTCAAATTTGCAATCCCTTACGGGATAAATGACGGAAGCATTCTTGAACCTTCTCTCTTCAGAGAGAAGGCACGATTTTTCTCCGGCGTTCACCCGCCGGAGAAAAAATCTTCCTTTGCGTCCTTTGCCTTGAGCAAGTCCGCGAGCGGGCGGTTCGAAAATTTCTTGTTTTTCATTACAGTGAATAACCGATAAGTCACTAAACTTGTCTTCCTTGCAGCGGCCGGTCGGACCCCCGATCATCCTGCATTTTTTTCCACTGTCCGCGTTCCGAACTCCGCACTCCCCGCTCCGCCCTTTGCTCAGGGCCTGGGGCCGAAGATCCTGGTTCCGATACGGACCAGGGTGGCCCCTTCGGCAATGGCCTGGGCATAGTCGCCGCTCATACCCATGGACAGGTGAGGCAGGTCGATTCCCAGATCCCGCTCGAGCACCTCTTTGAGTTTTCTGAGTCTGGAAAAATAGGGCCTGGCCTGCTCGCCGTCGTCGAAAAACGGAGGCATGCACATCAGCCCTCTGAGCTTAAGGCCTTCCAGGCCGTGAATCTCTCCGGCAAACCGGGACAGGTCGTCTTTTGCAGCCCCACCCTTCTGTTCTTCTTCGGCCAGGTTGACCTGGATCAGGACCGGCTGCCTGACCCCGTAATCAAGGGATTTACTGTTCAGGGCCCGAGCCATCTTCAGCCTGTCCAGGGAATGAATCAGATGAAACCTTCCGGCCAGAAACCTGGCTTTATTGGTCTGCAGTCGACCGAGGAAATGCCAGCGGATTCGCTGCACTGTTCCCTCTTCGGCCTGCTTTTCCAGAGCCTCCTGGACATAGTTCTCCCCAAAATCCAGCTGTCCGGCCTGGACCAGTTCGGCTATGGACTGGTAGGGATGCAGCTTGGAGACCGCCACCAGACTGACCCGAGCCGGGTCGCGCCCCGCCTTGCGGGCAGCTTCTTCGATGTCATCCAGGGTCTGGCGCCAGCGTTGTACGAGTGTCTGATCGTTCATACCCGCTCCCTTTATAGAAATATTGAGCGTTTACCTTTGCTTGTCATTCTGAACGAGTCTGCCTGTCCAGTTAAATCTCTTTAAGCGAAGCGCATTTAACAGGGACGAGTGAAGAATCCCTTTTCTTCAGTAAGCCTGCTTTTTTGAAAATAGAGAAGGCGATAAGTTTTTTTCCTCATTTCCAAACCTTCAAATCCATGAGTACGCAAAAAGCGGATGATCCTTTTTTCTTAACCGTGAACCGTGAATGGTGAACCTGGAACCATTTGGAACTATAGGCTTTAAGAAAAAGTTTTTGGATTTATGCCAGATAACCAACTCTTATTCTTTGTCTTAACAATCGAAAATCCAAAATCCAAAATCTAAAATACTATAGAATGGCCGGGTCAGGCCGGTTTGGCCTCAGGGAGGAGCTCCTGCAGAAAGCTCCGGTTTTCATGCCAGTTGGGCTTGACCTTGACCCAGAGTTTCAGGTGGATCCGCTGTTCCAGGATGCTGCTCAGCTCAAGCCGTGCTTCCCGGCCGACCTGCTTGAGACGGGACCCCTGCTTGCCGATGACGATCTGCTTGTGATTCTGCCGGGCCACATGGATGACGGCATGGACCTCGGTCAGGTTTTTTTCCGGAATTTCCTGCCAACTCTCGATTTCCACGGCGATGGAGTAAGGGATCTCCTGGTTCAGAACCATGATCAGCTTTTCCCTGATGATCTCGGCGGCAAAAAAACGCATGGGCAGGGTCGACAGCTGATCTTCCGGGAAAAGGGGCAGGTTCAGGGGGAGCTTCTGGATGAGCAGTTCCAGGAGTTCTTGCGTGTGTTCAGCCTTGAGTGCAGAGATGGGGACGATTTCCCCTTCCGGGAAGATGCCCGCCAGTTGCTCGATCAGAGGGAGCAGGCGGGGCCTTGACCCGACCAGGTCGATCTTGTTGACGACCAGGATCAAAGGCTGGGAATGGCTTTTGAGGCGCTGAAAGACAGAGGACAGATCCCGTTCCAGCCTGGTCGCTGCCCGGTCTCCGCTGTAACGGGAGCCGTCCAGGACGAAGAGGATCAGGTCTGCCTCGGCCAGAGTCTGCCAGGCCGTGTTCACGATCATCCGGTTCAGGGCCTTTCCTGACTTGTGGATTCCCGGAGTGTCCAGAAACAGGATCTGGGCGTCGTCCCGGGTCAGGATGCCGCTGATTCTGTTTCTGGTGGTTTGGGGTTTGGGGGTGACAATAGACAGTTTCTGGCCCAGAAACAGGTTCAACAGGGTCGATTTCCCGCTGTTCGGGGGGCCGATGATGGCGCAGATGCCGGAGTGATGATTTTGGCTGTTTTCAGGGAAGTGGCTGTTCATTTGTAAATAAATTGTTATTTGGGTAAGTTATAGTAAAAAAAATTATGGGTTGCGCTCCTGGTTCTGAGCAGGTATAGCCCGTCTATTATGAACAAAGATCTGATCATTGTCGAGTCGCCGGCAAAAGTCAAAACAATCAAGAAATTTCTGGGCAAAGACTATGAGGTGGACGCCTCTGTCGGTCACGTCAGGGACTTGCCGACCAAGACCCTGGGCGTGGATGAGGAACATGATTTCAGCCCCCAGTATCAGGTTCTGCACGGCAAGAAGAAGGTGGTCGACCGCTTGAAGAAGGAGGCCGGCAAAGCCAACCGGGTCTATCTGGCCCCGGACCCGGACCGGGAGGGCGAAGCCATCGCCTGGCACGTGGCTGAACTGATCAAGGACGCAAATCCGGATATCAGCCGGATCCAGTTCAACGAGATTACGGCTTCGGCCGTCAAGGAGGCCTTGAAGAACTCCAGGGAACTGGACCGAAGACTCTTCGACTCCCAGCAGGCCAGGCGGGTCCTCGATCGCCTGGTGGGTTACAAGCTCTCCCCGCTTTTATGGCAGAAAGTCAAACGGGGCATTTCCGCAGGGAGGGTTCAGTCGGTGGCCCTGCGTTTGATCGTGGACCGGGAAAGAGAGCGCATGGCCTTCGTGTCCGAGGAATACTGGGTTTTCAAGGCTGATCTGCAGGGCCGGGAAGGACCCGTGTTCGAAGCCGAGCTCTGGAAGCTGGATTCCAGGAAAGCCAGCATCGGTTCAGGGGAAGAGGCCGAGGCCCTGGCCGAAGAGATCGAAAAGAGCAGCTTCACGGTCAGCAAGGTGGAGGAGAAACAGAGGCAGAAACAACCCAAGCCCCCTTTCATCACCTCCACCCTGCAGCAGGAAGCCAGCGCCCGCTTGAAGTTTTCGGCCAAGAAAACCATGACCCTGGCCCAGAACCTGTACGAGGGCCTGGATATCGGCAATAAAGGGACCACTGCCCTGATCACCTACATGCGGACCGATTCGGTCCGCATCTCCAATGAGGCCAGGGAGCAGGCCAGAGAATGGATCGTCGGCAGTCTCGGTCCTGATTTTTATCCTTCAAAGCCGAGATTCTTCAAGCAGAAAGGCAGCAGCCAGGATGCCCATGAAGCCGTCCGCCCGGTGGACGTCAACCTGCAGCCGGATGAGATCCGATCCTATCTCTCCAATGACCAATACAGGCTCTACAAGCTTGTCTGGCAGCGCTTCCTGGCCTCCCAGGCGGCAGCCGCAAAGTACTGGGACACCGCGGTTCAGATTCAGGCCGGCAGGACCCTGTGGCGGGTCAAGGGAGAACGCTTGATCTTTCCCGGGTTTTTGAAGATCTACACCCCGAATGAAGCCCTCAAGGAGGTTGAGCTCCCTCCGCTGAAGGAAACAGACGCCCTGGACCTGATCAAGCTGAAAAAGGAGCAGAAGTTCACCCAGCCCCCGGCCCGTTACTCCGAGGCCTCCCTGGTCCGCAAGCTCGAGGAGCTGGGAATCGGCAGACCATCGACCTATGCCCAGATCCTGTCCACGATCAGGAGCAGGGACTACGTGCGCATGGAGTCCAGGTTGTTCGTCCCCACCGAACTGGGCTTTACCGTCATCGACCTCCTGGCGGCCCATTTTCAGAGCCTGATGGATGTGAAGTTCACGGCCCAGATGGAGGAAAAACTGGATAAGGTGGCTGAGGGGGATGTGAACTGGACGGATCTGCTCAAGGACTTTGCCCGGAATTTTTACCCCGCCCTGGAGAAGGCCGCGGCCGAGATGGCCCAGGTCAAGACCGGCAAGGAAAGCGGCTTGACCTGTGAGCAGTGCGGGCGGGCCATGGTCATCAAGTTCGGGAAAAACGGCGAATTCCTGGCCTGCAGCGGCTATCCCGAGTGCCGCAACAGCACGAATTTCACCAGGGATGAAAACGGGGCGATCCGGATCGTTGAAAAAGAGCCCCAGCAGTTGGAGAAAGTGGGCACCTGCCCGGAATGCTCCTCTGATCTCGTCGTCAAAAAGGCCCGCAAAGGGAATCGTTTCATCGCCTGCTCCGGATACCCGAAATGCAAGTACGCCAGGTCCTATTCCACGGGTGTCCCCTGCCCAAAAAAGGACTGTCCGGGTGAACTGGTGGAGAAAAGTTCCAAGCGGGGAAAGGTCTTTTACGCCTGTGACCGCTATCCGGAGTGCGACTACGCCATGTGGGCCTACCCGGTCGAAGAGCAGTGTCCAAAATGCGGGGGCAGGGTCCTTGGCAGGAAAACGAGCCAGGCCAGGGGGGAGCATCTGGCCTGTCCGGCCAAGGGCTGCGGATACTGGAAAAAATATCCGGATCCGGATTGAGCCTTCGGCCGGAAGACTCGACCCTGGCGACAAGAACATCGAAATCTGCTTTTCAAAACCCGTTCAGGGATTTCTTCCTCTTCGACCGTGGACCCTGGGAGCCGCGAATCCTGAACCTTGTCCAGCGGGTCTGTAGCCGCCGGCAGCCAAGGCTTTCAACCACGGAGAGCGACACCTCAAGTCAGGGCTATCATATTTTTTGCAAGGCCTCTCCCACCTTGTCTACCCCCCGGAGCAGGGTCTCTTCTTCCAGGGCATAGGAAAAACGCAGACAGCGGTCGTCCCCGAAGGCTACTCCCGGGACGAGGGCCACGCCGCAGTTCTCCAGGAGATAGGTGCACAGTGCCGTGGAATCGGGAATCGCCTGGCTGTACAGGCCGTCCATTCTGGGGAAGAGATAAAAGGCCCCGTCCGGTTTGGGGCAGATAGTCCCGGGCCAGGTGCCCATGATCTCAAGGACCTTGTCCCTGCGTCCGGCAAGATCCCGGCGGGCGTCCTCCAGGAAGTCAAAGGACCCGGTCAGTGCGGCTAAAGCGGCTTTCTGGGCGATGGAACAGATATTGGATGTGCTCTGTCCCTGGATTTTGATCATGTTCTTGATCAGGCCGGGATGGCTGAGGACATATCCGATCCGCCAGCCGGTCAGGGCGAAGCTCTTGGAAAGCCCGTTGACCACTGCAATTCGGCCCTGGGATTTTTCCAGCCAGGGAGAGGCCGAGGCGGGCCGGGCCGGAGGGTAGATCAGTTGATCATAGATTTCGTCCGAGATGACGAAGAGTTCCCTGGAAAAGGCCCATTCCAGGATCGCATCCAGCCGGGCCTGGGTGTAGTGGCTTCCGGTGGGGTTGGAGGGAGAGTTCAGGATCAGGACCTTGCTTTTCGGAGTCAGGGCGGCTTCCAGGTCCTCTGTTTCCAGGAGGAAACCGTTGTCCGGAGCCGCAGGGACGATGACCGGGCTGCCGCCGGCCAGGGAGACCATATCCGGATAACTGACCCAGTAAGGCCCGGGGATCAGGACTTCGTCTCCGGGGTTGAGCAGGATCTGGAAGAGGTTGTACAGTCCCTGCTTCCCGCCGTTGGTGGCCACGACCATCTCTTTGGTGGCGGAAACATTGTAGAAGGTGTAAAAATAGTCGGCAATCGCCTCCAGCAGACCGGGGATGCCCGCCACCGGGGTGTAGGTGTTGAAACCCGAGTCGATGGCCTGCTTGGCCGCCTCCAGGATCCGGGGCGGGGGCGGGAAATCCGGCTCGCCGGCGGCCAGGCTGATGACGTCCTGGCCCTGGGCTTTCAGTTCCCCCGCCCTGGCGTTGATGGTCAGGGTCGCAGATGGCTTTACGCTTTGAATGCGGTCTGAGTACTGCATGGGACCTCACGTGGGTTATCGGTACAAGAACAAGACGACATAAGGACAGATCGCAGGGACAACACCTCTGCCGCTCAAGAAATACCCGAGGTCATCCTTTTTTTCAAGCCCGTTTAAGCCATGTCTTCAGAGCCGCCAAGGCCGGGTTCGGCCTTGGCCGGACCGCTGGGATAGGGTTTTGAAGCGGGATTTTTTCTGTTGGCCTGCAGCCCGGGCCTTATTTCCCAGCGCGGGGTAAGGGTGCCCTTCCTTGGCTTTCGTTTCCTTTTGGGATATGGTACTTCCGTCATGAAAAAATACAGAGACCATTACTTTCAAAAGGCCAAGCAGGACCATTATCCGGCCAGGTCGGTCTACAAACTCCAGGAAATCGACAGGAAGTTTTCCCTGTTTCGCCCGGGGCAGCGTGTCCTGGACCTGGGAGCGGCCCCGGGTTCCTGGGCTCTGTATGCCGCCAAACGAGTCGGCCCCTCCGGACGGGTCCTGGCCGTGGACCGCCAAATGGTGGACAAGGACTGGCCGCAGCAGGTCGAATTTTGCCAGGCAGATGTCCTTGAGCCGGGAGCGGAGTTATTATCCGGGCTGGAGGCCATGGCCCCGTTTGATGTGCTGGTCAGCGATCTGGCCCCGAAAACCACCGGAATCAAACTCAGAGACCAGACCCTGTCCTATGAACTGACCAGGGCGGCCTTTGATTTCTGCCCAAAGAGCCTGGCGTCCGGCGGGAAGTTTGTGGCCAAGGTCTTTGACGGTCCCGATGTCCAGGAGCTGCTGGCTGCGATGCGCCAGGAGTTTGCAAAGGTCAGGGGCTTCAAGCCCAAAAGCTCCAGGCAGGAAAGCAAGGAATCGTTTCTCCTCGGCTTGGGATTCAGGGCCCGGACCCGAAATGCGGAGTCTGAAGCAGAAGGCAGGGGGTAAAGTAAGAACCCAGAGAACGTTTCAGTAAAAAAAGTTCAGGGTGAAATCTTTTCATTTAGCAGCATTAAATTTTCAATATCCAATATTCATTTTTTCAGGGGGATCTATGGCCGGACACAGCAAGTGGGCGAACATAAAACACAGAAAGGGGCGTCAGGACGCCAAGCGCGGACAGATGTTCACCAAGGCCACCAAGGAATTGATGCTCGCAGCTAAGCTGGGCGGGGGCGATGTCGAGATGAACTCCAGGCTGCGCATGGCCATTGAGGCGGCCAAGAGCATCAACATGCCCAAGGACAAGATCGACACCGCCATCAAGAAGGGCACCGGGGAGATTTCCGCCGGATCCATCGAAGAGGTCGTCTATGAAGGATATGGTCCCGGGGGGGTGGCTGTCCTGGTGGAAGCGGCCACCGACAACAAGAACAGGACCGTGGCGGAAATCAGGAAGCTGTTCGGAAAGAGCGGCGGCAACCTGGGGGAGGCCGGATGTGTGGGCTGGATGTTCCAGGATATGGGTGTCCTTTCTTTCGCTAAAGAGAAATACGATGAAGATCAGCTCCTGGAAGTCGGTCTGGAGGCCGGAGTGGATGATCTGGTCGACGACGGACAGGCCTGGGAGGTCAGAACCGCCCCCGAAGATTTCATGGCTGTCAAGAAGGCCTTTGAACAAGCCGGGATCGAGATCGAAAATTCTGAACTGGCCAAGATTCCACAAAATTACGTCGACCTGGATACGGAAACCGCCAGAAAGGCCTTGAAGCTCTATGAGCAGCTGGACGATCACGATGATGTGCAAAAGGTCCACAGCAATTTCGAGATCCCGGATGAGCTCTACGAGCAGCTCTGAGCCTCATGCCGGACCGGGATTGAGCCAGGTAAGCAGGGACGGCCGGCTCATCCTGGGTTTGGATCCCGGCAGCCGCTGCACCGGCTACGGTCTGGTCCTGGAGAGATCCGGAATCCTGACCCTGATAGAAACCGGGACCATCAGACCCAGAGGGACAAACGACCTGAGCCAAAGACTCGGAGAGATCTTTCAGGGGGTTTCCGTGGTCATCCAGAAATACCAGCCTCTGGCGGCTGCGGTGGAGGATATCTTCGTGGCCCGCAACACCGCCTCGGCCTTGAAGCTGGGCCAGGCCAGGGGGGCGGTGCTCACGGCCTGCGCCCGGCACGGGCTGCCTGTGCATCCCTATGAACCGACCCTGATCAAGAAGAGTCTGGTCGGTGCCGGCCGGGCCGGGAAGGAACAGGTGGCTTTTATGGTCGGGCAGCTTCTCGGGGTCAAGCCGGACTGGGGCAAGGACAGCAGCGACGCCCTGGGAGCCGCTATCTGCCATTTGAACCAACAGCGTCTTGGCAGGCTGCAGTGCACGTGAAAAACAAGCCTGCTGCAAGTGTGGAGTCGATAATCTTCATATGATCAGTTACCTCCAGGGCACTCTCTTGGACTGCGGTCCGGACGGCTGTACCCTCCTGACCCCGGGGGGGGTGGGCTATGAGTTGAAAGTGCCGGCAACCTGTCTGGACCGGTTGCCGGAAACAGGAGAAGAGGTCGGGCTGTATGTCCGGACCCTGGTCAGGGAAGACGCCATCGAGCTGTACGGTTTTTCGGATAAACAGGAGCAGCAGGCCTTCGCCCTGCTCCTCTCGGTCAGCAAACTCGGACCCAAGACGGCCCTGGCCATCCTCTCAACCTTTGACCCGGCCAGCCTGAGCCAGATCGTCTGCAGGGAGGATTGCCAGGCCCTGACCAGGGTCCCGGGGATAGGACAGAAGTCGGCCAAGAGACTTGTCTGGGAACTAAAGGATAAATTCGCCGGCTGGAACCCACAGTTTTCCAAGTCCCCGGCCCGGGAAACCGGGGCCCGGCACACCGTTTTTTCAGATGCCCTGGCCGGTCTGACCAATCTGGGGTACAGCGAAGGCGAAGTCCGCTTCCTCCTGACCCGGGTCATTGACGAGGAGCCGGAGCTCCTGGTCGGCGAGGCCATCCGGGCCGTGCTCAAGCAGTTGAAGAAGGATGCCTCTTCCAGGTGAGGGAATGTCTGCGGATCAGGACCATGCGTAAAGGCCTATGAAAAACGAAATTCTCGGCAAGACGGAAGAGACGGTGCGGCCGCTGTACCTCGATGATTTTATCGGGCAGGACGAGCTCCGCTCCAACCTCCAGGTCTTTCTTCAGTCGGCCAGGGAAAGGGATCAGGCCATGGACCATACCCTGCTCTACGGCAATCCCGGTTTGGGAAAAACCACCCTGGCCCAGATCATCGCCCGGGAACTGGGGGTGAACATCGTCTGCACCTCCGGGCCGGTCCTGGAGCGAAGCGGAGACCTGGCGGCCATCCTGACCAACCTCCAGCGTCAGGATGTCCTGTTCATCGACGAGATCCACCGCATGCCGGCCAACGTTGAGGAGATCCTCTATCCGGCCCTGGAGGACTTCAAGCTTGACCTGGTCATCGGACAGGGACCCGGGGCCAGGACTGTCAAAATAGACCTGGAACCGTTCACCCTGACCGGGGCCACCACCAGGGCCGGGCTGTTGACCTCCCCTTTGCGGGACAGGTTCGGCGTCATCCTGCGCATGGATTTTTATCAGCCTTCCCAACTGGCTGAAATTGTCCTTCGCGCGGCCGGAATACTGGGCATCAAGATTACCCGGGAGGGGGCCCTGGAGATAGGCAAGCGGTCCCGGGGGACCCCGAGGATCGCCAACAGGCTCCTGCGCCGGGTCCGCGACTTCGCCATGGTCGGCGGAGAGGAGGAGGTTACGCTGGAGCAGGCCGGCTCTGCCCTGGACAGGCTGGAAGTGGATGAGCTGGGGCTGGACAGCATGGACCGCAAGATCCTGACCATCCTCATCAGGAATTTCGGAGGCGGCCCGGCAGGGGTCAAGACCATTGCCACGGCCTGTGCCGAGGAGGTCAAAACCCTGGAGGATATCTACGAGCCCTACCTGATCCAGTGCGGCTTCCTGAAGCGGACGGCCAGGGGCCGGGTGGCCACAGGCAAGGCCTACCGCCACCTGAAGATCATTCCCTGCAGCGAATAGATCCAGGGTCTCACCCGGTCATTGCCAAAAAATAGGTGTTTGCCTGGGGATGTGACGGTTACTTTGAAGTTAAGTAGGTTCCATATGAGCCCTGCCTCTGGCAGGCCTCATATGAAACTTCATTTAAAAATGCGGAATAGTTCGAACCGGTCACAGGGTTCTCTTGCGCTTAAACGCTTCCGGCTCTCGGTTTTCTAAGGCTCGCTCATAGGGGATCCCTGCCCCCTCCGGACTCTTAGGCTCTGCTATAACCTTTGATGTTGCATGAATGACAATCTTCTGCAGTCTTATGGTTTGA
>JAIPDR010000010.1 GCA_021737615.1 Desulfohalobiaceae bacterium | reverse complement strand
AGTGAAGCCATGGCCCTGGGTGCCATGGCCGCAGGGGTCGATTTTTGCTCATTTTATCCCATGTCTCCGGCCACGAGCGTGGCCATGAACCTCATTGCCCATGCGGATGCGGCCGGGATAGTCTGCGAACAGGCCGAGGACGAGATAGCGGCGGTGAACATGGCTGTCGGGGCTTCGTATAGCGGAGCACGGAGCTTGGTGCCCACCTCCGGAGGCGGTTTTGCCCTGATGGGGGAGGGGGTCAGCCTGATCGGGGTCTCGGAGACACCCATGGTCATAGTCCTGGCTCAGCGCCCCGGACCGGCGACCGGTCTGCCCACCAGGACCGAGCAGGCCGATCTGGAGCTGGCCCTGTCCTCGGGGCACGGTGAATTTCCCAGAGCTATCCTGACCCCGGGATCAATAGAAGATTGTTTTTTCCAGACCCACAAGGCCTTTGATCTGGCAGAACGCTTCCAGACCCTGTGCATTGTCCTGGTTGATCAGTACCTGACTGATTCCATCAGGTCGGTTGCCCCCTTCAAGCTCGATGATCTCCCGGAAATTCCCGGGCCGGGCGACGACATCCAGGCCGAGGGGACCTATGAACGCTACGCCTGGTCCGAGACAGGGGTCTCACCACGAATCATCCCCGGGAAAGGGAAGCAGCTGGTGGTGGCCGACAGTCACGAGCATACCCCGGACGGACATATCACCGAAGATCAGGACATCAGGACCAGGATGGTCGACAAGCGGCTCAAGAAAATGGAAGGCCTCAAGCAGGAAGTATTTCCGCCTGATTACCAGGGGCCGGATGAGCCGGATCTGTTACTGGTTGCCTGGGGATCGAGCCGGGGAGCAGTACTGGAGGCGGCCGATCAGCTGCAGGACGAAGGCCGGTCGGTGGCGACTCTTCATTTCTCCCAGGTCTGGCCGTTGCTGCCGGAGCATTGTCTGGAGCGTCTGCAAAAGGCGGGTTCGGTGATCAGTGTGGAAGGCAACGCCACTGCTCAGTTTGCCGGTCTGATCAGGCGGGAAACAGGGTTCGGAATCGAGCAGAGCGTCCTTCGCTATGACGGGCGCCCCCTGACAGTCGATTATATATTGTCCGCTATCAGCAGCTTGCATGCATAATACGCGAGGTGATTATGGTATCAAATGAAGATTTCGGTCGCTATGAGACGGCCTGGTGTCCAGGCTGCGGCAATTTTGCAATACTGAAGTGTATCAAGGAGGCTCTGGCCGGCAAGGACATCGCTCCGCACGAGGTGCTCTTTGTGTCCGGGATCGGGCAGGCGGCCAAATCCCCGCATTACATGAACTGCCATCTGTTCAACGGGCTCCATGGCCGGGGCCTGTCGGTGGCTACAGGATCCAGACTGGCCAATCCCGATTTGAAAGTTATCTGTCAGAGCGGGGACGGCTGCACTTACGGCGAGGGGGGCAACCATTTCCTGTCTGCGCTTAGGCGGAACGTGAATCTGACCCTCCTGGTCCATGACAATCAGATCTATGGTTTGACCAGAGGTCAGGCCAGTCCGACTACAGATCCGGGGCACCGGACCAAGACCCAGCCCGGGGGAGTGAAACTGGAACCGGTCCATCCCCTGACCATTGCCGTGGCCATGAAAACCGGGTTTGTGGCCAGAGGCTTCACCGGAATGCAGGAGCAGCTGGTGAGCTTGATCCAGGAGGCCATCGAGTTTCCGGGCCTGGCCCTGGTGGATATCCTCCAGCAGTGCGTCTCCTTTAACCGTGTGAACACCTTTAAGTGGTACAAGGATCGCTGCCAGGCACTGGGTGATGATTACGACCCCACGGACTGGGCCGGGGCCATGGCCAAGAGTCATGAGTGGGGGGAGACCATACCCACTGGGGTCATTTACAGAAACGGGGGCAGAGAGCCCCTGGAGGAAAGCTTTTCCGCCCTGGCCAACGGAGCCCTCATGGATCAGAAGAGGGATATGCAGACCGTTGCCAAGATCATGGAGAGTTTCGCCTGATCCGGATAGAGCCCCTCGACGAAAATCGAGGGGCTCTATCCGGATATGGAAAAGTCAAATAAAAATACTGCTTGTCAGGGTTTCAATCAAGACTCCTCTTCCTGAGTCGGATTGATAAGATGCACCGGGACAGGGGACTGTTCCGCCACCTTCCTGGCCACGCTTCCGAATCCGCTGTCCTTTCTCCCGGTTTCATCAAAACTCTGTCCGCGGGTGGTCATCACGATCATATCCGTGTCTTCTTCAGCGGCCATTTTCAGGATCTGGTCCACCGCATCGCCTCGTACAATGCGGACGTCCACGTTGGGACAGCCCTTGAGCTGCTGTGAACAGATCGATCCGAGGTCTTTCTTGGACTTCTCCAAGGCCCAGTCCTGAAATTTTTCCACCAGTTCAGGACTGGGATAGCTCCCATAGGCGGGAAACATGGAGCAGATATCCGGGGCGACATAGAGGGCGATCACCCTGGAGCCGTACTTCTCGGCCAGGGAATTGATGTGGGGAATGGCCTTGAGCGAGGTTGACGACAGTTCAGTCGGCCAGAGAATGGTGTGGGGCATAGCCTCCTCCTTATATCCGGTTAAATATTGAGATACTGATCCCCCACTGATCCACAGTGCCGCTTTACAAAAGGAGCTGTTTTGATAGAGGCAGGGTCTTGGTCGGAAAACCTCACAAGTGGATCAGTTTATATTTAAAAAAATTATAAACAGGAATGACCTGACAAGTCAAGGCAAGTCTGCATTATAACCTTTTGAAAAAGTGTATTTTCCTAAAATAATTCATACCAGAAGCCGGCCAGCAGATGAGACCTCGGGCCCAGGTCCTTTGAAAGCAGGGTTGGGGGGGGCGGATGCAAACAGCAAAGAGGCAGCTTCTGGTACGAAATCCCCGATTTCTCACCTTGTTCTTGTCTCCCTGTCCAGTATACTGATGACAGACAACATAATTTGACATCTACTGATCAGCTTGCCGACCTGGATCAGTAGAATTCAAAAGGGAGGACCACAATGCGCGAGGCCTCTTTTTACTTCAAGCACACGGATGACTCGGTTCGTTGCTTTCTCTGTGCCCACACCTGTCACATCGCGCCTGGCGAACGCGGGCGCTGCGGAGTCAGGGAAAACAGGAACGGCAGCCTCTGGAGCCTGGTCTACGGTCGACCGGTTGCCCAGCACATCGATCCCATCGAAAAGAAACCGCTGTATCATTTTTATCCCGGGAGCCTTAGCTACTCTTACGGCACGGTGGGCTGCAATTTCCATTGCCTTTTCTGCCAGAACGCGGACATCGCCCATGCCCCCAAAAACAGGGATAATATTCGGGTCAACGACGTCAAACCCGAAGATATCGTTCGCGAGGCCAGGGAGACCGGGTGTTACAGTGTCGCCGCCACCTACACCGAGCCCACGATTTTCATGGAGTACGCTTTGGACATTTGCAGACTGGGAAAAGAATTCGATTTGAAACAGGTCTTTGTAACCAACGGCTTCATGACCCCGAAGGCAGTGCAGGCAGCAGTGCAATGCATCGATGCGGCCAATGTGGATCTCAAGTCTTTCCGGAACAGTTTTTACATCGAAGAGTGCGCCGGCCGCCTAGCTCCGGTTTTAAAAACGATCCGGTCCCTGAAGGAAGCCGGGGTCTGGGTGGAAGTGACCACCCTGATCATACCGGGCCAAAACGACGATCCGGGAGAACTCAGGGATATAGCCGGGTTCATTGCCTCCCTGGGGGCGGAGATACCCTGGCATATCTCGGCCTTCCACCCCGCTTATCGCAGGACCGACCGGCCTCCGACCCCGGCCAAAACCCTGTTCAGGGCCAGGGACATAGGCCTTGAGGCAGGCCTGCGCTATGTGTACTGCGGCAATCTGCCGGGAGTCGAGTTCAGGAACACTTATTGTCACGGCTGCGGGCGGAAATTGATTGACCGGACCATGGGCACGGCCGATGTTGTCGGCTTGAAAGCCGGCCGCTGCCTGCAGTGCCGGGAGACCCCGGCCGGGGTGGGACTGGCCTGATCCACTTTCAGGACATCGGTTTCCGATTGCCGGGAAAAACAAGAAGGGAGGGCGATGGCCATGCCTTTGAAAAATCAAGATCAGGAACAAAATAGAAGCAGGATCAACCGCAGGGTTTTTCTGAAAACCATGGGAGTCGGAACCATGTCTGTCTGTCTCGAACAACACCTGGCCCGGGCTTCGAATACAATCAAGTCCGGGCGGGAGGTCCCGGCCGGAAAGAAGATACCCATTGATCTGATCGTCAATCAGAACAAACACCATCTCCTGGTGGAAGCCCGCTGGAGCCTGCTCTTCGTCCTTCGCGACAAGCTTGGCCTGACCGGATCCAAGCAGGGCTGCGGCCGGGGAGAGTGCGGGGCCTGCACCGTACTCATTAATTCCATCCCCCGTTACGCCTGCCTGACCCTGGCCGTGGAGGCCCAGGGAATGCAGATAGAGACGGTGGAAGGATTGATGGATGGCGAAGACCTGGGACCGGTCCAGCAGGCCTTTCTCGATGAGGACGCTTTCCAGTGCGGCTACTGCACTCCGGGGCAGGTTGTGGCGGCCGAAGGCCTGCTCAGGAAAGTCGAAGATCCTGACGCTGAGACCCTTCGCCTGAGCATGAGCGGGAATCTCTGCCGCTGCGGAGCCTATGTTCATATTGAGAAGGCCGTCAAAAAGGCGGCCCAGACGAGATCCGGGAGATGACCCGGCCTTTTCCATTGAAAATTGAAGATATTATTGCTGCCGATAAGAAAAGAAAATACATAGCAAAATGCTATCCCAAACCATTTTCTGAGGGAAATTATGAGCAATATCTATACGGAAACCGATCTTCTCCAGAAGGAGCAGGCCTGTCCCGGTCCTGCAGGGGAAGGCCTGGCCTGTGAACCGTGGCCAGAGACAGAAGTCATCGGCAGCCGGCGCCCCAGAGTGGACGGATATGAACGGGTCAGCGGCAGCGCGGTCTACCCGTCGGATGTCGTTCTGCCCGGCATGCTCTATGCGGCTGTCCTGCACTGTCCTCACGCCAACGCCAGGGTCAAGCGGATCGACGCCGGCAGGGCCAAAAAGGTACCGGGCTGCAAGGCCTTATTGACCGGGAACAGTCCGGAAGCCGGTATAAAATGGCCCTATGCCGACAACTTTGAAGGTCCCCTCTTCGTTTCCCACAGCCGCTATGAAGGGGAAATCGTGGCCGCAGCGGCCGCTTCCTCCCCGGACGAGGCAGTTGACGTCCTGAGACGAATCGAGGTCGAGTACGAGGTTCTGCCCTCTGTTTCTGATGAGCGCCAGGCTCAGGACAAAGAGGCGGTCAAGGTCCATCCGGAGGGCAACCTGGTCTCTCCGGTTCAGGAGTATCAACGCGGGGATGTGGATCAGGGCTTTTCCCGGGCCGATGTTGTTATAGAGGAGTCCTACCGGACCAGGGCCCTGCTGCACACCCCGATCGAGCTCCATGGCTGCGTCGCCTCCTGGGACGGGGAGCGGCTGAGCATCTGGGAGTCGACCCAGGGGGTCTATGCGGTTCAGGACACAGTGGCCAAGGTCCTGAACATGCCCAAATCCCGGGTCCGGGTCATCGGTCATTATCTGGGCGGGGGCTTCGGCTCCAAGCTGGAGACCAGCAAATACTCGATCATCGCCTCCATCCTGGCCCGCAAGACAGCCAGGCCGGTCAAGCTGTTTCACAGCAGAGAGCAGACTTTCCTGGCCATGGGCAACCGGCCGGCCTCTACCATGACTCTCAAGATCGGTGCCACCCGGGAGGGCCGCTTGACCGCCATCGAATTCACCGGCCTGGGGGCCAGCGGGGCCTATCCCGCAGGCGGTACCTCCCTTCTGGACTGGCTGGCCAAGGATATGTATCTCTGCCCCAATTGCCGGACCTCACTGACGGATGTCTTTATTAACGCCGGCCCGGCCCGCCCTTTTCGCGCACCGGGATACCCCCAGGGCTCCTGGGCGGTGGAGCAGGCCATGGACGCCCTGGCCGAAAAGCTGGACCTGGATCCCATCGAGCTGCGCTTGAAGAACTTCGCCTCGAGCTCGCAGGGCCGTGAAGGCAACCCTGCCTACACCACGAACGGGTTGAAGGAGTGTCTGTCCAGGGGAGCCGAGGTCTTTGGCTGGAAAGAGGCCAGGCAGCGGACCGCGCAGCAGGACAAGCAGAGCCGCGTTCGGCAGGGAGTCGGCCTGGCGGCCGGCAACTGGTTCATCGGCGGAGGCCGGCCGCCTTCGACCGTCCTGGTCAAGCTCTTTGAGGACGGAAGCGTCAACTTGAACATGGGGGCCAGTGATATCGGGACCGGGACCAAGACGATCATGGCCCTTATCGTTGCCGAGGAGTTGCAGGTGGAGCCGGATGCCGTGCAGATTGAGCACGCCGACACCGGGACGACCCAGTACGCTTCGGCCAGCGGCGGCAGCAAGACCGTACCCACCGAAGGCCCGGCCGTCCGGGAGGCGGCCCTTCATCTCAAACGGCAGCTCTTGTCCATGGCTGCCGAGGCGCTGAAGCAACCCCTGGACAGGCTTGTCTTGAAAGGCGATTCGATCCTGGTTCAGGGCTCCCCGGAAAAACGGATAAAGGTCGTTGATCTGGCGGGATTGAAGGAGCAGCGGGTCATCGTCGGTATAGGCCACAAGCCGCCCAACCCGGAAAACAAGGCCGTCACTCCGTTTGGAGCCCAGTTTTGCGAAGTGGAGGTGGATACTTGGACAGGTGAGGTCAGTGTCCTTCGTTTCGTGGCGGCCCATGAAAGCGGCCGGGTCATGGACCGGCTGACCTTCGACAGTCAGGTCATCGGAGGGGTGACCATGGGGGTGGGTCTGGGCATGACCGAGTTCAGGGTCCTGGACTCCGGGGGAACGGGCAAGCTCTGCAACCGGAACTGGCACGACTACAAGCTCCCGACCATGCTCGACTGCCCCTCGGAGATCATTTCGGTGGCTGTAGATCTCCCGGATCAGGGGGCCAACATTACCGGGGCCAAGGGACTGGGCGAGCCGGTAACCGTTCCCACGGCCGCGGCCATCGCCAATGCGGTGTACAATGCAGTGGGGGTAAGGGTGACTGAAACCCCGATTAATCCGGTGTTTTTGATCGATAAAATACATCTGAAATGAAGTTCAAAGATTTCAGGCCTGAATCCTTCTTTAAACAAGGAGCGAAGCCATGATGCCCGAGTTCAGTTATATCCGACCAAACAGCCTGGACCAGGCCGTTTCCTGCCTCGAAAGCCAGGGGGCTTTTGTCATGGCCGGGGGGAGTGACCTCCTGGGCTGCCTGCGCGACGAGGTCTTTCAGGCGGACAAGGTAGTCAGTTTGTCCGGTCTGGAAGGGGAGTTTCAAGGGATTGAAAAGACAAAGGAAGGCGGCCTGCGCATCGGGGCTATGACCACGATCACGGAGATCGCCGAGAACCCGGTGATCAAATCGGATTACCCCGGACTGGCCCAGGCGGCATCCGAGGTGGCCAGCCCCCAGCTCAGAAACCAGGGGACCATCGGTGGTAATCTCTGCCAGAAACCCCGCTGCTGGTATTACCGCGGGGATTTCCCCTGCCGCCGCAAGGGCGGGAATCGCTGCTATGCCATGGGAGGTGAGGACATCTTCCATTGCATCTTCGGGGGGGTGAACTGCCTTATCGTCCATCCCTCGGATCTAGCGCCTGTCCTGGCTGCCTTCGGAGCCAGGGTCCTGATTGTCGGCTCCGCCGGACAGAGGACGCTTGAGGTGAGCCGTCTTCATGTCCCGCCGTCGGATGATCCCACCAGAGAGACCTATCTGGCCCGGGACGAGGTCATTACTGCTGTTGAATTGCCGGGGCTGGCCAAAACCGTCTACAGCAGCTATCGCAAGGTTAGAGCCAGGCGGGCCTGGGATTTTGCCCTGGCCGGTACCGCTCTGGTCCTGGATCTGGACGGGTCGCGAGTGCGATCGGCCGGGGTCTACCTTTCCGGGGCGGCGCCGATTCCCTGGCGGTCGCAGGAGGTTGAAAAGGAGATCACCGGCAAGATTCTGAATCAGACCGTCATCGACAGGGCCGCCGAGGCAGTGGTTTCCGGAGCCCGGGCCCTGAACCAGAACGCTTACAAATTGCCCCTGTTCAAGGGAATCATGCGGGAAGAACTGGGTAAGGCGGTCTCCTGAACCGGATTGAGCCTGCGAAATTTTTTTTGCCCGCAGGGCGGAAACCGGATCAGGGAATTGACGCCCCGGCCAGAGGCAAAGGAGTTGATTGTTATTTTTATTGCCGGTAGATTCGAAAGCCCGGTCCGCGCCAACTAACGGCATCCAGGAGGTCAACGATGAGTTGGGTGCAGGTCACGCATTTCATGAAAGTGGAAAGAAACAGGGAAAAACTTCAGCAGCTAATTGATGAGAATGTGCAGCATTGGCAGAATGTAGCCCTGGACATAGGGCTGGATCCGGAAAAAAATGTCGCTCTGGAAGACGACGGCCGAAAAGCCGCCATTTTGATCAGCAAGGACATGGACCTGGCTCTGAGCGAAGAGCCTGGTGAATGGAAATAAACCCAAGAGAACCGGGTCCGGGGATGTTCCGGTCCGGTTTCCCCCATTTCGCGAGCCTAAGAAAAACCTGAGAACCTCTCAGCGAGGTCGCGCAAGAGAACCCTGGTGCCCGGTTCGAAAAGAGAGTGCCAGTGACTCAAATTGAAGTTTCATTTTGATCAAACTGGCAGTTGTGGACTTCGAGCCAATAGAATAACAGCCTGGCTCCATATTCTTATATATATTAAGTAATTATATGTCAGTCCTGCCAGAGGCAGGGCTGACTGAAGAGAGATTCTTAATTCGAAGACTCGTTCAGAATGACAAATAAAGACTGCTGGGTATGACGTGTCATTCCTTCGAAGACTCAGGACAGGCTCTGAGTGAGTCTGTGAACGGAGGATCTCTCTGCCAGGATAAATTGAGGAGTTACGAACCCTTCAGGTTTTTGGAAACTCGATCGTCAATTTCTCCCCGTCATCCTTGCTTTTTATCTTGATATTCAACTGGACGCTGCTGTCTCGGATGCCGAGCGAAAGAGGCATCTTCCCTTTGGCTTCTTCGATGTGGGTAATGTTTCTTATGGTGTCCATGATCTCTTTACCGACCCTTGTTTCCGGCGACGGCAGGCTGGACTTGCGATATTCTGCCTGGACCGTATAAGCCCCGCTGTTGTCTTTTTTCAAGCTGATCTTTTCGGCATTGGCATTGATGCCGTGCAAAGCGGCCAGCGCCAGCCATTTCAGGGCTGCTTGCGATGTATCCTGATCTCTGGGAATTTCCGACATTTCCTGAAGATAATCACTGTCTCCGAAACAATCGATGTGCTCCTGGACCTTGAGATGCAGGTTTCTTTTGTCTTCCATAGCGAAACTCCTTTTGCTTGCTGAGTTATGGCTTGATGCCTGTAAATACAGGGAAATTATTACTGCTGAAGAGGATAAATTCTGACTGAAAAAAATTGCCTTCAAAGTGAAACCGTTTTCACTCATTCTCCACCTTACCCCTGAACCTGAATACCGGGGTCTCTCCGGCGACGTCATTGGGCCAGGGGCAAAAGGACCTGGAAGGTGCTGCCTTGTTCCAACCCGCTTTGAACAACCACGGCTCCGTCCGAGGCACCGACAAGACCCAGAACAGCAGCCAGGCCCAAGCCGCGGCCGGTGAATTTCGTCGTGAAAAAAGGGTCGAAGATTTTATCCAGGTCGTCAGGATCGATCCCGGATCCCCGGTCGGCGACTTCCAGGCAGGCATATCGGGGATATCCAGGCCTCCAGTCCGCAGGAAACCATCTGGCCCGGCCGGGGATTTCCTCTGCCTTTAGTACCCTGGTGGTCACTGCTAAAGGGGGCTTTGGGTCGTTAAGGGCTTCGCGGCCGTTGCTGATCAGGTTGGAAATGATGAGACGCAGATTCCGGACATTGTTTTGAACCATCGGACCAGGGCAGGCCAGATCCAGCTCCAGGTTCAGGTCATGGGGCAGGGTTTTCCTGAGATCAGGCAGGTGCTCCCGGCAGACTTCGGACAGATCAAGCAGTTGCGATCCGCCTGGATTCCAGCCGAGGAAGTTCAACAACATCCGGCTGATCTCCGAAGACCGTCTGGCGGCCTGCATGGCCTGTATCAGATTCTGGGTGATGCCTCCATCCACTGTAATATCGGACATTGCCAGCTCCAGATTGCCGCGAATGACGCTGAGCTGGTTGTTGAAATGGTGCGCGATGGCACCGGCCATGCGGTTGAGGCTTTCGACCTTTCTAAGTTCATACTGCCTGGCCTGTATCTGCTCCTTTTCCGCTTCGGCCTGCTTGCGCTGTGTGATGTCGCTGACAACCGTGACCGCAAGTCCGGAGTCTATCGGGTCGATTGTGATGTGCCACCACCTGCCGTCTTGGAGTTTGATTTCATTTTCTTCTCGAAGTCCGCTTTGCAAGGCTCTTTGCAGGGGGCATTCTTTAAAAGAATCCCGGCAGCACTTAACGAGATTATAGCACTGGCTGCCGATGATTTCCGAAAAAGGGATCCGGAGAAAACCGGTTCCTCTGGTGTTGGTCCGAATGATCCGATGATCCCGATCAATGAGGCAGACCCAGTCCGACATGGCATCGAATGTCTTTTCCCACTGCTGTTTGGCGGCCTCAACAGCAGATTCGGTCTCTTGCTGACGGCTTGTAAGAAGCACTGATGATCTCCATTCAGTCTTGTTGTAAATAAATGTCTTGTTCGTATCTGGGCAAGTTTACGTCCAATCACCGTTCTCGTTCAGGCACCAGATATAATTTTTGGTAAAATGCATATAGCAATATGTATGCCAGTATAAGCCAAACAGCAAATAATTGCGTCCGGGGCAGCCAAGATGCCGATTTCCAAAGATCACCCATTTCTCACTCTGTTTCTTTGCTTATTCTTGGAGTAGAAAGAAGTATGGAAAAAAAACAGAGGGAGGCATACGCTATGTTGCAGAAAGACCGACCAGGCCTGAAAAAAATTTTCCGGGATCGACGCGATGCAGGACAGCAACTGGGACGGATCCTGTCAGATAATGTCCTGACGACGAGGTGCATTGTCCTGGGGTTGCCCAGGGGGGGAGTTCCAGTGGCTTATGAGGTGGCTGTCCAACTTGGAGCCAAGCTGGATGTCTTTCTTGTCAGAAAGCTTGGCCTGCCCGGTCAAGAAGAGCTGGCTATGGGAGCCATTGCCAGCGGCGGCGGATTTGTTTTGAATGAGGACCTTGTGCGGCGGGAGGGACTGAGCCGGCAGGACATCGACAGGGTCTTGCACAGGGAAAAGGAGAAGCTTGCCTACCGCGAAGAACTTTACCGGGGAAGCAGGGCCTTTCCGGATATCAGAGGCCGATCCGTGGTCCTGGTGGACGACGGCCTGGCCACCGGGTCGAGCATGCTGGTGGCCATCAGGGCGAACAAGGAGTATGCACCGTCCGAAATCACTGTTGCGGTGCCGGTTGGGAGCGAGGATGCCTGTCATTCCCTGAATAAAGAGGCGGACAGGGTCATTTGCTTGAAATCCCCAAAGGATTTTCGAGCCGTAGGAGAGTGGTACCAAAATTTCTCCCAGACGACGGATGAGGAAGTCATACAGCTTCTGGCCCGGGCGGAAACCGGTTTGGATGAGGCCGATTGAGACCGTAGCAGCAACAATTGAAAAAAAATCAGTTTTCCAGCTGCTTGAAACCATCGGCGGTGATGGTTGCAAAGGTGAACGGCGGGCTGGCCAGAGAGGCGTCTATCGTATTCAGCCTGCGCATCTCCTGTTCTATTGTGCTGACGATCAAGGCCAGGGCGGCCCCATCGGCGATCAATTGTCCAAGCGTATACTCCAGACCCATTTGTCTGGGTACGGAAAATGCAGAGCTTATTTCGTCACCGTCGAGCTGAGGGAGCTTCTTTCTGGCCCAGATCAGATGGAGTTGAAACGGGGATTCAGGAGATCCGGTCATTCCGGCCAGGATAAAGTACATGTGCTGGATGGGATCGACCGGAAGGCAATTGCATTTCAGGCGCATGATCTTTTCATATTCAGAGTTGAGAAAGGGCAGAGCTGCGGCATAAATCTCCGGGATCAGGCTCAAACCTTCCTGGTGGATGAACTCTGAAAGGGCTTGGCCGGCATGAACCGCGTCCGCATCTCCTCCGGCTAAGAGGGCAGCCTTTTCTCCCAGTGGTATGAGAGGGTTGATGGACATCTCCTGCATCTTTCCCTGTTCGTCGAAGGCATAGCCTTTGCTGTCCGCAGCCAGGGCCAAGCCTTCCCGGGTTTTGGCGACAATGATCTGGGTCATCCTTCCTCCTGTGTTTTGGTCACGGTAAAACAGCAACAGTCATACTGTCCGGCCTGCATTCAATTCATGGAGACCTTATACTTGACAGCAAGAAATATGCCGGAAAGAAAAGCCCGGCTTTTCGAGACACGATAACCGGGACCGCCAACCTCAAGTAATGATCTATTTTTGCCTGGCATATGAATAAGACTGTGGCAAAGTCACAAACTTCACGGACATGAAGTGTGACAGTCACATTCGGTGAAACTCGTAAACCGCATGGAGGTGCTCATGCCGGAATTACCAGATGTCGAGGTTTACAGGCGACGTTTTGAACAGACTTCCCTTGGCTATGAAATCCAGGCTGTGGAAATTGGGGAGGAGCGGATCATCAAAGGCATTGCTGCAGACGATTTCAGATCTCGCCTGATTGGCCGTGAATTTGCCGGTGTTTCCCGTCACGGCAAATACTGTTTTGCAAAGGTAGACCAGCAGACAGGCTGGCTGATGATGCACTTCGGCATGACCGGATATCTGACACATATCAGGTCACAGCAGGAGAAACCAAAAGACTGGGTCGTGTGCTTTACCTTTGACTCGGGCTCGGCCCTGGTCTATGCATCGACCCGGAAACTTGGACATCTGAGCCACGTCTCCGATCCCGGAGACTTCATTGCAGACCAGAAGCTAGGGCCGGACCCCATGGACCGGTCATTCAGCCGGGAGACCTTTTTAGGTCTTGTGACCGGGCGCAAGGGAAGGCTGAAAACAGCCCTCATGGATCAGTCTCTTCTGGCCAGCATAGGTAATGTGTACTCGGACGAGATCCTATTTCAGGCCGGCTTTCATCCAGGTGTCAAAATCAGCGACCTCGGCCGGGAACAGCTGATCGCAATCTACGAGGTCATGGGCCGGGTTCTCGAATCGGCCATCGAGCACGGGGCTGATCCTGACCGCCTGCCTGCGGATTTTCTGATTCCTCACCGTTCCGAAAATGATCACTGCCCGGTCTGCGGCGGTCCGGTCAAGAGGGTTTCCCTGTCAGGGCGGTCTGCTTATTTTTGCCCCTCCTGTCAGCCGGGGGCTTGAAAGGTATTTGTCATACCAGAAGTTGGCATAAATTGCGCTTTTATCTGCCGGTGATGAAAATTTTCCTAGGGGATGTGAGACAGTAGATTTATTTTGGGCCAACTTCTGATATCTATTTGATAAATTCAAATAAAAAATTATGTTCTTACTCATCTACCATGATTCGCGGGTGTTTGGTTGTTCTTGTGTAACAATCTAAAATTATAGATACTTACGGGAGCCAGGTGTTGAATAAAAAGCGAAGTTTTAAAAATGAAGTACAGATTCCCACACAGGATCCACCATCACCTCATCACCCTTGTCTTGATTTTGATCGTGTCTGCCGGAAGTTGGAGTTTCATCGAGCTGGCGGATGAGGTTCTGGAAGGAGAGACGATGAGTCTCGACCGCTCAATTCTGCTCAGCATGCGTGAGGCGGATGATCAGAGCGATCTTTGGGGACCAAAGTGGCTGGAGGAGACCGGCCGCGATCTGACATCCCTGGGCGGCATAGCCGTGCTGGCCCTGCTCGGCCTGGGAGTGGCCGGGTTCCTGATTCTGGACAACAAGCCAAGGACAGCTCTCTTCCTGGTGGTGTCCATAGGCGGGGCCCTGCTCATCAGCCAGCTTCTCAAATCGGAGTTCGTCCGGCCACGGCCGGATCTGGTGCCACATGAGTCTGTGGTCTATACGAAAAGTTTTCCCAGCGGCCATTCCATGCTGGCTGCGGCCACCTATCTGACCCTGGCTGTTCTTTTGTCGCGGGTTCTGCAGCGACCGCGGCTCCAAGCGTATGTCTTGTTTCTGGCGGTATTCTTTACGGTATTGGTCGGGGTCAGCAGAGTGTATCTGGGGGTGCACTGGCCGACCGATGTACTCGCCGGTTGGACAAGTGGAGCTGTCTGGGCTGTAGTCTGCCTGCTCGTATTGCGAATCCTGCAAAAAAAGAGGATTGTCGAGGCTGAGCCCCTGGAAGACGCTGATTAAGGTCTGGGGCCCTTGCTGCTCTTTTTTCAGGGCCCGGGCCTCTATTCAATCTGTTTCTGCAGGTTGTTACACTTTGAAACGCAGCAGGGCCCCGATCCCGTAAGTTGCGAATTCTTCATGGGATCTGGAGACATGCTCCACTTCTGCACCCTGGGCGACAGCCTCCTCGATCATCTCTTCTGTCAGATCCTCGGTTTTGCGCATATTCTGACTGCAGGCCGGGCATTTTTCCAGATACGTGGACAAGGTCCCGTCCTGATCGCAGACATAGCCGCCGAGCTTCAGATCGTTCTCCAGGACCAGGGTGTGCACCTGTCCAAAGCCGAGGGCCTCTAAAACAGGCTCTGTTCCGAGGACGGCCAGTCCTGCGGCATGGTTTTCTTCCAGAATGCGGTTGACGGTCTGTTCCTCCTGTTCCTGCTCCCAGGTCCGTATCACGCCCAGGGCCTTTTTTCTCAGTTTGTCCGTGTGTTCTTCGGGGTCGGCCTTGAACGCGGCGATATAGCGTTGCTGCAGGTAGGAATGCAGATGATTGCGGAGACTCGAGATCAAATAGTCTTCGGTACTGGCCAGAATGAGCCGTTCGAAGCCTGAATCCTTGCACACGTAAAGGGCCTTCTCGGCTGCATTGCGCAGGTGATGCTGGACGTGATCCTGGATATGCCTCTGGATTTTTTGGTCTCCGATTCCGCTGGTCACCGGTTCGCCTCCTCCAGAGGCTCCCATAACTCTCCCGCCTCCAGAAGCCAAGGAAGCCTTGGCCCGGACCCGGTCCGGCACTTCATCCTTGACAAAGTGGTCATGCCTGTTTTCGATGTCTCCCATAAAAAGGGTGAAGATTCGGGCCTGACGAGAGTCTGTGACCAGGACCGCATAGCGGGTGAAGACGTTCTTCAGGGCGGTCAGGGGCCTGGTGTAAGGTGAGAAAGAGACATGAACCTGGCTGTGGGATACGATAACCGGAAACTGCACCTCTTTCCAGAATCCATCAGTTCCGACAAACAGGGCTAACGTTCTGCTCCTCGGTTCCAGACGTATCTTGCCGCCGTGAAAGGCGGCGTCGATTTTTCGGCTCAAATCCTGCAACGATTTTTGCTGTTCCCTGGAGAAGCGGTCGTCGGATTTCACTTTTTGCAGGCTGGTGTGCAGCATCGAGTTGACCTCGGTGCTTCTTTGCTGGGGCCTGCTCAGGTTCAAGTACAGGCTTATGATGGGCTCTTCCTGGTTCCTTCTGGCGATTAGCTCCTGTAGATCTTTTTGCCGTAAGCTTGTCATGGAAAATCCCCTTTGAGCTGTGCATCGATTTTCTTGTTGAAAGGATATTAAAAAAATGAGCCGTGTGATAGGGTGAAAAAAAGGGTATATAGATATTGGGCAGATAAATTTTCATTCGGATCAGAACGGACTTGTTTTCGGAAGAATCGGTGATTCCCGAAAATTCCCCCAGATCTCACCTATGCAGGCCTCGTTTGAAAAGGCATAATTAATCCAGATTGGAGGTCCAATATGGATATGAACAAAAAATCAAGCAGGAGGTCACCATGACAACCGGCATACATACCCTCGACACGAGCCTGTCCAAGACGAAGCAATGGATTCACGAGTTAAAGGACGATCTTCACTTGGACAACGACGACCAGGGCTATGTCGCCTTACGTTCCGTTCTGCACGCAGTGCGGGACCGGCTGACCGTCAACGAGGCAGCGGAATTGGGAGCCCAGCTCCCGACCATTATCCGCGGCGTCTATTACGAGATGTACCACCCTGAAGGGAAGCCCTTGAAGATCCGCAGCCAGCAGGAATTTCTGGACGAGGTGGCCAAAGAGCTCAATGTTCGCAACGATCCGAAATTACGAGATCCGCAGAGGATAACGCTGGGTGTGCTCAGGGTCCTTACTACCAGGATTTCCGAAGGTGAAATAGAGGATGTCAGGAATTCGATGCCCAAATCCATTCAAGCTCTTTGGGATCGTGCCCAGACCCAGGAATGAAACCTTTGCCATGGAGACAACCCAGATAGTGAATGGCTCATTATTTATCAGGCAAATAAACAAAAGAGGTCGTGTATGCAGGTACCTTTGGAAATCAGCTACAAAAACGTGGACAAGGTCGACTGGCTGGAAGACTTCATTCAGCGGCAGGTGGACCGGCTGCAGCGGCATTCCCGGGACCGGGATCTCATCTCCTGTCGGGTGGCCGTGGAGCAGGATCACGCCAGGCAGCAGCGTGGAAATCCAAACCGTATCAGGATCGAGGTGAGCATACCCGGAAAAAAACGCCTCGTGACCACTGCCGAACCGAAAGTGGTTCAAAAAGACAGCGAAAACGAACTCAGGAACGTGATCCGGGATGCTTTCCGGGCTATGGAAAAGCGGCTCAAGAAGACCTTGAGCGAACGGCGGCACGATACCAAGACCCATGAGGAGCCACGGGCCCTGGTGACCGTGATTTTTCCGGAAGAAGGCTATGGCTTTCTCAAGGAAACAGAGTCGGATGAAGAGATCTATTTCCATAAAAACAGCGTCCTGCATAATGATTTCGACCGCCTGACCCTCGGAACCGAGGTCCGCTATGAAGCAGAACTGGGAGAGGAAGGCCTCCAGGCAACTTCGGTCCAGATCGTGAGCAAACCCGGATCGAGAATTTCACCGGAAGGCGGCGACGTTCTGGATGTCCCCGAAGGCAGGCAGCCCAGATAGTGCTTGGACGAAAACTCACTCATTTACTTTGTCACTATAAAATTTTATACGAAAAAAATGTGTAAGATTTTGATTTTGTTGCTTTCAAACTGTTATGTTTTTTCCATTGTTCATTGTGCCCGTCCCGGGCATGAGGGTTATTAGAAAAACCAAAATTGGATCGCTATACCATGAGTCTTTTTCGCAAGGATATCGAATGTCAAGACTGTGATTACAGCGGTGAGTCCGTCCTCGGTCTGCTGGGAATCCTGCTCTGGGTTCTGGCCGCTGTCCTCTTTCTCCTGTCCTGGATCATCTGGCCGCTTTTTCTCATCTGGCCCATCCTGGTCGTCATTCTGCTCGTCTTCCCGCTCGGTCACGTCTGTCCTGAATGCGGAGCGAAACAGGTCAAAAAGGGACGTTCCTGATCCGAATCCTGTTTTAAATCCCGGAATGTCAATCCGGGGTTTAAAACAGGATGTTTGCGTCTAGACCGCATAGTTGATATTATTTTTCAGCCTGATATCGCATTCAGGTCCAGCGTGTCTTTGAACTATATTTGAAAGGAGTGTACGCATGGGAAAGAATACACAAACCATCGACGGAAACACCGCGGCTGCCCATGTCGCCTATGCCCTGAGCGACGTAGCCGCCCTCTACCCCATCACTCCCTCTTCGCCCATGGGGGAAGTGGCCGATGAATGGGCGGCTCAGGGCCGCAAGAATATTTTCGGTCAGAAGGTTCTCATCAGCGAACTCCAGTCCGAGGCCGGTGCGGCCGGAGCGGTGCACGGCAGCCTGGCCGCCGGGGCCCTGACCTCGACCTTCACTGCTTCCCAGGGGCTGCTGCTCATGATTCCCAACCTCTACAAGATCGCGGGTGAACTTTTGCCGGGAGTTTTCCATGTTTCGGCCAGGGCCCTGGCCACCCACGCTCTGTCGATTTTCGGGGACCATTCCGACGTCATGGCCTGCCGTCAGATCGGAGCGGCCCTTTTGGCCGGGGCCTCGGTCCAGGAGGTCATGGATCTTTCCCTGGTTGCACACCTGGCGGCCATTGAGGGCAGCCTGCCCTTTATCAACTTCTTCGACGGATTCAGGACTTCCCATGAGGTCCAGAAGGTCGAGGTCATCGACTACGAGGCCATGGCCTCGGTGGTGGATTTCGAAGCGATCGAGGACTTCCGCTGCCGGGCCATGAACCCGGAACATCCGCATCTGCGGGGGACCAATCAGAGCCCGGACATCTTCTTCCAGAACCGCGAGGCCTGCAATCCCTTCTATGACCGGCTCCCGGGAATTGTAGAGGACTGCATGAAGAAGGTCGGCGGCTTGACCGGCCGTTCCTACCGGCTCTTCGACTACGTCGGGCATCCTGAGGCCGAGCGGGTCGTGGTCTCCATGGGCTCCTCCTGCGAGACCATCGAGGAGGTCGTCCGGCACCTGAACAAGCGTCAGGAAAAGGTCGGCCTGGTCAAGGTCCGGCTCTGCAGGCCGTTTGTGACCGAGGCCTTCCTGCGGGTCCTGCCGGCCTCGGCCGAGCGGATCACGGTCCTTGACAGGACCAAGGAACCAGGGGCCCTGGGTGAACCCCTGTACCAGGATGTGTGCACGGTTTTCACTGAACAGGGGGAAATGCCCCTGATCTCGGGGGGGCGGTACGGCCTGGGGTCCAAAGACTTCACTCCGGGCATGGTCAAGGCGGTCTTCGATAACATGGCTGTTGCCGGTCCCAGGAATCATTTCACCGTGGGGATCAACGACGACGTGACCCGGAAATCCCTGGAGTACGACCAGGAACTGGCCGACACCAGCCCGGAGGGGACCGTGCAGTGCCAGTTCTGGGGGCTCGGTTCCGACGGCACGGTGGGGGCCAACAAGAGCGCCATCAAGATCATCGGAGACCACACCGACATGTACGCCCAGGGCTACTTCTCCTATGACGCCAAGAAGTCTGGCGGGTATACGGTCTCCCATCTCAGGTTCGGCAAGCATCCGATCCAGTCCACCTACCTGGTGACCGCGGCCGATTTCGTAGCCTGCCACCAGCCGACCTACGTCCATCTCTACGACCTGCTGGAGAGCATAAAAGACGGCGGCACCTTTCTTTTGAACTCTCCCTGGACCACGATCGAGGCCATGGAGGAGCACCTCCCGGCCACGATGAAGCGGACCATGGTCGAAAAAAACCTCCGCTTCTATACCATCGATGCGGTCAAGATCGCCTCCGAGGTCGGATTGGGCGGCAGGATCAACATGATCATGCAGACCGCCTTTTTCAAGCTGTCCGGGGTCCTGCCTCTGGAGGAGGCCCTGTCCCTGCTCAAGGATTCCATCAAGAAGACTTACGGGAGCAAGGGCGACAAAGTGGTGAACATGAACATTGCCGCCGTGGATCAGTCCATCGAGAACATAGTCAAGATCGACTATCCGGCCAACTGGGCTGAGGCCACCGATCTGCCCAGGGCCCTGGCCGACGAGCCGGATTTCGTGAAGAGGGTCCTCAGGCCCATGCTGGCCCTCAAGGGGGACAGGCTGCCCGTGAGCGCCTTCGAACCTGACGGCGTTTTTCCGGTGGGCACGACCAAGTATGAAAAACGGGGCGTGGCCATCAAGGTGCCGCAGTGGATCCCGGAGAACTGCATTCAGTGCAATCAGTGCTCCTTTGTCTGCCCCCACGCCACCGTCCTTCCGGTCCTGTTGACTGACGAGGAATTGGCCGGGGCCCCAAAAAACTTCGTGACAATCCCGGCCAAGGGCAAGGAACTGAAAGGGCATCACTTCAGGATCCAGGTCAATCCTCTGGACTGCCAGGGCTGCGGCAACTGCGCCGACATCTGCCCCTCCAAGGAGAAGGCCCTGGTCATGCATCCCATCTACACCCAGACCGAGACCGAAGTGCCCAATTACGATTTTTCGGCCACCATCTCTCCCAAGGAGGATCTGGTGTCCAAGTATTCGGTCAAGGGCTCCCAGTTCCAGCAGCCCCTGCTCGAATTCTCCGGGGCCTGTGCCGGCTGCGGGGAGACTTCCTATGCCAAGCTCCTGACCCAGCTCTTCGGAGACAGGATGATGATCGCCAACGCCACGGGGTGCAGCTCCATCTGGGGCGGCACGGCCCCGTCCGTGCCTTATACAACGGACAGGGAAGGCCATGGACCCACTTGGGGCAACTCCTTGTTCGAGGATGCGGCCGAGTTCGGATACGGGATGCTCCTGGGCGTGAAGCAGCGCCGGGAAAGACTGGTCGAACTGGTGACCGAGGCTCTGAAGTCCGATATCCCCGAGGACCTTGGTGAGGCCATGCGCAACTGGCTTGAAAACAAGGACAACGGCGACGGCTCCAAGAAGTACTCCGATCGGATCAAAAAACTCCTGGTCCAGGCCGAGCCGAACAACGTTCTGGACCAGATCTGGGACTGGAGGGACCTGCTGATCAAGAAGTCCGTCTGGTCTTTTGGCGGCGACGGCTGGGCCTACGACATCGGGTACGGCGGCCTGGACCACGTCATGGCCTCGGGCGAGGACGTGAACATTCTGGTCATGGATACAGAGGTCTACTCCAACACCGGCGGTCAGTCCTCCAAGGCTACGCCGCTCGGATCCATCGCCAAGTTCGCCGCTTCCGGCAAGAAGACCGGCAAGAAGGATCTGGGGCGGATGCTCATGACCTACGGCTACGTGTACGTGGCCTCGGTGTCCATGGGGGCCAACAAGAATCAGCTGCTCAAGGCGGTGACCGAGGCCGAGTCCTACCCCGGCCCGTCCATCATCATCGCCTACGCCCCCTGCATCAACCAGGGTATCCAGCGGGGCATGGGCAAGACCCAGGATGAAGAAAAATGGGCCGTATCTTCGGGCTACTGGCCCATCTATCGCTTCAACCCGCAACTGGAGGCCGAGGGCAAGAATCCGTTCACCCTTGACTCCAAGCCGCCGGACGGTACGCTCCAGGAGTTTCTGTCCGGCGAGAACCGCTACCTGCAGCTGGAGCGGGCCTTCCCCGAGGAGTCGAAAAGGCTGCGAAAACAGATCGAACGGGATTTCCTGGCCAGGTACGAACTCCTGCGCCGGATGGCCGAGCAGGGACCCCTGGTCCTTGAAGAACTTGAAGGCGGGCCGAAAGGCGGTTCCCGGAAAGGAGGCGGGTCCCGGGGCGTTCCCGGTGGCGGTCCCGAGGGCGAGGTCCCGCCTGATCAGTGCGAGGTGAAGGACGTCCCTGAGCAGTCCAGGCTGGATACGGGCGACACCTGCGACGACGGCCGGTCGGGGTAGCGGAAGGGGAAGGGAAGAAAGTGAGGAGTGAGGAGTGAGGAGCGCGGAAGGGGAAGCGCGGAACGCGGAACTCGAAAAGCGGAGTGAGGAGAGTGGTAAAGAGAGAGGTCAGAGATCAGATATCAGGGGTCAGCCCTTTTTGAGCATTGGCACCTCTTTGCGAATCGGGCAACAGGGTTTTCTTGCGCGACCTTGCTTAGAGGTTCTCAGGTTTTCTTAGGCTCGCGACATGGGGGAAACCGGACCGCGCCTACGGCTTTAAACCATAAGACTGCTGAAGATTCTCGTTCAGGCAGCATCAAAGTTTATAGCAGAGTCTAAGAGTCCGGAGGGGGCAGGGATCCCCCAGGAGCGAGCCTTAGAAAACCGAGAGCCGGAAGCGTCTAAGCGCAAGAGAGCCCTGTGACCGGTTCGCATTCTGTGATGAAGTTTCATACCAGCCAGAGAAAAGATAAGATTGGAGCCTGAACACCTCTCTCTTGTCATATAATCAAGAATGCCCCTGCGGATCAAAAAGATCCGCAGGGGCATTCTTGATCTTAGAGGTTCCAGTAGGGAAAGCCCCGGTTGGCCCACATGGTCATGGGGTAGTCGAAGGCCAGGATGCGGTTGACCTCTTTGAGATGCGAGGCTTCATGGTTTTTTTTGAACCTGGCCACCCCCCGGAGATAGACGGCCTCAGGGGCGCTTCCGCAGGCGGGTGATTCCTTGATCAGCTGGTCAAGCAGATCTGCAGCTGTTTCCAGTTGATTGGTGTTGAATAGGAATTTGCCCTGGCCAAGGTCCAGAAAGGGCAAGAGTTCCTGGGGCGGGAAAAATCCCAGGCCGTCATGATGGCACTGTGCCTGATCATCCAGGAGAAACAAGCGCGGGGTCCATTTTACCTTGAACTGTTCGGCAAAGGGTTGGGCCTCGTGACCGAGCCGCAGGGGAACGACCCGATTCGAAAGATAGTCGATGACTTTCTGATTTGGATACGTAACCGCATCCATCTGGAGACAGCCGATTCAGCCGGGATTGTAGAAATCCAGCAGCACAAGCTTGTCTTCCTGGCGGGCCCTGTCAAGGGCCGTGTTCATGTCGGTTTCCCAAGTGAGTACCTGTTCTGTCATGACCTGCCTCCTCTTTTTGCTTGATATAGTTGTTGTATCAGTTGCCTGCAGTTCAAGACCCTGAATATCCCGGCGGCCTCCTCCAAAAGGGCGGCGGCCTCACGGCCGGACTTTCGGAAAACGGCCAGGACCACCCCGGCCGAGAAAGCCAGGCCCAGGGCCAGCCTGGGATCCTTCCGGTAGAACGAACCGGGAGACATCCTCCCGGCTGCCGCGCGGAGGCGGACCTTGGCCTCTTTGACATGCAACTCCGGGGCCATGGGTTTGGGCTGCCTGGGAAAAGTCATTTTGCCGAAGCCCTCCTGGATATCCAGGCCGCCGCACCGGCCAGACCCAGGGCCAGACATCCGGTGAGAAAGGCTGTCCAGCCGATGGACAGGCCCGCCGCAAAGAGCCAGTAGAACAAGGCGCCCAGCAGAAGGCAGAATCCGGTGAAGCCAAAGGCTGCAGCCAGAAGCAGAAGCACGAAGCCCAGGAACAGATTTCTGGTCATTGCCTTCAATTGCCGGATTTCGGCCTCGAGCAGGTCGATCAGGGAGATGATTAGTTCGATGATTGCCGTCATAGACATCACCTGGAGAGCACTTTGCCGAGCAGGATGCCCAGGCCGAAAGCCAGGCCGATGCTGGTCAGGGGGTGCTCTTCGAGACGATGATAAGCGGTGTCATAGTACTCACGGCCCTCCTGGCGGGCTTTTTCGTAAGCCTGATTGAGCTGCTCCCGCAGTCGTTCGACTTCCGACCTGGCCCGGGAGCGGGTCTCGTCAACCCGTTCATGGCCCATCTGCCGAAACCTTTCCATGAGTTCGCCGAGGTCGGTCCGAAGCTGGGTCATATCCGACTTCAAACTTTCCAGTTCCTGTTGATATTCTTCTTTAGCCATGGCTGTGTTCTCCTTGTGTTTGCTGTTGTTTAAATAGTGCTTGGACGAAAACTCACCCATCTACTTCGTCACTGCAAAATTTTGAAATCCTCATGTATTAAAATACACTGCGGTTTCAAAATTTATTGTTCCTCGTATCTGGGCAAGTTTACGTCCAATCACCGTTTGTAGAACTCTTCCAGGACGAACATATCCTGGGAACGGTCCGAGGAAAAGGCATTCCTGAGTTCTCTGGAAAGAGGGGCGCCGATCCTGATGCGTTCAGCCTTTGGAAGGAGTTCGCCCAGGGTCTCCAGAGTGGCCGTAATAAGCCGTCTGGTGGCGTCGGGATCTTCGATGCCGGTCGATTCCTGGATTCTGGTCAGGCTTTCCTGCAGCTGCATAGATTCTCCTTATCCAGTTTGGACTTTGAATACATTCAAAGGCCAAACTGGATAACATGCATCATTTTGTTAACAAAAACAACGTTGACAAACTCAGAATAGCCACGCAAAGACTAATCATTTTAGATGCCTTTAAAAAATCATCAGGACAAAGTCTTTATATTGCTATTATATTCTTGTCCATAGGCGACGTCCACAATTATTTTGAATCTACCCGAAATCTCACATATTCTATCAATTCTATAAAAAAGGATATAAAACAAATCCAGTTTGCCCCTGGGCAGCCCCAGGGGCAAACTGGATATTAGTGGATCAGCCGACGTTTCATGGATGACAGCCCCAGGTAGCCGAAGACCATGATGAACAGGAGGAGGTAGGCCAGGTTGAGGAACGGGTTGGATTCCATGGCTCCGATGCAGAAAAAGCGGGTCAGTTCCACCAGATGATAGAGGGGGAATAGAAGGGAGAAGGTTTCGGCCCAATCCGGGATGCCGGAAATGGGAAAAAAGGTGCCCGAGAAAAGAAACATGGGAGTGATAAACAAGAATACCGGAAGGTTGAACATGTCGATGGTCGGGATCAGTCCGGTAAAGAACATGCCGATGCAAGCGAAGGCCAGTCCGCCGATGAAGGCCAGGGGGATGCACAGCAGGGCGCCTGGAAAGTCCGCGAAGCCAATGGGAATAAGCACCGCCAGCATCACGGTTACCGCGGAGGTGGCCTTGGACGCTGCCCAGACGATCTCCGCGACGATAATTTCCTCGAGGGATAGCGGGGTGGCCAGGATTCCGTCGAAGGTCTTCTGGTAGTACATGCGCACGAAGGAGGTGTAGGTGGTTTCGAAAAATGAATTCCACATGCAGGCCGTAGCCACCAGGGCCGGGGCCATGAACTCGGTGTAGCGAAGGCTCAGTCCGGCATAGTCCACCCCGCCGATGAGTCCGGAAAAGCCCAAGCCGAAGGCCAGGATATAGAATCCGGGTTCCAGGAGCGGAACCAGGAAATTGACTTTCCAGATGCGGCGGTAGGTGGTCAGGTTTCTGAACCAGACGTGGCGAAAGCGAAAGGATATGGCCTTGAGACTGACCCGGTTCATTCGCGAAGCTCCCGTCCGGTCAGGCGCAGGAACACGTCCTCGAGATTCCCGGCCCGGAAGAGGCAGGATTCCATGCAGAACCTTCTGCGGACTTCGTTCTCCAGCTCCCCGTGCATATCGGTATAAATGACGATCCGATCGCCCACATCATCGTGCTTAACCCCGTGTTCAAAGATGTAGCTTTTCAGCTCCTGGTCCGGGCCTTCGACCTCGATGACGCTCTCCGCAGCGTGCTCGGCGATCAGGTCCCGCGGCCTCCCCTCGGCCATGATGCTACCCCGGTCCATGATCAACAGCCGGTCGCAGAGAGTCTCTGCCTCGTCCATGTAGTGGGTCGTCAGGAGCATGGTCAGTCCCTTTTTTTTGAGGGCAAAAAGCCTGTCCCAGACCTGGTGCCTGGACTGCGGGTCCAGGCCTGTGGTGGGTTCGTCCAGAATGAGCAATTCAGGTTCCGGCATCAGGGCCCTGGCCAACTGCAGCCGCCTGGCCAGTCCGCCGGAAAGCTCCATGACCTTGGCTGTTCGTTTGTTCTTCAGGGCGAAAAAATCGAGCAGTTCCTCGGCGCGGCTGCTGGCCAGGGCCCTGTCTATCTCGAAATAGCGGGCATAGAGCAGGAGGTTCTGCTCAACAGTCAGATCCGGGTCGAGTGTGTTGTCCTGATGGCAGATGCCCAGGCGGGACCGTATTTCGCGCCAGTCAGTCCTGATATCCAGACCGAAGACATCCATCCGGCCCTTGGTTATGGGCGAAAATCCGTAGATCATACGGATAGCCGAAGTCTTGCCCGCTCCGTTGGGTCCGAGCAGGCCGAAAAATTCGCCGCTTTTTACCCGAAAACTCACACCGTTCACGGCAGTGAAGCTGCCGAAGCGCTTGAAAACCTTCTCGGCTTTGATTACTGGCGGATTATGATTCATCTCGCCTCGGACGGTTCAGCACAGCCGAGAACGCCAAAGATCCTGTCCGCCTCCGTGAGCGCCCGATAAAGCAGGTCGCGGCTTTTTGACGAAAGGCGGCCGGCCCGGCCTGAACCCGCACTCCTGTTCAAATGGCCGGCAACAGCGTCGAAAGCTCCGGCAAAGTCAAGATTGTCGTTCATGCGCTCCTGAAATGCGGCCCGCAGTTCAGCAGCCGGATCCCGGTCGGTCTGGCCGGACTCATTTGTCCTGCCTGTGAAAAGCCGGCCGGCCAGGCGCCGGATGCGGTCCAGGTAGCCGGCGCGCTCATCCAGACTGGGCATTCGGAGATCCAGTTGGCCGCGGTATCGCCCGTACAGCAGAAAGAACCTGATGTGGCGGGGCTGGAAACCCTTTTCCAGCAGATCGTCCAGGTAGGTCACATTACCCTTGGATTTGGACATCTTGCGCCCGTCTACGAGCAGGTGCCCGCCGTGCAGCCACCAGGGGCAGAACCGCTTGCCCGAGGCACCTTCCATGATGGCCAGGGTGTAATCGTGGTGGCGGTAGAGATTGTCGATCCCGCCGGTGTGGATGTCGATTTCAAAGCCAAGATGCTTTTTGATTATGGCCGCGTCCTGGATGTTCCAGGCCGGACGGCCCTGGCCGATCCGGCTGTCCCACCAGGTCTCTCCATCCTCTTGCCTTCGTTTGTGCCAGAGGATGAAGTCGCCCAGATTCCAGCGCTGACCAGGGTAGGTATCCCGGCGAAAGCGAACCTTTTTTTTCGGCCAGCGGCTCATGTCGAGACCAAAGAGTCGTCCGAAGCCCTTATAGGTCAGGGGATCAAAGAAGACGTCGCCGTGGTGGCGATAGGCGTGGCCGCGGTCCATCAGGCTCTGAATCAGTTCGACCGACGAATCCACGCTGGTTGAGGCGCGGGGAATTTCTGTCGGCAGAGAGATGCCTAGTTTTTTGCTTTCTTTAAAAAAAGCTTCTTCCACCGGGCGCCTGAGCTCTGCTACGCTTAGGCCCTCTTCCCGGGCCTGTTCAATGGCTTTGTCCTCGATGTCGGTGAAGTTGATGACGCGGGTGACATCAAACCCAAGATATTCAAGGTACTTGTGAAGAACATCCTCGAATAGATAGGTACGGTAGTTGCCGAGGTGCTGCCTGCGATAGACACTGGGGCCGCAGGTGAAGAGTTTGACGCGGCCTTCCTCGCGTGTGGCGAAGGGTTCTTTCTTATCCGTTCGCGTATTGTAAAACCTCAGGTCGTTCAAGTTTACTTCTCCGCTTCAGCTGCATAATCCCCGGAGTCAACCGCGGTTTTCATACTCTGCAGATGCTCCCCCCCTGACTCCAGGACAACGGCTTCCACAAATTCTGCCGCGGTTACCTTCCGGCCGGCCAGGCTGAGATAGGCTTTCTGCTCCAGATCAAAATCGCTGAGCCCGGACACGAAATCAATCAGCTCCGAGCTGTTTTTTCCCAGGATATCGAGAACCTCCTGTTTAGAGCACTCGGCATGGTCCCGGGCATGGGCATTGGCTGCCTCGCGAACTTCCTTCATTTTAAGCAGTTAACTCTCATAACGGGCATGGGTGCACCAAGTCTGAATTATGACGTAAGCCCTTGATCTACAACTCCCTGGCTACTCTGCGCAGCAACCTGAGCAGTTGATGGGTGAAGCCTGATTCGTTGTCGTACCAGGCCAGGACCTTGACCATGGTCTTGTTCATGACTCTGGTGCTCAAGCCGTCGACCACAGCCCCGTGGCTGTCTCCGAGAAAATCAACAGATACCAGGGGCTCCTCGGTGTAACCCAGGGTTTCGTTGCTGGCCTCCCGGAAGGCGTTATTGACCTGCTCAGGTTCGACCCGGGACTGTAGTTCACAGACCAGATCGATCAGAGATCCGCATGGCGTGGGAACACGTATGGCCATCCCGTCCAGCTTCCCCTGGAGCTCGGGCAGGATCTCCCCCACGGCCTTGGTGGCACCGGTAGTGGTCGGGATCTGGGACATGGCGGCAGCCCTGGCCCGCCGCAGGTCCTTGTGTGAGCCGTCCAGAATGCGCTGGGTCATGGTATAGGAGTGTACGGTGGTGGCGTAGCCGTGGCTGATACCGAAAGAATCGTTCAGGACCTTGGATACCGGGGCCAGGCAGTTGGTGGTGCAGGACCCGCAGGAGATGATGTGATGTCTGGCCGGATCGTAGGCCTGGTCGTTGACGTTCGGGCAGACAGAGACGTCCACTCCCTTGCCCGGGGCGCTGATGACGACCTTTTTCGCTCCGCCGTCCAGGTGGCCCTGACAAGACTCCCTGTCCCTGAATTTGCCGGTGGTCTCGACTACCAGATCGCATCCCAGGTCCCTCCAGGCGGAATCGGCGGGTTTATTCCACCTGGTGAGCGTAATGTTACGGCCGTTTATGGTCAGGCCGTTGTCAAAAGAGGTAACCTCGCCGGAAAACCTGCCGAAGACCGAATCGTACTTGAGCAGGTGAGCGTAGGTTTCACTGTCGGACCTGGCATTGACCGCCTTAAGCTCCAATTCGGGATCGTCCATGAGCAGGCGGGTCAGATAACGTCCGATGCGCCCGAATCCGTTCATCCCTATTTCGACTGTCATAGTTCCCTCCTGGATTATATGTTACGTGTCTGCAGCAAGTTTTGTGCCAGATATCTGTAAAGGTTCGTCTGAATAATTGGGGTTAGAGAAGATCTTCTGTCGACTAAGTGGTGCATTTTCTGAAAGCAGCAACTGAAACCTGGCGACAAGAGGTCTATGCAGGAAACATCGGCATCGGATCTGTGTTTGTCCGGATTATGCAAACAGGAAAAATGCGGCTGAAATTGTGACATGTCACATATACTTGGTGATTTTCCTGTCTCATGTCACAAGTTTTGCCTGCAGTAAAACAGCCCAAAGCCGGGGTGGCGGGTATCGTAAAGTGATGCTTTGACTGATGGCCCTTGAACGGTCTCAAAGGATGACCGATTCCTTTTCCAAGCTGCTCCGGAATCGTCGGCACGATATTTGCTAAGAGAAAACATCTGACACGCTGATTGTTCTATTGATTTTATGCAGTCTCATTTTCTCAAACTGGGCTCTTAAATAAGGACATGGACAGCGAGGCAAGAACAGAATCCAGAGACAGAGAACAGAAAACAAGGAGTCGATTATGAATAGTATGGAAAAACATATTCCCGACACCGAAGAGTATTTGACAGAAGATGCTAAAATTGAAGCTTTAGCCTGGCGAATCTACGATATCATTTTTAATTACAATAGAACACAGCAAAGGACAAAATACAAGAAATATCATTCCCACCGAGAATACGATTATTCCGGATCACAGGTCGAGGACCTATTTGATATGCTGCATATAGATGCATGATAAAAATATCTAATCAAATCAAAAAAAGGATTCCCGGCGATGTTTCATCCACCGGGAATCCCTTTTTGATATTGCAAGCCTTAACCTGCCTGCATCAAGAAAAAATGCCGGCTTAATTCTATGTTCCCCTCCTCTCCATCAGGCCATCAGGATTTAAAAGCAATCTAACCACATCCGTATTTATTCGACGTATATCGTTCTGATCCCGGTCAATTCACGTCCCTTCAGCCTGGAGATGAGAATGTTCAAAATACCTTCTGAAAACAGTGTCTTGATCGTTGCATCCATGAGGTTGAAATTGAATGGAATCCTGTACTGGAATGAACTCGGCAGGGAATAATCAAAATCTGCAACCGGGGAAGACCTTTTTTCCCCTTTGAGATAGAGGATGTCCCTGTCAATGAGCAGCTCCAACTCTTCAGAATCGTATTCAGGACATTCGATCTGGACCAGGTATCTGTCGGCTCCTTCCCTGATCCTGATCCGGGGAAGGCTGGTCCTAAGATGCGTAGAAAAGTTGCCGCGATGGATATCCGGGGCATAAAACATGGTTTTTCTCCTCATGGGGTTGCTATGTCTCATCAGCCTCAAGTAAAGCTGCTCAACTTACAGCTGGAGCAACAGCTCCTGGTTGAAGGCCGGAATATCTTTCGGGGTCCTGGAAAAAATGTAGTTGTCCTCGACTACGACCTCGATGTTTTCGTAATGCGCTCCATATTCCTTAAATTCTCCGGCGACTCCGGAATAGCTCGTGACCCGCCTGCCTTCAAGGAGACCGGCACTCATCAGGACCTGAGGACCGTGGCAGATGGAGGCAATGGTCTTCTCAGCCTTGTCAAACCCCCTGGCTATTTTCAAGGCTTTTTCGTTTTGGCGCAGCTCGGCCGGTGGTTTGCCGCCGGGTATGAACAGGAGATCGTAGTCGGCGGAAGGATCATCGCTGAGCTGGTCCAAAGCCAGATCAGCCCGGACAGTGTAGCCGTGAATGCCGGTAAGGGGCCCTTTTGTTGCGGCGGCTATATCCAGGCTGCAGCCGGCCTCCAGGAGGCGATACATGGGGCAGAGGAGCTCAGCGTCTTCAAACCCTTGTCCTGTGAGAATGAGTGCTTTGTGTGTGGTCATCTGCATTCTCCTTATTTAGTGATTGGACGAAAACTCACCCATCTATTTCGTCACTGCAAAATTTTAAGATTGTTCTTTTTGCTCAATTTCAAGTTTACTTCACAAATCCCGTCCTGAAAAGAGGGATATTTCGGGGAGACAGGGAACTCGTCCGGAAACTCCGGATAATGTTCAAATACCCGTTTTCTAACCTGTACATAAAATTATTCGATGTGATACCATTTTTGGTAATTTAAACCCGAATTTTCCGACAAGGGGGAGCGCATATGCCCCGGATATACGATTTCAGAGTCGAGTCGATCACTCCCAACAGGCGCTATATGGTGCAAATCGAGGCCTTGGAAGCCCTGACTGCGGATATAAATCAGAGGGGACAGCTCGAACCGATTGCCATTATCCAGTGTCAAACGACCTACAGGATTGTGGACGGGGAAAAGCGGTGGCGGGCGGTGAAAAAACTGGGACAAACGTCGATCAAAGCCGTGATGGAATGAAGATGGGGATTTTGTATGCATATTGTCTGTTGTCTGAAGCAGGTCCCGGACACGGCTGATGTCAAGATAGATCCGGAGACGAACACCCTGATCAGGGAGGGCGTAGAATCCATCAGCAATCCTTATGACCTGGTCGCCCTGGAGCAGGCGGTGCGCATCAGGGAAAAGTACGGGGGGATGGTCTCAGCCGTGAGCATGGGGCCGCCCCAGGCCAGGGCGGTCCTCAGGGAAGCCCTGGCTCAGGGAGCGGATCAGGCCTTTCTTCTCTCGGACCGAGCCTTTGCCGGTGCCGACACCCTGGCCACGAGCTATACCCTGGCCCAGTCCATACTGGCTCTTGATCGCCAAATGCCGGTGCGGCTCGTTTTCTGCGGCAAGCAGGCCATAGACGGCGATACCGCCCAGACCGGACCCGGTATCGCCACCAGACTGGGATACAGCCAGTTCACCTATGTCCTTGGTGTGGACCGGATCGATCCGGATATGGGGGAAATTCAGGTCAGACGGAAGGTGGAAAGCGGTCAGGAGGTGCTCCGGGGGCCTTTGCCGGCCCTTTTGACTGTGGAGCTCGAACTGGCCGAACCCAGGCGGGCCTCTCTGCCGGGGCTCATGGCCTCTCTGCGTCAGGAGGTTCCGGCCTGGGACAGCCGGGCTATAGAAGCCGAGGCGGACCAGCTCGGCCTGAAGGGGTCACCGACCTGGGTCAAAAAGATCGGCGCGCCTCCGGCCAGGGCAAGCGGACCCAGTTTCAATGCCTCGTCCGAACCGGGCCAGGCCGTGAGCGATGCCCTGGAGACCCTGTTGAACGATGCCGACTTTGCAGCCGATCTTAACTTGCAGCCGTAAAGATAAAGCTTTTGGATCCGGCTTGGCTGACGAGCCGGTAAACAGGTCAAAAAAAATAGGGAGGTAAGAAATGAAAAGGACAGTCATTTTTTCAGCCCTCTGCCTGGTCCTGGCCGTTGTATTCAGCTTGCCCGGCGGTCTGTTTTCGGCGGAAAAGGCGGAAAAGGGGGAAATGAAGGGCGAGAAAGCGATCACGGGCAAGGCCACCTACATGCCGGTGGTCATCGAGAAGAGCTTCAATGAAATGATGGAGAAGGACATGGCCGATAAGTCGAAGTACGTCCAGCGTCAGCAGGAGCTGCTGGAAAAACGCTACGACTTGAAGGACGATCCTTCAGAGACCATGATGTCGGTCGGCCGCAAGGCGGTTCAGCGCGGTGTCCGGGTCAGGCTGCAGGGCGATGTGACCTGGGAGGAGCTCTCCGAAATGACGCCTGCACAGATCAAGGAGAAAGACCTCTTTCCCATGGGCTTCAGGCCGCTGCCGCATTCGAAGCACAGCACCGGCGGGCAGGTCTTCCCGCAGGAGCAGATCGATGAAATCCTGGATCTGGAAGGCCGCGATCTGGAACGCTTCGACACGGAGTTCGACATCCCGACCCACTTTACTCCGGAATTCCCGCCGCCCATCTATCTGACCAGCCGCCCCGATCTCGGGGACGTCTCTCAGGGCAAAGTGCTCTCGATCAAGAACTACTACGAGATGTTTAAGGGTATCCTCACACCGGTTCAGATGGAAGGGATGCGGCTGCTGCTGACGCCGTTTCCGCAGCAGCAGTTCAACCAGACCGAGGACCGCAAGGTCAAGGAACCGAGTCTGGGCGTGACTTGCCTCGATTGTCACGTCAACGGGCACACCAACGCCGCCTTCCACTTGAATCCTGATACGCGCCCCCAGGCGGCCCGGCTGCGGCTGGATACGGTCAGTCTGCGCGGTCTGTACAACCAGCAGATCCACGGGTCGAAACGTTCCCTGCGCTCGGTGGAGGATTTCACCGAGTTTGAACAACGAAGCGCCTACTTCGACGGCGATCACGTCATCGCGGCCAAGAAAGGCGTCAACCTGCCGGATCGGGCCAGTCAGGTAGCCATGATGGCCCAGATGCAGAACATGTTCGACTTTCCGCCGGCCCCGAAGATCGACGCTGCCGGGCGGCTTATAGAGGACAAGGCCAGCGAGTCGGAAATTCGCGGTGAGGAGGTTTTCTTCGGCAAGGGCCGCTGCGCCGAGTGCCATCCAGCCCCTGCGTATACGAACCACGAAATGCAGGATCTCAAACTGGAGCGGTTCTATGAGCCGGAGATGATCAATGACCACTACAGCATTCCGGATGGGCCGATCAAGGCTTTCACCCTCCGCGGAATCAAGGACTCCCCTCCCTATCATCACGACGGGAGGCTCCTGACCCTGGATGACACAGTGGAGTTCTTCAATCTGGTCCTGGGGCTGGATCTCTCCAAACAGGAGAAGAAGGACCTGGTGGCCTTCATGCTCTGCCTGTAAAAAAACTATCAGCCCCGGGGTCAGACCCCGGGGCTGATAGTTTTTTATAATAATCACCCGAATCAGAACTTCTCTACTGCTATGCCCAAAAACTCCAAAGGAATCGAAGTCGCCGAGATTATCAAGGACAGGTGCATGGCCTGCCAGATCTGCATCGGGGAGTGCCCGGTGGAGGCCATTGAACTGACCCGGGAAGGCGTGGCTGAGATCGACCCTGAAGTCTGCGTGGGATGCGGCAAATGTGCGGACGTCTGCCCGGTGGAGGCGGTGGCCTTTGACCGGAGCAAACGCAGGTCGGTCAAGCCCAAGCGGAAAAAGCCCAGACCCAGGACGGAATATGTGGCCGTGTACATCGAGCAGAAGGACGATCAGGGGGCAGATGTGGCCTGGGAGCTGGTCGGCAAGGCCCGGGAGCTGGCCGCTAAGCTTCAGGCGCGGGTCATCGGTCTGGTCCCGGGATCCGGTCTGGACAAGGTGCTCAATGATGCCGGGGCCTATGGCTGTGATGAGGTCCATTGCCTGGAACACGAATGCCTGGCTTCTTACGTCTCATTCACCTATGGGCATGCCCTGACTCATCTGGTTACCGAAATCAGGCCGGATATTCTGCTCGTGGGGGCCACCAGCCAGGGGCGGGATCTGGCCGGGATCGTGGCCACTCATTTGAAGACCGGATTAACCGCGGATTGCACTGGATTGGACATCGAAGAAGAGACAGGGCTTCTGCTCATGACCAGGCCCACCTTCGGCGGCAATATCATGGCCACCATCTTCTGCGAGGAAAGGCGTCCGCAGATGAGCACGGTCAGGCCGAAGGTCATGCCCCCGCCCCCCAGGGAAGAAGGGAGGGATTTCTCACTGGTCAGGCATGAATGGGAGCCGCCAAAAGGAAAATATCCTTCGATTGTCGAGTATATCGAAGACGTCTCCCGCCTCGGGATGGACATCACCCAGTATCCGGTCCTGGTGGTTGCCGGCAGGGGGGCCTGTGATCCAGGTTCCTACCCTCTGCTCGAGGAGCTGGCCGGATTGCTCGGCGGGGCCGTGGCCTGCTCCAGGCCGGTGGTTGAATCCGGTTTCATGCCCTACGAACGGCAGGTGGGCCAGACCGGTAAGACCGTGGCCCCCAAACTGTACATCGGCATCGGGGTTTCCGGGGCCATCCAGCACCGGGTGGCCATTCAGGGGGCCTCCAGGATCATGGCCGTCAACACTGACTCCTCGGCCCCCATCTTTCAGATCGCCGATGTGGGCATCGTGGGCGACTATACCCGGGTCCTGCCGGAACTCATTTCCCAAATCAAGCAAAGGATGAACGTCAATGCCTGAACGTTGCGAGGTGGCCATAGTCGGAGCCGGTCCGGCCGGGATTTCCGCAGCCTGTATCCTGGCAGATCATGGCGTGCAAACCGTGGTCTTGGAGCGTGGGGAGTTTCCCGGGGCCAAGAACATCTCCGGCGGGGTCCTCTACGGTCACGATCTGGCCCGGATTCTGCCGGATTTTGCCGAGCAGGGCTGTCCGGTGGAGCGCAATATCGTCGAGTCCAGGATCTGGTATGCCTCCAATGAGGGCGGCTACAGCCTGAGCTACCGGGACAGGATCTTTGAAGAGGAAAAGAGGCACAATGTCTTCAGCGTGGCCCGGGCCAGGTTCGATCGCTGGTTCGCGGATCAGGCGGGCCGGAAAGGGGCCCTGATCGTCTGCTCCACAGTGGTCACGGATCTTCTGCGCGACGAAAAGGGCAGAGTCCGCGGGGTGCGCACCGACCGCCCCGAGGGCGACCTGGAAGCGGACGTGGTTCTCCTGGCCGACGGGATCAACTCGCCTCTGGCCGCCCAGACCGGGTTCAGGCCGGAACCGGACCCTGGCCATGTGGCCCTGGCGGTCAAAGAGATCATCGAGCTCTCCGAGGAAACGGTCAACGAACGCTTCAATGTGTCCCAGGGCGACGGAGTGACCATCGAGATTCTGGGGGGGGTGACCCAGGGCATGAACGGCGTGGGGGCCCTGTACACCAATAAGAAGAGCCTGTCTCTGGTCATCGGGGGCAATCTCCAGGATTTCGCCGATCTGAAGCTCAAGCCCTATGAACTCATGGAGAGCTTCAAGGGCCATCCCATGGTCAAACCCTTGATCAGGGACGGGGAGCCCAGGGAGTACATGGCCCACTGGTTGCCCGAGGCTGGATACGAGCACCTGCCAAAGCTCTGCGGGGACGGTTTTCTGATTGCCGGCGATTCCGGCTTCCTGTTCAATGCCTTGCACCGGGAGGGTTCGAACATGGCCATGGTTTCCGGGGAACTGGCGGCCCGGACCATTCTGGAGGCCAGACAGGCCGGTGACTTCAGTCGAGCGAAGCTCGAGGATTACCCCGGGCGGCTCGAGGATTCCTTCATCCTCAAGGACTTAAAGAAATACAGACGGTTTCCGGGTTTTCTGCAGAAGCACAAGGAGCTTTTCACGGTTGTTCCCGAACTGAGCCGCATGGCCGGCCGTGAAATGCTCAGCGTGGACGGGGTGCCGAAAAAGGCCAAGCAGCAGGCCATCTGGAAACGGATCAAGCGGCAGCTGTCGGTCATTGGCCTGCTGCGTCTGCTTTTTGCCGGGATCAGGAGCGTCAAATAACAATTTTCCTGTGTTGCGCCCACGGCGGTGCTCATCCGCTTATACTTTGAAAACCGCAAGTTTCTAAACTGAAGGGAATGCAGAAGGTTTTTTATCCACTAATCTCCACGAATTTTCACTAATTTCTACAGGCCTGATCGGCCTGAAGAAAGGTTAATCACCTGCGGTGAAGTTTTTACTCCGCGATAGCGGGATGAAACCTTCCTGCCTGCGATCAGCAGGCTGGAAAATCTCTTTCTTTATTCGTGCCAATTCGTGAGCATTCGTGGACAAAAT
>JAIPDR010000176.1 GCA_021737615.1 Desulfohalobiaceae bacterium | reverse complement strand
AACTAGGGGATGAAAAGGAAATGTTCAGTATGGTTCAATCCGGGGCCATTACTTTCTCGATTCTCCCCGCCGCCTTTCTGGCCAACAGGGAAGAGTCTCTGCTGGGGTGGTTTCTGCCCTATCTTTTTGCGGATGTGAAGCAGGCCGGCCAGGCTGTGGATCTCCCTGCATCTCAGTACATGCTCAAAAATCTCCAATCCCACGGCGTTGTCGGCATCGGCTATATGTTTGCCGGTATGCGCCATGTGCTCTCGGTCAAGCCGATCGAGACATCCGCTGATCTGGGCAATAAGAAAATCCGGGCATTTCCGTGTCCTATCTTTAATGACTGGTGGCTGGCCAATGGTGCATCGCCGACCGCCTTGCCCCTTGCCGAAATCGCGCCTTCATTGACCACGAACCTGTTGGATGCCGTGGACGTCGACCTCGATATCATAGTGGGTCTCAAGTATCACCAGCAGGCTGAATATCTGGCCTTGACCAACCATATGGCTTTTCCCGCGGTCTTGTTCACATCAAATAAGTGGTGGCATACGCTCTCCTCCGAGGACAAGGATCTTGTCAGAAAAGCCTATCATGAAGCAGAGCAGTACGGGATCGAGACGCAGGTCAGGGCGGAGGTCACGAATCTGAAGAAGTTGAAGGAAGACGGTGCCGTGGTGACCGACATTGATAAGAATTCATTCAAGGAGAAAGCTGGTCCGGTCAGAGAGAAGTATACCTCCAAGAATGATCTCATCCGGCAATTCGCCAGTGAAGTCAAAGAGAGTGTGCAATAGTCAGCAGGCTCCATACCGGCTGAGCGGGTGATAAGCCCCGGTCTGGCTTGATCTCCCGCTCAGTCCAGCGTTCTAGGAGTTGCTATGATTGGTTTCATGAAAAAGGCGGATGATTGCCTGGCGGCAGTTGAGAATTTTTTTCTCATGCTGTTCAGCGGGGCAATGGTTCTGATTTTGATGATCCAGGTCGTCCTGAGATACGGGTTCAGCCGCCCCTTGTTCTGGGCCGAGGAGATTTCGGTCCAACTGCTCGTTTTCATTACTTTGATAGGCCTGAGCATCTTGCTCAAACGTCGTCAGATGATCGCCATCGATATGATCGTCAATTCCTTGCCGACCCCCTTGAGAAAGGGGATATCTCTAATGCTGCAAGTGCTTGGACTGATGGTGGTTCTTTTTTTCGCCTATGAGGGGACTCTCTGGATTCTGCGTCCCGAGGTACGCATGGAAATTTCGCCGACCACAGGGCTTCCGGTCTGGATAAATTATGCCATATTTCCGGTTACTTTTTACTGCATGACCTTTCATATGGCAGTCGGGCTGGTCACTTTATTCCGAAAACTCTCGCACCCGGGATAAACATTATGTTGACCTTGATTGCATTCTTCGGGCTCCTTTTCCTGGGATTCCCGGTAGCGCTGACGCTCCTGGCGGGAACCATCGTTTTTATCCTCGACAGCGACCTGCAGGTCCTGCTGAGTACCCTGCCGATCAAGCTTTACGGGGCCATTGAACAAAACGGCTTGCTGGCGATTCCTCTATTCATGTTGCTAGGGGAGGTCATGAATAGAGGAGGATTGACCAAGCGTCTGGTTTCGGCGGCCAATGTGTTGGTTGGAGGCTTTCGCGGCGGACTGGCCTACGTAAACCTGCTGACCAATGCCATGGCCGCCTCTATTTTGGGATCCGCCATCGCACAGATATCTGTTATGGGCAAGATCATGATTCCCCAGATGCATCAACGTGGATACAGCAAGGGATTCTCAGCCGCGGTCACCGCCTACGGCGGTCTTATGGGACCCATTATTCCACCGTCAATGCTGATGATCATTTACGGGGTGCTGACCTATCAGCCCATTGCCGCCTTGTTTGTGGCTGGCATTCTACCCGGTATCCTGATTTTCCTCTCCTTTACGGCGGTCATTTTCCTGGTCGGGCTGTTTCACTCTCTGCCTAAGGAGAAATGGCAGCCCTGGAAGCAATCGGCACCCAAGCTGATATCCGGCCTTGTGCCCGGATTGATTCCTCTGGTGGTGATTGTGGGGATTATTACCGGGGTTATGACTCCCACTGAATCAGGCGCCGTGGGATCTATTGTCGCTTTGTTCCTTGGTCTTTTTGTGTACCGCAACATCAGGATTTCGGAAATTCCTGAGATCCTTAAATCAGTTGCCCTGAGTACCGCGATTATCACCAGCCTGATAGCCGCTGCCTCTGCCTTTGGATGGGTGCTGTCATTTGAAGGGGTCCCGGACAGGCTGGTGGAAGCGGTTTTGCAGGTAACCAATTCCGCCCTTGTCTTTCTGCTTTGCATCAATGTGATCATTTTTATGTTGGGGATGTTTTTAGAAACCATCAGTGTCATGATCATTATCGTTCCAATATTGTTGCCTGCAGTGCGGAGCCTCGAGATTGACCTGATTCATTTTGGAGTGGTGATCTGCCTGGGAACGGTGGTCGGTCTGGTCACGCCACCGGTAGGCCCCGGCCTTTACGTGGCTATGCTCCAGGCCGATATCCCAGTCAAGGAGATTCTGTACTGGACGGTACCTTTCCTCATGGCCTTGATCGGGGCCATGGTCGTTATAAACGTTTTTCCGGTTTTTTCGGTGTGGCTGCCTTCTTTTTGCGGTCTGGTATAATATCCGTTTTGGCCTTTTGAATATACTCGGGCGGTCCAAATCGGTAACAGGAAGTTTGTTTTTAAAGAGAGAAGAAATATGTCAATACCAAAGAACAGCAGCAAGGTCTATGACCCAGAATTGTCTAAAAAATATGAAGAAAAAGGCTGGTGGCTCGGGATGACAATCGGCGATATCCTGGATAAATACGCCGGTCTGTACCCGGACAAAGAGGCCCTTGCAGGACAGGGACAACGCTTTACCTTTGCCGAACTTCGCAGTGCGGCAGACAGGTTGGCCTACGGTCTTCTGGAGCAGGGGTTTAAGAAAGGCGATCGGGTGATGCTGCAATTACCCAACTGGCCTGAGTTTATCCTGGCCCACTATGCGCTCCAGAAGGCCGGTCTGGTCATGGTCCTGCTCACTGTAGATCATACTGAACGGGAAATTTCCCATCTCGCGAAACTCACTGAACCTACGGGCTGGATATTACCCCTGAGGTACCGGAAGACGGACTACTCTTCCCTTATCCAAGGCGTTACGGAACAGGTCCCGACTTTAGACAAGGTCATCGTTGTCGGCCAGGGTGAAACCGCCGAATATTTCGAATTTTCAGACTTGGCCGACGGAAATACCGACCCGCAAGATATCAGAAAAGCCATCCATCAGGCCCGTCCAGATCCGGGAGATGTCTGTTATCTGTTGCCTACCGGGGGTACCACGAACCTGCCCAAATGCGCTGTGAGGACGCACAACGACTACCTGTGCAATGTGGAGTACAAGTCCCGCGCCTGGGATATCAATATCCGGGATACCAGTCTGGTGGTGACCACAGTGGGCCACAACCTGGCCCTGCTGGTGACTTTTTCAGGAGCTATTTTCCAGGGAGCTAAAATTGTGCTTCTGGATTCCACCAGGCCGGTGGATTTCTGCCGGACCGTAGAAGAAGAAAAAGTGACCTGCACCGGGCTGGTGCCGACGCTCATCAGTCGGTTCGTAGCCTATGAGGAACTGGAGAAGTATGATTTGTCCTCATTGTCGAAAGTGTACGTAGGGGCAGCCCACAGTCCGCCCGAACTTGTCAGTCGAGTCGAAAGGCTGATTGGTTGCCGCTATATCAATGCATTCGGGATGGTGGAAGGTCCCTGCGCCCAGACGAGGCCTTCCGATCCCCTGGAGATTCGGACCGAAACCATCGGTCGTCCGGTTTGTCCGCATGATGATTTTTGTACCCTGGATGCAGAAGGCAAGAAAACTCCGGTGGGAGTGGAAGGAGAACTGGCCGCAAAGGGACCGGGGATCTTCTCCGGTTACTACCGCAATCCGCAGACCAATACATTTGCTTTTACCCCTGACGGCTATTTCCGCACCGGGGATCTGGCCATTATCGACCAGGAGGGACACATCCGTCTTACCGGAAGAATAAAGGATGTCATAAATCGGGGTGGGGAAAAAATATCGGCCCGGGATGTAGAAGACATCATCTCGACACACCCGGCAGTGGAGTATGTGGCCGCAGTCGGCATGCCGGATAAGGATTTGGGTGAACAGGTTTGTGTGTTTGTCAAACCGATCTCAGGGGCCACCATTTCTCATGAGGATATCGTGAGGCAGATGGAAGATTACGGCGCTGCAAAAAACCTGATCCCCAGCCTTTCCGAAGTCGTAGGCAGCCTGCCTCTGACTGCCGCCGGAAAGGCCGACAAGAAGATATTACGGCTAAGGCTCAATGAACTGTACAAAGAAAAGGGTTAACCAGGAGCAAAAATGGACTTTCAAATTCCGGAACATATTCAGCAACGGGCCAGAGAAGCCCGAACCTGGGTGGAAGAGGTTCTCGATCCGCTCTCCGCTGATCTGGAGGAAAAAGAGATCTTCCCGCCGGCCCTGTATGAGGAGTTGAAGCGAGGAAAGTTTTTCGGGGTGACCATTCCCAGGGAGTATGGTGGTGAAGGGCTGCCCATGACCCAGTGGTATCCCCTCCTTGAGGAATTTTCCAGAGGATATGCCTTTGTCCGAATGATGGCCCACTGCATGAACGGGCTTATGTGGCGGGCTATTTACTTCTTCGGAAAAGATGATCACAAGCGGGAATTATTGCCCAAGATGGCCAGGGGTGAAATCATGGTCGCCAATTGCCTCACCGAACCGGAGTCCGGAACCGGCAAAGACATAGATACCCAGGCCAGAAAGGTTGGTCAAAAGTGGATAATCAACGGTCACAAGTGGCTGATTACGGTTTTTCCGGATTTAGTGCCCTGTTTTTACATCGTCTTTGCCAATACGGAAAACGGCGTGACCTGTTTCGGAGTCCGCGATGACAATCCGGGCCTCAAACTGGCGCCGATGCAAAAAATGATGGGTACACAAGGACCCCGTCACTTCAATATCCTGTTCAAGGACTGTGAAGTGGATGAGGCAGATATTCTCGGAGTACCCGGACAAGGCCTCAGAGTGGCCTTTGACATGCTTGCCCTCAGCCGGGTCTCCATCGCTGCCTGCTGTGTGGGTGTTGCCCAAAAAATGCTCGATCTGTGTGTACCTCAGGCCAAGCACCGTCACACCTTTGGGAAACCTCTGGCCAAGAGACAGGCAATACAATGGAGTCTGGCGGAAATGGCCACCTCCATCAATGCCGGCCGGGGACTCTATCAGAAAGCGGCCTGGCTGTATGAGCAAAACCGGCCCTATGATATGGAAGCGTCCATGGCAAAACTCTTCACCGAGGAGATGGTGGTCGAGGTTGCAGAAAAGGCTTTACGAATGCACGGAGGCTTCGGCTATACCAAAGGTACGCCGGTTGAAAGGTTTTTCCGCGATTGCCGTTCTTTTCATTTTGAGGAGGGAACCGCCGAAATTCAGAAACTGGTCATTGCCAGAGGGCTGTTGAAATAGCGCCCCCGATGTTCGTGGCGGTCGTAGAAGGCGGCTCTGGTCGCATAAAACTCATCGATTGGATCGACATCTTCTTCAATTCCTTTTAATCACGAAGTCATATCAGGAGAGGCAACATGCTGTTATTCGAACCCTATCGTATCAACGACAAACTGCAGCTGGAAAACCGTATCGTCATGCCTCCGGTGGTCACCCGGCTGGCAACCAATGAAGGGCATGTGACCGATAAATTGATTGATCGCTATCTGATGTATGCAGACGGTGGTGCCGGGATGGTGGTCACCGAAGCGGTCTCGGTCAAGAAACAAAAAAGCGGCCAGTTGCTCAGGTTGAATGCGGACGAGTTCATCCCGGCTTTGGCGGAATTAACCAGTCGGGTCCATGAAGAGACACCGGCCAAAATCGCACCACAGATCATCCATTTTTTGAAAATCGCCCGAAGCGGTTACAGGCAGAAAGTCGAGGATCTAGACCTCGAAGAGGTTCAGGAGATTCCACGCCTCTTTGCCGAGGCGGCGGCGCGCTCGCGGGAGGCAGGTTTCGATGCCGTCGAACTCCATTATGCCCATGCCTATACCATGGCTTCCTTTCTTTCCAGGCACAACCATCGCAAAGACGACTATGGCGGTAGCCTGAAAAACCGTCTGCGTCTGGCAGAGGAGGTTCTTCAGGCCGTTCGCAGTTCGGTCGGCGACGATTTTGTCATTGGGGCCCGGATCAATGGTGACGAATTCACTACAGGCGGCAACTCCCAGGCCCAGTCCAAGCCCATAGCCCTGCGCCTGGCCGAGCTGGGCCTGGACTATCTGAGTGTGTCTGCAGGGGGCCGTTTCGAGGATGCTGTGCCGCAGGAAGGAGAGGCCCTGGATCCATATACCGGGTATAGCGGATACAGGACCATGCCACCCAGATGGATGCCTGAGAGAGTCAATGTCTACCTGGCCTCAGAGATCAAAGCGGTACTTAACCAGGCCGGATACAGCCTGCCGGTTCTTACCGCCGGACGAATTCCTACGGCGGAAGTGGCCGAGGATATTCTGCAAAGAGGTGAAGCCGATGTGGTTGCCATTGCGCGGCCAATCCTTTGTGACCCATACTGGCCCAGGAAATACAAAGAAGGCAGGGAAAAGGACATCGTCAAATGCATCTACTGTAATCAGTGCCGTGAAGCCGAAGGGGCGTTTGAAGAGGTCACCTGCGTTCAATGGAAAAAGGACTGAACGTGGGATCAGCTCAGCCGGATAGTCCGGGCGAGCTTCCAGATGTGAGAAGTCCAAAAGCAACAACAACAAAGGAAAAATAGAATCGTCCTATAGGCTTTAAGAAAAAGTTTTTGGATTTATGCCAGATAACCAGCTCTTATTCTTTGTCTTAACAATCGAAAATCCAAAATCCAAAATCTAAAATTCTATAGTGGACCTTGGGAGGTTGACATGGGAATAAAAGGGAAATCCGCAATCGTCACCGGCGGAACGAAAGGAATCGGACGGGCTATAGCCTTGAGACTGGCCGGGGACGGAGGCAACGTGGCCGTTCTCGGCCGTGATCAGGAAGCAGCAACCCGAACGGCCGCGGAAGTCGAGAAGCAAGGAGTGAAATCTTTGGCCCTGAAATGTGATGTTACAGATTACGGGCAGGTCAAAAGGGTTATGAGCGAAGTGCATCAAGCCTGGGGGAGTCTTGATATTCTCATCAACAACGCAGGAATGGACCGCTCACAGGTATTCCAGCAAACCGATAAGGAACTGTGGGACCTTTTGATCGATGTCAACTACAAAAGTTTCCTCAATTGCTGTCATGTCTGCATCCCATACATGATAGAGAACAAGAGCGGCAATATCGTCAACCTGGGTTCGGACGCCGGCCGGGTGGGTAACCCGGGTGAGGTCCTCTATTGCGGAACAAAGGCCGCTGTGATGGCATCGGGTAAGGCCCTGGCTCGTGAACTTGCCCGTTACAACATCAGGGTCAATTCCGTAGCCCCCGGTCCTGTACAGACAGAACTCTGGGAGAATTTACATCCGGGTGAAAAAGGGCGAAAAGTCACGGAAGCGGTGACCAGGGCCATCCCTATGCACCGAATCGGAACCCCGGAGGAAGTGGCCGATGTGGTGGCCTTTTTCGTGAGCGACGACTCACGCTATTTGACCGGGCAGGTCCTGAGCGTGGACGGCGGATTGACCATGATAGGATAAGACCGGAATCGAGCCCAATGTTCTCGATAACCTTGCGCAGCAACATGAGCTATATCAGTAATAACCCGTCGAAAATAATAAAAATTTCATGACTGATATATTGGAAGTCCCGCCTTGAATCCAGCCATGTCTAGCCGGGCAGGCGCGGTATGACTGTCAGATGGCCGTCCACGTTATGCAGGTCCACGGCCAGGCCGTAGACCTCCTCGATGGCCCGGGTCCGGATGTCCGAGACCTTTCCGGCCGAATGTATGCGGCCGTTTTTGAGAAAAAGATACCTGTCGGCGAAGCGCAGGGCCGTGTTCAGGTCATGCATGGTCATGACCGCGCCGACTTGGTGTTCAAGGACCACTCTTTTGATCATGGACAGGATCTCGATCTGGTTTTTCAGATCCAGCGAGCTGGTGGGTTCGTCCAGGAGGATGAGCCTGGGATCCTGGACCAGGGCCCTGGCTATGGCCACTTTCTGGAGCTCCCCGCCGCTTAGGCTGTCCACATGGCGCAGGGCCAGGCGGGTCAGGCTGAACCGTTTGATGGCGGCGTCGACGATCCGCAGGTCCCGCTCTTTGACCTTCCAGCGTATGTGAGGCCTGCGGCCCATGAGGATGGTATCGAAGACCGTCATCCGGCTGGCCTGGGACTGCTGGGCCACATAGCCGATGCTCCTGGAGATCGCCTGCAGGGACAGCTTGAGGATGTCCCGGTCCTCGACCAGGATCGCCCCGGAAGCAGG
>JAIPDR010000009.1 GCA_021737615.1 Desulfohalobiaceae bacterium | reverse complement strand
TTCAGTTAACCCCCAGGGAGGCCATGCTCCTGAAGTGTCTGGTCGAGCATCAGGGGACCATCGTGAGCAGGAAATACCTCCTGGAAAACGTCTGGGGCATCCAGGCCGAGGTGGAAACCAGAACCGTGGATATCTTCATTGCCAGGCTGCGCAAGTATTTTGAAGACGATCCCAAGCACCCGGTCTTCATCAAAAGCGTACGGGGGGCAGGCTATCAGTTCTGCGGGGATGATGAATCCGGGCACTCCTCGAACTGATCCAGATACTGTCCGTAGCCTTTCTTCCTGGGGATAAAGCGGAGAGTATTCATCCCCTCCTGGAAACAGATCCGGTCTGGGGTGAAAAATCAGCTCCAGGACCTCTTGCCGATCCGGTTCCGATACTCGATCTTCGAGATATCTTTCATCTTAATTGCTTCCCATCCTATAATCAGAAAGTGCTGCAAGGAGCAGGTTTCTAAAAGAATCCGAGCCATAGGCTGTCAGACCCGGAGATTTCGAGTTTTGTTGACATTTCAAGGACTGAAAGATATCTTCCCTTTTACAAAATACAGACCAATAAATGCAATTTTTTGCATTTAGGGCAATATCTTTAAATCTCAGTATATATTTAAAGATCTTATCTTGCAGTTTCGAATTTTCTGTAGCCAGCCTCACAGGACAGATCGCTTGTTGCATTTTTTTGCAATCAGAGTTGGGTCTTGCCCTAAAAAAAAAGCAGCTAGAGCGGAACATGTTCATTTTACCGCCGACAGGCCGCTGGCACCAGAAGAAGCAGGACCTTCAGAAAAGTTTTTTTCTGAGTCAAATTCTTACCTGATCCGTATCTCCGGCCTCACCAGGGAATTTTTTTGTCCTTTGGGCAAGACATGGCCCTTAACCATATTTTTTGAGGAACCTTATGACATTACGTTATTTTTTTTGTCTTCTCATACTTGTGGCGTTTTCGGGCTGCAGTGCAAAGAACAAAGACCCTCTGCCCCAACCCGACAGGCAATACAAGTCAGAGGCCCTGGAGTTTCAATACCAGGCTGATTCCGGGTTGAATATGTATGGCGGTCAGGCCCACACCATCCTCCTGGGCATTTACCAGTTTCAGGATTCCGAGGGAATGAAACGAATCATCCAGAGTGAATCAGGGATAAAAAAACTGTTGCAATGGCCAGGCCAGGAAGACGAATTGAACAAATTATCCCTGCCCGGTTGCGTTGATACGCAGATGGTTATCGTTAATCCGGGGGAAAAGAAGACGCTGGTCCTGGACAGGGCGAAAAACGCTCAATGGATCGGGATTGTTGCCGGATATTTTGAACTTGATTCTCAGAACGCTTACAGGATGTATGAAATACCGGTTGAATACGTTAAAGAGGGCTGGTTTTTTAAGAAAAAGAGTGCGGTTGTTTCAAATTGCAGGATAAAGCTGAGCCTGGGGCCCTATGGAATCGTGAACATGGAAGGGGAGACATTTTGAAGTCAAGAAGACCAATCTACTGGCATCAGGGACTGTTTCTGCAGCCCCAGCATTACCAGCAGCTCGAACAATACTTTCATTCCTTACTCTATCCCGTCAATACCTATAACCAGCCCTCTAGATGGGGGCTGGTCAGATCTGAAATCCAGCAGGAAGCCCTGAACAACAGGATTTTCGATATGGATAAGGCCGAGTTGCTTTTCCAGGACGGTTCCTGGGTTGAGTTTCCGGGCAATGCTTTCCTGCAGAGCCGTTCCTTCGAACAGGCCTGGATCGATGACGAAAAGCCGTTTACCGTCTATCTGGGAATGCGCAAGTTCGATCCTGCGGCCAACAATGCCCAAGTATTCCAGGAAAAGGAGCAGCTGGGGGAGTATGCGTCCAGACTGGTGGTGGCCGAGGACCCGGAAGTGTGCAGCGATGCCTATGCTGGAGGGCCCAAGGCCTATATAAGAAAAATGAGCTACCTCTTGAAGATATTCTGGGAGGACGAGGTAGAGCAACTGCCAAACTACCACCTGCTTCCGGTGGCTCGACTGGCCAGAGAAGGCCAGGAAGTGGTTTTGGACAAGGACTTTATACCTCCGGTGCTTTGTTTGAGCGGTTCGGACACCCTTTTCAAGGTAATCAAGAACATCCGGGACCAGATCGCATCCAGGTGCAGGCAGCTGGACGAGTTCAAGAGCCCCAAGGAAATCCAGACCACTGGGTTCGACAACGAATATATGGTGTACCTCCTTGCTCTGCGCTCGCTGAACCGCTTCGCTCCTGTTTTGTACCACCTGCTGGAGTTCAAGGAGGTCCATCCCTGGACAATCTACGGCCTTCTGAGGCAGATCATAGGTGAATTGAGCACCTTTTCCAACAGGATCAACGCCTTTGGAGAAACATCCGAGAATATTTCCCTGTTGCCTGCCTATGACCACGGTCGACTTTCGGAATGTTTCAACCAGGCCGGGACATTGATCAGCGAATTGTTGAACGAGATAATAATCGGGCCGGAGCATGTCATAAGATTGACCCGGGTGGAAGACGGCTTTCAGGGAGAGGTGCCTCCAAAGGCCCTGGACAGAAGAAATGTATTCTATCTGATCATACGCAGCGAGCAGGCCGAGGCCTCTATCCTGCGCGCTGTGAGCAACATTGCCAAGCTTTGTTCTATTGAGCAGATGCCGACCCTGGCGGCCAGGGCTCTGCCCGGGGTGCCCCTGGAGCAGAGCAAGGTCCCGCCCCCAGGCTTGCCTAGAAGGCCAAATTCTTATTATTTCAGGATAGATAGAGAGCACAACCTCTGGGAGTTCGTGCAAAGACACCAGAACATCCAGCTCTATTGGGAAGCAGCCCCTGAAGACATGCAGGTTGAAGTGGTCATCCTCAGGAAAGAGTAGTCTTCCCTAAAGATTCCCGGTCGGGGTGTCGATTACATAATAAGTTTTCTAACCGGAGCGTCCATGAGCAGTCGGAAAAGCAGGGAAAAAGATGAGCCGAAAGCCGGAGCCTCGTTGGTTGATTGTTTTACGGAAATAATGACCTATACCCTGTACCTGATCCAGGGGAAGCAGGAAAATAACGATTTTGCCGAAGTCGAAGACAATTACAGGAAATTGCTGGAAAGATCGAAAAAGATCGCTCAGTCCGGGAAAATACCCAGTACTGAATGGAAAAAAGGTTTTTTTCCGGTCTGTGCCTGGGTCGATGAAAAAATCCTCTGTTCCGACTGGCCGCAGAGAGGGAAATGGAAACACTGCCAGCTGCAGGTCAAGCATTTTCAGACAGCAAATGCGGGTCGGGAATTTTTTTCCAGGCTGGAAAAATTAAAGGACTCAGAAAGGGATGTCCGGGAAGTCTATACCTACTGTCTGTCTCTCGGGTTTCAAGGACAACACTATTCGGATGTCGAACAAATGGAACTCTCTGAGATAAGAGCAGGAAACTTCTTGAAATTCTTCTCCGACGATCAGGACCTGAGCCTTCCGGAAGAACTTTTCCCCTATGCCTATCAACACGAACCACTAAAGAAGAAGCCGAGGTTTCGTCGATCAAGGCCCTTAGTCACCCTTGCCTTCCTCTGCCTGCCACCCATCGCCTTTTTTTCTCTGTATTCATTGGTGTATTACAATCTGGATCAGTCACTCATGACCCTATTCGGGATCAAATGATTTATTGTAATATCCGGAACCCTCGCCTGGAGGCCCTTTCCGGGTATTGGGAAAGTATACCTTATGATACGTAAGATATTCAAAGTCTTATTCTGGATAGTCGGCCTCCTTGCCTTGGGCCTTTTTTCTTTCTGGCTGGTCCGGTTCAGGGGGTGGCCCTGGTGGGCGGGTGCCTCTGTTGGACTTGGGGGCCTGGCGGTATTTTTCGGGGTGGTCTATTTGAAGCGTTTTCTATTGCGCAGGAGGGAAAAGAAATTCGTCCAGCAGGTCATTGCCCAGGACGATGCGGCCATAGCCATGGCTTCCAGTCGGGACCGCAGTGGCCTGCGGGAACTGCAGGAGAAGTGGAAAGAGGCGGTGGACCTTCTGAAGAACTCCCAGCTCAAAAAGCAGGGCAATCCGTTATATGTCCTGCCCTGGTACCTGGTCCTGGGAGAACCGGGTTCCGGGAAAAGCACCGCCATCAAAAGCTCCAACTTGAATTCCCCGATAACCGAAGTCAGGAAGCAGGCAGGGATAGCCGGCACAAGAAACTTCGACTGGTGGTTTTTTAATGAAGCGATCATCCTGGACACTGCCGGGCGTTATTCAGTTCCGGTCAATGAGGATATGGACAGGGAGGAATGGGAGAGCTTCCTCACCCTCCTGGCCAGGTATCGGGTCAAAGAACCGCTGAACGGCCTTATCTTGACGGTCAGTGCAGATGAACTTTCGGCCAATGACCAGGAGAATCTTTACCTCTGCGGTCAAAGCCTGCGCAAGCGGATCGACCAATTGATGCGTGTCTGCGCGGCCAAATTTCCTGTCTACATCCTGGTCACCAAAGCCGATCTCATACACGGGCTGGCTCCCTTCAGCGAAATGCTGCCCGAGGGCAGCCTGGAACAGGCCATGGGATATTCGGTGGATTACGAGCGTTCCGGGTGGGAGGAAGCCCTGGAAGACGCCTTTTCCATCATTGCCAACCGGCTCAAAGAGTTACGTATACTTCTGGTTCAGCAAGAGGAAGATCCGGATCCGAGCATACTGCTGTTTCCGGATGAATTTACCAAGGTGAAAAAAGGCTTGTTTCAATTTGCCAAAGGCGTGTTTGAAAAAAACCCCTACCAGAAAGACCCTCTTTTCAGAGGGATCTATTTTGCCAGCGGATGTCAGCAGGGACAGCCCTACTCGGAATTTCTGGAAAGGTTCCAGATCAGCGGCATCAAGAATGAACTCCGGGGGAAGAATTCGAACAAGATCTTTCTGCATGATTTTTTCAAGCGCATTCTGCCCAGAGACAGAAACATATACTCGCCAATAGCCGAGTACCTCAAATGGCACAGGATTACTTCCAGGCTGGGGTTTTTGACCTGGGTTTTAATCTGGTGCAGCCTGGCCGGCCTGGTCGGTTACTCGGGCTGGAAGAATTTGGACGTGATGAAGACCTATGCGTCTGAGTATCAGAATGTTCCGGAAATGGGAAAAGATGTCTCCTTGAATCTTCTGGCCCTGAATCAATTTCGTCTGCAGATAGAGGACCTGATCCAAAAAAACCGGAACTGGTATGTCCCCAGGTTCGGCCTCAGACAGACCGATGCCGTGGAAAAACAGATGATCAACGATTATCTGCAGCTCTTTCAAAAAGGCTTTTTGGGAAACATGGATAAAAAGCTGGAAAAAAGTATAACAGAAATCAATGGAGATACGTCTGAAGATGTCATTGCCGGCTACGTGAGTCACATAGCGGCCAGGATCAGGACGATGCAGGCTTATCTCAAGGGCAAACACCTGGGTGGTTCCGGTGATCTGTCTGAAATTACAGGAAATATCCTGAACTTGCTCAATCCTGAAATGCTGCAGGAAGTAGGAATCAAATTCGGAGATGTGTATTATTCCTATCTGAACTGGCAGAGGGATCCGGGACAAGTTCAGGACAAGATAAAAAAACTGCAGGTGAGCCTGGAGCGCATAATCGATAAAAAGGGAACCGGACTCAGGTGGCTGGTCTATAAATACATTCCTGATGTCGAAGCAGTGGGACTGGAGCAATTCTGGGGCAGAGCCGCAGGAGAGAAGTATAAGAACATGCGCATAGAGCCGGCCTTTACCAGGCAGGGCAGAAAGCACCTGCAGGAGTATCTGCAGGAAGTATCCGCAACCGTTGTAGACAAGCAGGCCTTTCAAGCCAGGCAAAGAGATTTCTGGAAATGGTATGAGCAGACCTATCTGCAGAAGTGGTACCTTCTTGCCTCTGATATGAGCCAGGGCAGGAACGCCCTGGCTCATCACGAGCAGTGGAAGGCCATGGCCAGGAAGATGACCACGCCTTCGAATCCGTATTTCGAATTTATTTGGGTCATGGCGGACAACCTGAAAGTTCTGGACGAATTGCCCGAATGGGCCCGGGCCGTAGTGGAACTGAACAAAGCCAAGGATGTCGACTATGTTGGAAAAAAAGAAGAAGAGAAATCCCTGCTGGACAAGTTGAAAAGCAAGGGCGCCGGGGTGGTGCAAAAGACGCTGGAGTATACGAGCAAAGAGGATCTGAATGTCCTGAAAAACAGGATCGAGATGGCCAAAACATGGAACAAGTATTCAGATTCCTTTCAGGAACTGTCACCTGTAACCCAGACCAGCCAAAAGGCCTATCGCCTGACAAGCGGGTTCTTTTCGCAGGATCTGCAGCAGGCTGAACAGGGGTCTCCATTTTTTACGGTCCGGGATAGACTTTTTCATCTGCAAAACAAGATGGTTAATTTTTTCAAGGGAGAGGCCAGCCTGATCAACGGAGTCCTCAAAGGTCCCTTCGATTTTCTGGTCTATTACGCGACCATGGATGCGGCCTGCATCCTTCAAAAAAAGTGGGAAGAGGACGTCTTAGCCGGAATCCAGGGTGTCTCCAAGGCAAGGGTGCCCTATGTCCTCTTCGAACCTGACAAGGGAGCGGTCTGGGACTTCTTGAAAGGACCAGCGGCACCCTTTATCGGCCGGAATCAAAACGGTTTTTATCCAAGCGCAGCCCTGGGCAGCAGCTTACCCTTCTTTCATTCCTTCTTTATTTTTTTGACGCAGGGGGCCGAGGGCACGGTCGAGGTCAAGTCTGAATACACCGTGCAGGTCAAGGCCCTGCCCATAGACGGCAGTCAGGAAGCCAGGATCAATCCCTATGGCTGTGTCCTTAGTCTGCAATGTGCCGGAAAGAAAACCAGGTTAAAGAATCTAAATTATCCTGCAGAACAGATCTTCAATTGGAATCTGGACAGCTGCGGGGATGTCGCTCTGGAGATCTTCCTGCCGAATACATCCCTGCACAAGTTCTACAAAGGAAAAATGGGGTTTGCCGAGTTCCTGAGGGACTTCCGGGATGGAACCAGGATATTCGGACCCGGGGATTTTCCTGGACAGGCAGAGTACTTACAGGAAAACGGGCTCGAAGAAATAAGGGTGTCATTCAACATTAACGGGGCGGAGCCGGTCATGGAGCTCTTGAGAGAGGTGCCTCAAAAAATCCCCCAGGAAATCGTCACCTGCTGGCATTGATGGACGGCTTTTCTTTGCGCAACTTTGCACATCGATCCCTTGCCGTCGCTTGACAGGTTCTGTGACAAGCCGGCCTTGAACGGGCAGACATGAAAAAAAAGACTGCAAGTTTCTGGGGAAAGCATTTCTGTTTTGGCGATTTTATTGATTTGAGCACAGGTGATCAAATCGTAACGACCATTATATACTGGTTAAATCGTTTTAATTTTCAGCTCTTTTCAGAAAACGAAGCCAGAAGAGTCGGACTTGATCTCAAATTCTGGATGGCCCCGCCGCGATCGAATTATTTCTTGTGCGCCCTGATAACAGGGAGTCAGGACAAAAACGGTCGATTTTCTCCTGTCTTTATTTCCCTGCAGGATGAATTGCAGGGCCTGGGTAAAGACTGGGGCGGCTACTACCTGAGATGCCTGAATACCTGGAATGGTATGCAGGATGTAATCAAGAAGAATTTTGAAGATCTGCCGACCTTGCAGAGGCAGTTGACTCGAATTCCGATCCCGGAAAGGCCTGATCCGGGGGCCTGTATCGGCCAGGACGTTTCCGGAATCGCCAGGGAGTCGGTCGTCGGATACCTTAAGGTCCACAAGGCCGGTCTGATCAGGGATAGAGTGGTTGATGTCGAATTCCAAATGGGAAAAGATGACCCGCGCTTTCAAGATTGGCTGCAGGCCCTGGCAGATCGGATCGAGACCAGGCCGCAGAGCATGTTCGTCCTTTCCAGGGATCAAAAGCTGCAGGCCCGGATTTTTTATCGTGCTTTTACAGAAGCGGATCTGCACTCTCTCTGCTGGCGGGCGATGTCAGCCGGGGAAAAGGATCCGAGCTGATCCGGGTAGTCCGACCGATTCAGGGATAAGGGATATCGATTGCTAATCCAGAAAACGACTCCAGTCCAACCCGGCCTGGAAGGAAGCCTATGGAAATTTTAGAACTGGGCCGGAAACCGATTTCAGAAGAGAGCCCCGCAGGCTCAGACGTCACCTATGAGCCTGACTATGAGGCCCTGCAGCAGGAGATTGACAAGTTGTCCATAGCCACCGCCGCTACCGGGGAGGTTGACTGGAAAAAGGTGCAGAACCTCTGCAGCGGCATCTTGGCCAACCAGTCCAAAAATATCCTGGTGGCCGCCTATCTGGCCGAATCTCTGATCAAAAACGAGCAATTCGGCGGTATCGGCAAAGGCACACAGGTTTTAAGGGATCTGGTGGAAAATTTCTGGGATACGTTATATCCGCCGAAAAAAAGGAAAAAAGGCAGGCTGAATGCCCTCAGGTGGTGGTATGAGCGGGTGGAAGGATTTTTGAAGGAACACGATCCCAACCCTTTGCCTGCAGCTGAGGTAAACAGCCTCAAGGAAAACCTGCAGGCCCTGGACGAGCTGCTTTCTGAGAAAAGCGACGATGCTCCGCTGTTAAGACCCTTGATCCAGCATGTCGACCGCCTGCCGGTCCAAAAGGCAGAGGAGGACGAAGCAGAGCCGCCGGCTTCCGAGCCTGAGGCCGAAGCACCCGAACAGGAGAACCAACAGGAGGAGCCGCGGCCGCAGAAGGCCTCCCCCGGACCCGCACCAGTCCAGGCGGACAGGCTCGAATCGGACAAGGACGCCAACAAGCTTCTGGGCGTCTGTCTGGACAGCCTGGCCAAAATCGCAAACTTTTATTTCGAAAAGGACCTTTCCAGGCCCTTGCCCTTTGTCTTGAACAGGCTGAAGACCTGGATGGATGTGGACCAACTGCCCATGGTTCAGGAAGAAAACAGGACCCCCCTGCCCCCTCCGGAACCCTTGATCAAAAGCGGATTGGAAGGACAGCTCAGCAGCAGGGATTATGAAAGCGTGGTGCAAAGCTCGGAATCGAGGCTGCGGGAGTTCATCTTCTGGCTGGACCTGAACAGGTATTGCGCTCAGGCCCTGGAAGCGCTGGGGGGAAAGCATGTCAAGGCCTATGAGGCTGTCTGCCGGGAGACCGCAGGCTTTGTCCAAAGGCTGCCCGGGGTGGAAAAACTGTGTTTTTCAGACGGCACTCCATTGGCGGACAGCGAGACCAGGGCCTGGCTGAAGACCTTGATTGCCGCGGACAATGAAGAAGAAGGTGATACGGTTCAGGGAGACGGATTCAGGCAGGAGGTCAAAGACCTGGAAAAGGAGGCGCTGGCACTGCAGAAGGAGAAAAAAAAACCTCAGGCGGTCGGATTGTTTCAGGAGAGATTGCAACGATCCGTTTCTAAAAGGGAGGCCCTGTTTTTCAGGATAGCCCTTTGCAGGTTTTTATTGAATATGGGCAAACCGGGGCTTGCCGAGCCCCATTTGGAAGAATTGCTGGCGGAGATAGGGCAGCATGAATTGGAGTCCTGGGAGCCGGAGCTGGCTGTCCGGGCCATGCAAGTCGCATACCAGGGGTTTCAGGAGAAGAATGAACCTGAAATGGAGCAAAGGGCCAAAGAGGTTTTAAACAGAATCAGCAGAATAAACCCGGTGGCGGCCATGCGCATGGCCGAACAGTAAATGCCGGCAGGCCGCGAATGGAGCTTTGAGCCGTGAACCGGCAGCAGGAAAAAGAGGAGAAGTGTGACAAGGGTGCGCTAAAGAAAGCAGGTAAAGACAATCACAACGGACAAACACAAGGAGGGTTCGATGGCTAAAGAAGGATCGATAGCACCAAAGGAAAGGGTAAACATCGTCTACAGGCCGGCCACCGGTGATGCCAAGGAAGAGGTGGAACTGCCTTTAAAGGTCCTGGTTATGGGTGATTTCACCCTGCAGGAAGACGAGCGGGCCATAGAGGACAGGGAGCCGATAAGCGTGGACAAGGACAACTTCAATGATGTCCTCAAGGCCCAGAACCTGGAGCTGCAGTTCAATGTGGCCAACAGATTGGCTGACACGCAGGAAGACGAAGAGCTGACGGTGAATCTTCAATTTGAGGGGATCAGGGATTTCGAGCCGGACCAGATCGTGCGCAAGGTCCCGGAGCTTAATAATCTGATGGAGTTGCGTGAGGCCCTGACCGCCCTGAAGGGCCCGCTTGGCAACGTCCCTGAATTCCGGAAAAAAATGCAGAATATTGTTGTCGACGAGGATACAAGGAAAAGGCTCCTGGTTGAGCTGGGAATAGAAGAATAAAAGGAGAGGAAGACCATGGCCGAAGAACAAAAGGCGCAGGAACAAAAACAAGCAGCCGAGATTCAGGAAGAGGGGTCTCTTCTGGATGAGATTATTAAGGCGACCAAGGTTAAACCGGACGATGACGCCTATTCCATTACCAGGACAGGTGTGCAGGCTTTCATCGACGAGCTTTTAAAACCGGGCAGGGAAGGGGTCAAGATCTCCAAGGCCCTGGTGGATGAAATGCTCGCCGACATTGATCAAAAGCTTTCAGCCCAGGTTAACGAAATCCTGCATAATCAGCAGTTTCAGAAGATGGAGTCGTCCTGGCGCTCCCTGAAATACCTCATCGATAATACTGATTTTCGGGAGAACATAAAGATCTCCGTGGTCAACGCCAGCAAAGAGGATCTGCTGGACGACTTCGAGGATTCGCCTGAAATCCCCAAATCGGGCCTCTACCAAACAGTGTATTCCCAGGAATACGGGCAATTCGGCGGCCAACCGTATGGAGCCATCGTCGGCAATTATGATTTCGGACCCGGCCCCCAGGATATCAAGCTGATGCAGAATATTGCCGGTGTGGCCGCTATGTCCCATGCCCCGTTTCTCTCAGCCGCAGGCGAGAGTTTTTTCGGGGTGGACTCCTTTGACGATCTGCCCAACCTCAAGGATCTGGAGTCCATATTCGAAGGTCCGCAGTACGCCAAATGGAGATCCTTCAGGGAATCCGAAGATTCGCGCTACGTCGGGCTGACCGTACCCAAGTTTCTGCTCAGACTCCCTTACGGAGCAGATACCGTGCCCAGTAAGTCTTTCAACTTCAGCGAAGATGTCTCCGCCGGCAACGGGAGCTTCTTATGGGGGAACACCGCTTTCGCCTTTGCCAGCAGGCTGACCGACAGTTTCGCCAATTACCGCTGGTGCGCGAACATCATCGGACCCCAGGGCGGAGGCGCTGTTGAAGATATGCCGGTTTACAATTTCGAGTCCATGGGGGCCATCCAGTCCAAGATCCCGACCCAGGTCCTGATCTCCGAGCGCAGGGAATACGAACTGGCCGAAGAGGGATTCATCGCCCTGACCATGCGCAAGGGCAGCGACAACGCAGCCTTTTTTTCCGCGAATTCCTGCCAGAAGCCGAAATTCTTCGGGAATTCCGCCGAAGGAAAGCAGGCCGAGACCAATTACAAGCTGGGGACGCAACTGCCCTATATGTTCGTGGTCAACCGTCTGTCCCACTATATCAAGGTCATTCAACGGGAAAACATCGGCACCTGGAAGCAGAGAGGAGATCTGGAAGACGAGTTGAACAAATGGATCCGGCAGTATGTGGCGGATCAGGAAAGTCCTGCTCCTGGAGTACGCTCGAGAAGACCGCTGCGTAAGGCGGAGATCAAGGTCAATGATGTGGAGGGCGATCCGGGCTGGTACAGCGTCAGTATGAAAGTAATGCCCCATTTCAAGTACATGGGAGCAAGCTTTACCCTGTCCCTGGTGGGCAAGTTGGATAAGGAATAGTTCGTCGAGACGGATAACAGCTAAACCCAAGTCTAAGGAGGATAACGACTATGGCCATGACCAGTTACATGACCCTGGAAGGTACGAATCAGGGCAAGATAGACGGAGATTGCGCCCAGGGCGGCAGGGAAGACATGATCCTGATCTACAATATCGAGCATAACATCGAGATACCCAGGGACACCCACACCGGGCTGCCCACGGGGCAGAGGATCCATCACCCCTTTACGGTCATCAAGCATGTCGACAAGTCTTCTCCCAAACTCTATCAGGCCTGTACCAGCGGAGAGCAGTTCAAGACGGTGGAGGTGCAGTACTACCGGATCAACGACAAGGGGCAGGAGGAGCATTACTTCACGGTGAAGATGGAAACCGCCATCCTGGTCAAGATGAAGGCTTACAAGCCCCTGACCTTTCTGGAAGAGAACAAACCGTATAAGGATATGGAAGAGCTGCAGTTTACCTATTCCAAGATTATCTGGACCTACGAACCCGACGGCATAGAGTCTGAAGATGACTGGAAGGCGCCGAAATAATTATCATATCCGGTTTGCGGCTTAAGTCCGCAAGAACTTGGGGCGCAAACCGGATAATGGACCAGGGATAAGGGATTGAAATGCAGGGGCTGAGACTTTTGGAGAGACTTCAAAAGATGGAGGAGGATCCGGACAGCAGAGGGGTCTGGGATGCTCAGGAAATCAGGGAGTCCGTGTTCTTGCATTTGCTGGAGATCTTGAATTCCAAGCAGGGCAGCGCCCTCATTGCCGATGATATCGGTATGCCTGATTTTACGGATATTGTCGGGGATTTTCGGGCCGAAACCTTTGCCAGACTGGAGAAGTACATCATCCGGGTGATCGGCAAATATGAACCCAGATTGGATCAGGTAAAGGTCCGGGCTTTGCCCAAGGATGACCTGATGTTGTCTCTCAGATTCAAAGTTGAGGGGGTGATCAATTTTAAAAGGACCAGCATCAGGGTATCGTTTGAAACCATCGTTGATCCGGAAGGCAAGATCAGCCTCTCGGAGAAGTAAAGAGTCCATTTTGCAGTTATGCTAAACAAGTATTATCAACAGGAATTGAGCCAGATCAGGGAACTGGCCAGGGAGTTTTCCCGGGCCCATCCGGCCTTGGCCCCCATGTTAAGCGGAACCTCCCAGGATCCTGATGTGGAGAGACTCCTGGAGGGCGTGGCCTTTATGACGGGCATGCTCAGGACCAAGCTTGACGACGAGTTTCCGGAGGTGGTCCATGGGCTCATGCAGTTTACCTTTCCACATTATTTGAGGTCGGTTCCTGCCTGCACCCTGATTTCCTTTGCGCCGAAGCCCAGCCTGATGGAGCCGTTACAGATATCTGTTTGCACGGAACTGGACTCCATTCCGGTGCAGGGGATCCCCATACGTTTTACCACCTGTTCGGATCTGACCGTCTACCCCGTCAAGATCGAAAAGGCTTTCTATGAAGCCAAGGAAAACCAGCCTCCCAGGATCCGGCTGCAGCTAGACCTGCAGAACATCACCTTGCAGGAATTTGAACCGGAGAGACTGCGTTTCTTTCTAGGCGGCCCCTATGCCGAGAGCAGCAACATCTGTTATCTGCTGCTGAGCAGGCTGTCCAGGCTGCAGTTCGTGCCTTTACAGGGTGGCCGGTCTGTCAGCCTTTCCAGGGACAGGGTCCTGTTTTCCGGATGTCATGAAGAGTTGGCCGCCATACCCTATCCCGGGAGATCGCTGCCTGATTACAGGTTTCTGCAGGAATACTCCCTGTTTCCGGAAAAGTTTCTGTTTCTGGATATCCTTGGCTGGGACGAATGGAAACAAAAAGGGAACGGGACCGGCTTTGAAATCGTTTTTGAACTGGAATCAGAACCGGAGTTTTTGCCGAAAGTAAATCAAGAGACTTTTCAGCTCTTTGTGGTTCCGGCTGTGAACGTCTTTGAGCACGAGGCCACTCCGATTTCTCTCGATCACCAGAAGACCGAGTACCGAATCCAGCCGGCCGGCAGGGATTCAGAGTACTTTGAAGTCTACGAGGTCTTGAAGGTGACCGGGTTTTCCCGGGGGACGGTCAAAAAGAGGGAGTACCTGCCTCTGGAGGGGTTTGAATCGCAAAAGGAGGATCAGGGCGTCTATTCCCTGAAAAGGCGAAATTCTCCGATCAGCCGGCTGCCGGAAACGTATATCAGCCTGGGCTTGTTCGAAGAGATGGCCGAGATACAAAATGAAACTTTGTCCCTGCAGATACGCTGCACCAATCGCGACTTACCGGCTTCCCTGCAGGTTGGCGATGTCTGCAGACAGACCGATAATTCTCCTGAACTCTGCAGCTTCAAGAACATCCAGCCGCCGACCGCTCCTGTCGAACCCCAGTTAGACAAAGGCACCCTGTGGATCTTTCTTTCGCATTTGACCCTTAATGTATTGTCAGTCTTGAATAAGGACAATTTAAAAGAACTGCTCAATCTGTATGTCTTTCAGGAAAGCAGAGACCAGCAGCAGGTGCAGGCCAGCTTGAAAAAGATACAGGGCATCCAATCCGTCGAGGTCAAGACAGCGGAAAGGTTGTTCAAAGGCTCGATCGTTCGTGGTCAGGAAATATTACTGGGGCTTCATCAGCGAAATTTTGCCTCGAAAGGTGACATGTATATTTTCGGCTCGATTCTGGACAATTTTTTTGCGCACTATTCAAACATCAATTGTTTTACCAGGCTTGTTATAAAGGATGAACAAAGCGGAGAGATTATTAAATGGAAGACACGGGTCGGGGATCAATTCCTGGAATAAAGGGAAATTTGCTGAAGGAACCAAAAAAGTTTTCATTCTTTCAAGTTATAAGACTCTTAAAACAATTTGAAGCTCCTGAAGGTAATTTTGATGATTTTTTTCAGGATAAGCTACGCATAACTCCTTTCCTTTCATTGGCCTTTCCGGATGTTGACGTAAAGGATATCCACAAGTCAGAAAAAAGAGATGTATTCTACAATGTAACAGCCACCTTTTTAGGATTATACGGCCCTGCATCTCCACTTCCCACTTATTATACAGAAGAATTACTATCTGAGAATTTTGATGAGAAAAGCGTCAAGAAGGATTTTCTCGATATCTTCAATGATCCTGTTTTCAAACTGTTCTATAAGTGCTGGAGTAAGTACAAGTGGTCGATCAAGCTGATTGACGAAAAGGACAAGGTTTATAAAAACAGGCTGTTGAGCCTTCTCGGGCTGGGTTCCGAGGCCTTCAGGCAGAGCCTTCCTGAACGGGACCAACTGCTCAGATACCTGGGTCTTTTTACCCAGTTCCCCAGGTCTGCCTACGGGCTGCGGGTCGTTTTACGGGATTTGTTTTGCCTGCCGGAAATAAGGATCCGGGAATGTGTTCCCAGGACCGTCCAGATACCGCAAGACCAGAGGTGTTTGTTGGGCCTGCAGGGCAGCAGGCTGGGACAGGATTCGTACCTGGGCCGGGAGATTCGGGATATGACCGGTAAGATCAGGGTGGAAGCCGGGAACCTGGATAGGGACGAATTCCATGCATTGTTGCCCGATTCTGAAAATTTTAGGCGCATGAAGAAAACCGTTGATTTTTATTGCGTCGATTCTCTGGAGGTGGATTTGTCCCTGGGGATAAGGCCTGACCAGGTCGAGCCGGCCAGGCTGGGAGAAAAACAATGGTCAACCCTGGGCTACAATGCCTGGATTTTCTCCAAAGGCCTGGGCCCCGAGAAGTCCCGGGCAGATTTTCAGTTACTGGCTTAAGGCCGGGGAAGGGCTCATGGGTGTAACAGGTTAGGTCGTTCTGAAATTAATCGAGGGAGGAATCATGGATCACGATATCAGGTCATTGCTGGGGAAGCTGAACCCGGCCTGCACGAATATCTTGCATAATGCCGCAGGCTTATGCGTTTCAAGAACAAACTATGAAATCTCGGTGGAGCATTTCCTGGCCAAGGCCCTGGAGGATACCCAGGGGGATGTCCAGATTGTCCTGCGCCGGTTTGCAATCGATCCGGCCAGATTGTCCACTGCCCTGACCGATGCCCTGGAGGACTTCAAGACAGGAAATCCAGGCAAACCGGTCTTTTCGCCCCTGCTTATCGAACTGCTGCAAAAGGCCTGGATGATCGCCTCCCTGGATTTGCAGATGAGCCGGATTCGTTCAGGGGCCATACTGCTGGCCTTTCTGGACAGGCCGACCTCCTTTGGAGCCGGCAAGTACATCGATCTCCTGGAGAATATCAATAAGGACAGCCTGACCAGGGATTTCGGGTCAATCCTCAAGGATTCGGCTGAGCAGGAGGCCACGGCCCGGACGGCCGGGGACAAAAGTGGGACCATGGACCGACGGGCCGAAGGGGGCTTTCTGGACAAGTACTGTCAGGATTTTACCGCTAAAGCCCAACAAGACGAGATAGATCCTGTATTCGGCAGGGAAGATGAGATCAATCAGATCATTGATGTCCTGGCCAGACGGCGGAAGAACAACCCCATTCTGGTCGGCGAACCCGGGGTGGGCAAAACCGCGGTCATGGAAGGTCTGGCCCTTAGGATCGTTCAGCAGGATGTCCCGGAGATGCTTGAAAACGTCACTCTGCTCGGCCTGGATATGGGGGCCCTGGAGGCTGGCGCCGGCATGAAGGGGGAGTTTGAAAACAGGCTGAAGGGGGTCCTGGATGAAATAAAGGCTTCCGAAAATCCGATCATCCTCTTCATCGACGAAGCCCACACCCTGGTCGGTTCGGGCGGCTCCGCCGGAAGTTCCGATGCGGCCAACCTGCTCAAGCCAGCCCTGGCCAGGGGAGAAATCAAGACCTGTGCAGCCACCACCTGGAGTGAGTACAAGAAATACTTCGAAAAGGACCCGGCCCTGGCCAGGCGGTTTCAACTGATCCAGCTGAAAGAGCCGGATGTGGTCACAACCGGCTTGATCTTAAGAGGGCTCAAGGAAAATTACGAGTCAGCGCATCAGGTGCTGGTCACGGACGAGGCCATAGCCACTGCGGCCGAGTATGCAGACCGCTATATAAACGGGAGATTCCTGCCGGACAAGGCCATTGACCTTCTGGATACGAGTTGCGCCAGGGTCAAGATAAACCTGACTTCCAAACCCGCGGTCATGACCAGTCAGGAGAGGGCCATTCAGGCCCTGGAAAGGGAGAAGAAGGCCCTGGACCGCGATTTTGACCATGGGCTGCCCCTGGAAAAGGAACGATACGCAGAGATAGAAGCAGGCATCGCTCAAATCGGCAAGGACTTGGAAGCGCTCAATGAGAGATGGCGGCTGGAAAGAGAAAAGGCGCACAGCATCGTCGACTTGCGGAGCAAATTGCAGCAGGCAAAAAGGGACGGAGACGGAAATAAACTACAGGGGCTGAAGGCGGATCTGGAACAGGCCGGGCGTGAACTCGAGGCCATGCAGCAGGACGAGGCCATGGTCAAGATAGAAGTCGACCCCGACGTCGTGGGAAAAGTGGTCTCTGATTGGACCGGGATACCCCTGGGCAAGATCCAGCGGGATCAGGCCCAGACAGTCCTCAATCTGGAGCAAAGGCTCAATGAGCGGATCAAGGGGCAGGATCAGGCCCTGTCTGCCATGGGCCAGGTCATCAAGGCGGCCAAGTCCGGCCTCAAGAGTCCGGAACAGCCCCTGGGGGTCTTTCTTCTGGTCGGTCCCAGCGGTGTGGGCAAGACCGAGACCGGGCTGGCCCTGGCCGACCTGCTCTTCGGCGGGGAGCACAATATCGTGACCATCAATATGAGTGAGTTCCAGGAAAAGCATACCACCAGCAGACTGATCGGCTCTCCCCCGGGGTATGTAGGTTACGGCGAGGGCGGCATGCTGACCGAAGCGGTCAGGCAGAATCCATACTCCGTGGTTCTACTGGATGAAGTGGAGAAAGCCAATCCCGATGTCCTGAACCTGTTCTATCAGGTCTTTGACAAAGGAACCCTGGCCGACGGGGAGGGCAAGGAGATCAGTTTTGCCGAGACCATCATTCTCCTGACCAGCAATCTGGCCACGGATGTTATTCAGGAGATGACCGCAGAAGAGGGCGCGGTGCCCATTGATTCGGTAGTGGGCGCAATCAGGCCGGTCCTCTCCAAACACTTCAAGCCGGCCCTGCTGGCCAGGATGACCGTTGTCCCTTATTACTCTCTCGATCCGGAAGCAATGCAGGGAATCGTTGATCTGAAGCTGAAAAAGCTGGGCCAAACCCTAAGGCAGAACAACAGGATAGCGCTCAATTATTCCGAGGCTGTTCTGGAGCAGATTACCTCCAGGTGCCGGGAGGTGGAGACCGGGGCCAGGAACATAGACTATATCCTGCGCGGACGGGTCATGCCCAGAATTTCCCAGACCCTCTTGCAGGGCATGGGCTCGGGTGAGATGCCCGACGCAGTCAGCCTGGGGGTCCGGGAGGACGGCTCCTTTACTGTGGACTTCAACTGATAAGGATATCCTATGAGCAAGAAAGCATGGATCAGTATGCTCTGTCAGGACGAGGCAGCGGCCAGGGAGATATACTCCAGGGTCAATGACTACGGCTTGCCGGTTCAGGGACATTTCTGGAGGGACGACCCGGAGAATCTGGAATGGGCCGGTCCTGCCGGGGATTTGAGCGATCCGGAGACCGGTCTGTGGATCATTTACGGGAAAGCCGAAGACCTGGCCGCAAAATCGGTCCGGCAGGGGCTGTCCCTGCTGGCCTTGACTGTCCAGGGCCGGAGGAGGGGGCGGTTGTCGACCATGGTTCTTTGCGACACTGAGCTAGCAAAAGATCATCTGCCCTGGCCCTTGCAGGAGGCGGTGATCACAGGACCGGACAATCCCGGGCTGGGGGCCAAGATTACGGCCAGGGCCAATATGCCGGACAGGGAGCTTCCCCGGGAATACAGGTTCAGGTGTCATGCCTTGCCCAAGATGGGTCTGTGGCTGGAGGCCGGACCTGCGGGACAGGACTGGAACGGGGTCATTTTCGGGGCCGCCGGAGCGGAGGTGGAGGCCATGGGGATCGGGAAGAAAGAAGAAATACCCGAGAAATCGGTCCTTAAATATCCCCTGCGGGACATGCGGCTTCAGATCGGGGAGAAGGAATTCACGGCCTGGGCAGGCCAAAACGTCCTGAGCAGTGAGGATTCGGCCTTTATCAAGCTGAAGGGCACCCCTGAGGCCCTGGTCTTCGGGGCCTACGGCGGGGAAGATGACGCTCCGGAGCTTTTCCATCTGAATCTGGTTTAAAGCGGGCTTCGCCCATAACCCAAAAGGTTCCAGGTTCACGGCCTTCGGCTTGCAGAGCCTACGCCTCGGAAAGTTCACCCTTGGGTAAATACATTTTTTTTAAGACAGGGATTAAAGCGCCTAGTCCAGATTGAGTCTGAAAGGCTCGGTCTGGATGCAGGGGGAGTAATGGCTGAACTAGCGAAGAGGTTTTCGTTTATTTCCCTGGGCATGCCCGGGGATACCTTCGGGGTGGTACGTTTTCAGGGCAGTGAAGGACTGTCCCGGATATACCATTTCGAGATAGATCTCATTTCCAGGGATCCGGAACTGGATCTGAATGAGGTCATCCAGAATCCGGCCAGGTTCACCATCCTGCGGGACGAAGGGGACATCGCCTTCAACGGCATGCTCATCAGCTTTGAGCAGATGCATCAGGCCCATGATTACAGCTTTTACAAGGGCATACTCGTGCCCAGGATGTGGTGGCTGTCCCAGACCAGACACAATCAGATCTTTGTTGAACGGACCGTGCCTCAGATTCTGGAGGAGGTCTTAAAAGACGGGGGCCTGGATGAAAACGGTTTTGACCTGCGTTTGAAGGAGGAATACAAGACCTGGGACTATGTCTGCCAGTACAGGGAGACCCATCTCAATTTCGTGACCCGCTGGATGGAGCGGGAGGGGATGTACTTCTATTTCGAGCAGACCGGGGCCGGGGAAAAGCTGATCATTACGGATACGAAAATGGCCCACGGGGTCATGACCGAGGGTCGGACCATGACCTATTCCCCCCCATCCGCGCTCGATTCCCAGGCCCGGGAGGAAGTAGTCAAGGATTTCTGCTGCCGGCAGACGATGCTGCCCAGGTCCCTCAGATTGAAGGACTACAATTACGAGCGGCCCTCCTTGAATGTGGAGGGTCTGGCCGATGTCTACGCTGAAGGCCGGGGCGAGGTCTACATGTACGGAGACCACTTCAAGACCACGGAGGAAGGCAACAAGCTGGCCCAGATCAGGGCGGAGGAGTTGAAATGCTGGGAAAAGACCTTCCATGGGCAGAGCACGGTCCCCTTTATCAGACCGGGCTACAGGTTCGATCTCCAGGACCACTACCGCGCGGACTGCAATCAGAACTACCTGACGGTGGAGGCTTCCCACGAAGGCAGCCAGGCCGGATTCATGCTGGCCGGGCTGTCCACGGAGCTCTCCGAACAGGAGAAGAATCCCTATTACTTGAATTCTTTCACCGCCCTGCCGGCCGGCGTTCAGTACAGACCCAGACGGGAGACCGAGAAACCCAGGTTTTACGGCTCGCTAAACGCCAGGATAGACGCAGCCGGCAGCGGGAAATACGCCGAGGTGGACGAGCAGGGCCGCTACAAGGTGATTCTGCCCTTTGACCGCTCCGGCAGGCACATGGGCAAGGCCTCGACCTGGCTGCGCATGATGCAGCCCTATGCCGGGCCGAATCAGGGCATGCATTTTCCTTTGCACAAGGGGACCGAGGTTCTGCTGAACTTTATCGACGGAGATCCGGACCGGCCGGTCATCGCCGGGGCCGTGCCCAATCCCGAGACGAGGAGTCCGGTAACCAGTTCGAATCAGACCAAATCCGTCATCCAAACCGGGAAAAGCCCTGAGAACAGTTCAGCCGGGGCGGCCTATGCAAGAGATACTACCGCAGCCGGTGATACTAACTATATTGAGTTCGATGATGCTGCCGACACGGAACATATCAGGATACACTCCGGAGGAAACCTTTGGCTGGAAGCACAGGGAAAATATGGAGAATACCACAAGTATGGAAATTATAGTCCTGTTACCGGCAGCAATAATGATAAAGACCGATTATTGAATGATTTTACAAATGAATCGGATGCAGACGATCCTCCGTACAATCCGAAAGATATGCTCCTTGGCGAGGATGTTCGAACTGCTGATCATTTTTATAAGCAAGTATTTAAAGAAGCTCATGTCCATGTTTCAGGCCTGGATACAGTCAATCTCCAAGAGGGCAATATCTACGACTTCGGCGGGTACTGGAACTACAATCTGGGGAACTGCTATGTCGAAGAGCATATGGAGCAGGGGCAGGGCGCTGAATTAAACAAAGATCACACTCATGATCTCTTGAACAAGGGCGGACCTGAGTGGAATAGAGTCGATTGGGCTAAAGCCAACGACGGCGACAAGCTGGCAGACAGCGAAATTCAGATCGGCGATGCCTCTGATTGGCAGGAGGCAACTGAAGGTGAGGCGGATACAAGCGTCTGGGTTGAAAAATCTTTTGGAAATTCATACAGCTATACAAAGGGTCATTCCATTGAGGTCACCGAGGGGGACTCTTTGGAAATACAGCGCGGCGGCGAGCAGGTGGAGATCGCTTTTCGAGGCGATGGTTCCCTGAAGAGCTGGAGCCGAAGCGGTCGGGGGAAGAGCGAAGAGAAAAAGTGGAATGCGGAAGGCAAGCTCAACAACAGGACCTTGTTCTGGGCGGATACCGGTGCCTCTCATGAGTGGAAGTACTGCCGCGACACCGGAAAGATGCTCTCATATTCAGTCAGCCATCAAGGCTTTAATTCGCATCACAGCTTTGATTTCAACTGGGCCAATACCGCTTCCGCAGCCTTCACCTTTGCCGCTGGAACCTCCTTTGACTTTAAGCTGGCCGCGCATCTCGATTTTGCGGTCTATGCGGCCTCGAATACTGAAATTGCCGCTTATGCGGCCAACAAGAACTCCATCGAGGCCTATGCCGGGTTGAATTTGAGCCTGGCGGCCTATGCCGGCCTGAGTCTGGATTTATCCGCCTATGCCGCCTTGAAGATCGCCCTGGAGGTAAGCGGCTCCCTGTCGCTTGAAGCAAAAGTAGGTCTAGGCATCGCCATTGAGCTTGATGCAAGAACCTCGGGGAAAATAGAATTCGACGGTCCAAGCGGGAAATTTAAAGTAAAGGCCGGCAGCATGTTGGAAGCAGAAAAAGCACCCAGCCTAAAAGCCGCCATCGATACCTTAAGGGCCAGGATGTAGGGGGGCATCCGATGCATATAGTTCAGCCTTACCGTCCCCTGCAGGTGGGATTCAACAGCCGGGTCCTGGAACAGAACCGGCGCTTCTTCTTTACCGTGTCGGCGACCCTGGGGGTCGATCTTCAGACCGGAGAAGCCCTCTTGGACGTCGATTTCCTGAAGGACGCCTTTGAGAGCATGGGGGACAACCCCACGCCCGAACTGGGCATGCCCAAGCCCTGCGGGGAGTTTCTGCTGACCGGGACCTACTTTGCCCCCCAGGGAGAAGCAGTCGGGGGAGGCGAGGTCAAAGTCAGACTCGGGGCAAGAGAGAAATCACTGTACGTCTTCGGACCCCGAAGGTGGGGAAAAAGGGGACTCTCGACCCCTCCGGAGCCGATCGACTCTCTGCCGCTCGATTACTTCCGGGCCTTCGGCGGAAAAGGCTATGAGCCAAACCCGGACGGCATCGGCTATTTAGACGGACAGCTTCCCTGCATTGAAGACCCCGGGAGCCTGGTCACCTCGCCCAGGGATACGCCGGAGCCGGCCGGTTTAGGGCCGCTGCCCCTGGACTGCCCGCAGCGGATGCGTTTTCGGGGAACCTACGACGACGACTACAAGTGGAAGTACTATCCGGGACACCCGGAGGACTTCGACTGGCGCTTCTTTTTAAACACAGCCGAGGATCAGTGGATAAGCGGCTTCTTCCGGGGTGACGAGGCCTTTGCGGTTTTTAACATGCATCCCGAGCTGCAAAGGATAGAGGGGGCTCTGCCGGGGCTGTACGCCCGCTGCTTCCTCCGGCAGAAAAGGGATGATGGATCTTTTGGATTCGGGGAATTGCCGTTGAATCTGGATACGGTCTGGTTTTTCCCGGATAAGGTGCTGGCCCTTCTGGTCTTTCGGGGGGTGATGGAGGTCGGGGATGATGAAGCCGAGCAGGTCGGCCAGGTCCTGCTGGCCTATGAGGACCGCAGGGACGAGCCGCGTTCTGAAGCCTACTATCAAAACGCCCTTGAAAAGCGCTTGAGCAACGAAAACCCCTTTTCCAACTACTTTCAGACCCAGGATCTGATCCCTACTGGTGCCAAATGCGCTTTGGAGATATTTCAGGAAAAAGGCGAGGTCAGCCTGGAAGAGAGCCCCCTGTCCCAAAACATCCAGGCCAGGGCGGATCAGGCCCAGGAGGAGATCGACGGCAAGGTCGATCAGGCCCTGCAGGATGTCGAGGAGCAGATGAAAGAAGCGAATGTACCCGGCGATATCAAGGCCTCAGTCACAGGAGGGGACACATTCGATCTGCAGAAGATCGTCAAGGACAAGCCGGAAACCGGATCCGATCCCGAGGTTGACGTTTTCACCCAGAAGCTGGAGGAAATCATGCCGGGTATAACCTCCGGCCGGGGGGGGAAGGTCGATCTCAAGGATTTCCCCTTTGACAGGATCGGGGAAATTGCCGGGGCGGCCGAAGAGATGGGCAGGGAGAAGGAAAATCAGGCCTGGGACCGGCTTCAGAAAGAGCTGGCCGAGCCCAGGGAGCGGATCCAGGAACAGATCGCCGGCTTCAAAGAGGCACAGAGCGATGACCAGCAGGTCCAGGACAAGTTGAAAGAACTGGAAGAGCAGCTCGATGCCCTGGAGCGGCTGGATAAGGGTGAACAGCAGAAGATGCCTCTTCCCAGGCTGAAGGCCGGGGAGATCCTGGAGAAGATCCCCAGGCAGCTGCCCCCCGATCTCCTCGAAACCATGCAGCACGTCCAGGGTCTTAAGTCCATGGGAGTCGAGGATCAGAGTCTGCAGGACCTGGAACAGCAGGTTGCCGAACAGCTGGACACGGCCGTCAATGAGATCGAGGACCCCCTCTACCAGCTCGAAGAGAGGTTCAAGGAGGGCTACAGGCTGAGCGCCCATTTCATGGACGAGGGAGAATCCCCGCATAATGAGCCGCTGGAGGAGGTCAGGGCGCGTTTTTTACAAGCTCTTGCCGGGGGAGATACCCTGGCCGGCGGCGACTGGGCCTGCATCGATCTCTCGGGTCAGAACCTGGACGGGATCGATTTGAGCGGCGCCTTCCTGGAGCAGGTGAACTTCGACGGGGCCAGTCTGCGAGAGGCCAAACTTGCCCGGGCCATACTGGCCAGGGCGGACCTCTCCGCGGCCGACCTGACCGGAGCAGATCTGGAAGAGGCCAATATCGGAGGGGTGACGGCTGTAAAGACCGTCTTTTCCGGGGCGTCCCTGAAAGGTACCCGCCTGTCCAGAGGCGATTTCAGGGAGGCAGACTTCAGGGGCGCGATTCTGGAGGATGTGGAAACCATGTCCATCAGTATCGATAAGGCCGATTTTACCCGGGCCGCCATGCCTGGGACCCGGTTCATCCAGGCGGACATCCGGGGCGCCTGTTTTGCCGGAACCGACCTTTCCACCTCCTTTTTCCTGGAAAGCCGGATCGAGGATACCGACTTTTCCGGGGCAGTCATGAACCGCTGTCTGTTTGCCAACACATGTTTAACCCGGGTCTGTTTCGACGGGGCGGAATTTTGCGAGAGCTGCTTTGCCGGAACAGAGGCTGAAAAATGCCTCATGGAGGGGTTGAGCTTTTGCCGGGCAGTCCTGCGCAAGTCGAATTTCCAGCGGATGGTCATGCGAGATGCCGCCTTCAGGGAGGCGGATCTGGAAAACGCCTTTTTGGAAAGCGCGGATCTCTCCGGGGCCGACTTCTCCCGGGCCAGAGCCAAATGCGCCCAGTTTCGAAAGGCGGATTTGACCGGGGCCGGACTGGAGGGGATCGATCTTGCCCAGGGCTCTCTGGCCAAGGCCCGCCTGGTGAATGTTTCCCTGAAAGGGGCCAATCTATATCAGGTCGATTTCCTCAGGTCGACCATTACCGATAGCGATTTCAGCGGCAGCAACCTCGAGGCGACTCTTATCGAGAACTGGAGGCCGGAATAATGACCAGAGACGAGCTGTCCCGCAGGGTCAAAGCCGGGGAGGTCTTCTATCAGGAAGATTTTTCCGGTCTGGACTGCCGGGAGGCGGACCTTTCAGGCGGGATATTCAGTGAGGTCTGTTTCGAGGGCTCTGATTTCAGCGGGGCCAACCTGCGGGAGGCTACCTTTACCAGCTGTTTCTTTGACAAGGCCCTGTTCTTCCAGGCCGATATCGAGCAGGCCAACTTTGTGCAGTGCGCTCTCAAGCAGACCGACTTCAGGGAGATAAGCACCGATTCTGCCAAATTCGTCGGGTCCGGGATGCAGGCCGTTGATTTTTCAGCCTCCAGCCTGAAAAATTGTGTCTTCGCCAATTGCGATCTTGGGGGGGCTGTGTTGGCCGGTTTGACCCTGGAGACGACGATGTTTTCCGGATGTCCGCTCAAAAAGGCGGATTTCTCGAAGGCGGACCTGCACAAGACCCTCTTCCACGGCTGCGATTTCGAAAACAACATCCTGGACAAAGTGTCCATCCATTTGTCCATGTTTCATGGGGCCAACTTCGACGGAACCGATTTTTCCGGCCTGGACCTGACTCACTGTCAGTTTCACGAGTCAACGCTGAAGGGCTGCAATTTCACCAAAGTCAAGCTGGACAAGAGCGGGTTCATGTGGGGTAAACTGGAGGGCTCCATCTTTGACGGGGCCGGACTGGCCTTTGCCAATTTCTATGAAGCCAGGCTCACTGGATCTAGCTTTCGCCAGGCGGACATGACCAGGGCCAGCTTGCAGTATGCGAGCCTGGCCGGCTCGGATTTCTCATCGGCCAGGCTGATCCAGGCCCAGATGGAAGGGGTCGAAGCCGAAGGCACCTCTTTTGCCGGAGCGGATCTGACCTACGCCGACCTCTCTCATGCCGTCCTGAAGAATACCGATTTTTCCGGGGCCGGTTTGTATCTGACCAATTTCCATGAAGCTGACGACGAGAATACGAGATGGGAGGGAGCAAACCGGGCCCTGGCCTGGGGAACGAACGAAAAAAGACTAAAATCCGAACAATGGGGGAAACAATGAGTCCTGAGGCTGCCAAAGTCATTCCCATCTTCAATTCGAGTGATTCCGCCATCCAGAAGGCGATTGTCCTCTCTGTCCTTGCGGACAGCATAGAAATCCTCCTCTCCGGGCAAACCCTGCAGGCCGTGAAGGCCTTCAGCTGTCTGATCGATCCGGAGCCGGAGGACAAAGTCATCTGCTGCCGGGACAATGAGCAAACCGTGTATATCCTGGGTATCCTGGAGAGGAACAAAGGCCGCAGCCTGCAGATGTCCTTTCCCGCGGACGCCAGCCTGGTGTCCGGGAAAGGGAACCTGAACATCCTGGCCGAAGAATCCGTGACCCTGGGCGCGGAGAATATCAACTCCTTTTCCCGAAAGGCGGTCTATAAAAGCAAACAGGCCTATTTTTCCTCTGACCAGGTGGCGGCACAAGGCAGGGAACTGCAGGCCAGCTTCAAGACTGTGCGGGTGATCTGCAATCTGATGAATACCATGGCCAGACAGGTCATCGACAAGTTCAAGGGCTACATCAGGCATACCGAGGATAACGATCAGGTCCAGGCCGGCCAGCTCACGAGGCGCACAGAGGGTCTGTTTTCCATGGACTCCAGGCATACGGTCATGGTCAGCAAAAGGGAAACCAAGATAGACGGGGAGAAGATCTACATGGCCTGAGCAGTGGGATCAAGTGTTGGACAGAGACGTTTCTTAAGTATGTAACTGTTTAAAATATAGATCAAGGAGACCTCCATGTTTGCCAACTGTTCCATGCCGGGCATGGATTCCGCAATGCCTGATACCTGCAAGACGCCTACTCCAGCGGGGGTACCGGCACCGATCCCCTATCCGAATTTCGGTATGAAGATCATGGCCTTCCCGTTTTTGACCAATTTCCGGCATCTCTTGACCTTTTTGCCCTCGCACAACATAATCACCACCGTCCCCACCAGTCTCGGCGACTTTACCGGCGTCTTGATGGGGCTGGTCTCGCAGTCGATCATGGGACCGACCCGGAACTCACGGTGCAGCATGAAGATGATCACCGGCGCGACCCCGGCCACCCGAATGCTGGACAATTCTTTACAGAACGGGATCAACGCTCCCTCTGGAATGACCCTCGTTCCGGGACAGTTCAAGGTCATTTATTTGGCCTGATACTTACAGCCAGAAAAAGGATGGCCGATGTCAGAAGAAAACGAAAAGCAAAACACCAACGCTGTCCAGTTCCATGTCTCCCCGGACCTGGACTATGTCTATCGGGACGTGTTCAATGTCTATGTCGGCTCCGGCGACGTGCTCATCGAGTTCGGCAACCAGCACCGTTCCATGCCGGAACACGCCACCGTCTCCAACCGGATCGTCATGAGCATCGGCAATGCCTATACACTGCTGCAGACCATGCAGAAGACCCTGCAGGAGGCCCAGATCAAGCTTCATCAGAATCTGCAGCAGGGCCAGAAGAAATCATGACCCGGACAACAGATTACCATTCGACCCCGAAGGCCTCGTTTCAGTACAGTCCTGGTCTCTGAATCTGTTCTTTGCTCAGGCTCACCATCTGATCTCAAAGGTTATGGCTTCTCCCCGGGGCAGGACCTGCGGGCCGGGAGTGAAGCTGCAGTAAAGCACCTGGTCGTCGCCCGCAGCGGTCAGGCTGAGCTGCAGGTCCCGGGGAGCCTCCTGTTCTGATAGGCGCCAGAACTCGGAAAATCTGTTTTTGATTGCCTCTTCTTTGGAAACCTCCAGCGGGTCGGCAGTGTCTCTCAGATGCAGGAAAAAACCGATCACATAGGCCAGAAGCAACTGCCGGGCAAAGGATCCCCCGGACAGGGTCCGCTCCTGTGTAAGAAATGCCGTGTCTTGGCCCGGTTGGGTCTCAAGCGGGATGAGGCCGGCTTCGGCCAGCTCTCTGCCCCTGTCCCTGGTAAAGGCGGCTTGGGTGGCCAATGGCTTGTCCAGGCCGGACAAGGAGAGGTTGTCGAGTTTTATGCTTCTATGGTCGGTGAATCTGGAGGGGAAACCTGAAATGGCCAGACTCTCGGCAATCAGGGCGCCCAGGGCCCAGACCGGCCCGAGCCAGAGTTCCTCCTGCTCCCTGAAACTGACGGTCCGATTCCAGGAGTCCGGGCTGTACCTGACCCTGGCCAGGAAAGGATTGCACAGGGCCAGCAGCCAGTTGCCGGCTTCGCTCCTGCGAAGACCGTTGAATTTGGCATAGACCTGATCCTCGAGATGATGCCGGATATACTGCAGCTTTTTTATTTCAGCCCAGTCGTTGAGGTAGAAGAATGTTTCAGTGAGCCAGAATGCAGCCGGACAAAGCAGGGCTTCCGCGGTTTGCCCCAGCTGTTTCATGATTTGCAGGCTGAGGCCGGAATTGTCCAGAGGCAGGTCCAAAAGCAGCAAACCGGGCGGGTGGAGGCCTTGAAAGCTTGCCTGATCAGACAAGATCTCCAGGGCATTATCCAGGTCCAGGTCCAGGCAGATGATTTTCAGGTTTCCCGCTTTGCCGGCTCGTTTCGAAAGAAGGTCGAGGCCTCTCCAGGCCGCCTCGACCTTTCGGAAATAAGGGTCTGCAAAGATGTGTTTTATATTCGCCGCCAACAGGTCCCGGATATGCCCGCTCCAGGTCTCAAAATAGTGTGCCGGACCGCTTTTCTGAGTCCCGGTCCCGGCGACCATACTCAGAATGGCATCGATGCCCGGGTCTTCACGGCGGCCTGCATTTGTGCCTTGTATTCGGCTGTCTGTCTGCGGAGGACTGATGGAAAGATTCAGCTCTGGCCAGTCAATCAGCCTGTTGTAAACGGTCAAGGGGTCGATGCCTTCTGATCCGGCCTGCTGAAGATAATCCAGGGCCTCTTTCAGGCTGCGCAGGTAACTGTTGCTGCGAATCAATCCGTCTGGCTGGAAATCGGTTATGGTCCGGGGACAGACCTTCAGACTGTGTGCGGGGCAGAGCTTTTCATCCAGGGGGATTTGGACGGCGACCTCCTGCTCCTGCAGGCTTGCCTTGAGGTCAAAAGGGTCCACTTCAAAAAAACGGGTTTTGGTTTTCGCGGAAAGACCAAAGCTTGACAAGACATACAGGGAAAAATAGTAATTGTGCATAATGCTCCTTATCTGATGCTTGGACGAAAACTCAACCCTCTCATTCGTCACTGCAAGATTATGAAATCCTCATGTCTTGAAATGGACTGCGGTTTCAAAATTTATTGTTTGTATCGGCTTGTAAAAAGGTTTTATCGAACAGGGAGTGAATGAGCATGGAATTTTGCAGCTCACGGGAACAGGGTGTGATGACCATAAAGGTCTCCGGCCGGTTGGATGCCGGCAATGCCCCTGAATTTGAAAAAGAATGCGCAAACTGTCTGGATGAAGGGGACACCCATTTGCTGGTTGGACTCGAAGATCTTGAATATATAAGCAGTGCCGGTCTGCGGAGCATCCTGTCCACCGGGAAAAAACTCAAGGCCCGGGGCGGGGATTTGATCCTGTGCAGCTTGAACGGCATGGTCCAGGAGGTCTTCGATATTTCCGGGTTCAGCAGCATCTTTTCCATCTACGATACCATGGAGGCGGCTTTGGACGAAATCTAGGCCCGTAACCGCCGGTTTGAAAACCGAGAGCCGGAAGGCCCTCTGAATTCAGGGTTTTTCTATGGTCTGGAATATTCTGTCCGCGGCTCCCAGGACGTCCACCGGAGGATTAAAGCCGATTTCCTCGGCCGTTTTCAGGTTGATGGCGATGTTCGGCGGTTCTTCAAATACCTGGGGCAGTTGGCCGGGCCGGGCTCCGTTGAATACTTCGGCAATGGTTTCGGCCCAGAATTGCCCGGCATACTTGTAATCGGCCTGGGCGATGCTCAGCAGAATTCCGGCCTTGACCTCCTGCGACCCGGCCTGGGAAAACGTCGGTATGTTATGGCTGTTGAAAATCTTGACCAGTTCCGGCAGGGTCTGGCTGTTGACCCCGCTTTGTACGGTCACATACACGGCATCGGAGTTTTGGGCCAGCTCCTTATAGCATTTGATGACGCTGGCATTGGCCTTTTCCTGATCCGGAATATCGCCCAGGGTATGGCAGGTGGATATTTCAAAACCGGTATCCTTGGAGGCCCTTTCAATGTCCCCCAGAGCGGCATAAGTCCGGCCCGCCTGGCTGTCTTCGTAGGCAACCCCCAGTCTGCTGAAGCCAATGATGTCGCTGAAGATCCTTATCTGGCGGTAATAGCGGTTGGGGTCAACCCTGGCGTGGACATGCCCGAAGCCGGAATCCCTGGCGCTCTTGATGATCCCCGAACCCACCGGGTCGCTGGCCGAAATAACGATAACAGGTGTCTGGTGCCGGTCGTTGGCCAGGTCCTGACCCGCCCAGGTGCCGAGGGCCAGCACCATGTCCAGATCGTTTGGATCTTTGAGCCGCTTGATGACTCCGGCGGCAGCTTCCTGCCTTTTTTCCTGATCCCACTCTGCTGTATAAAAGGCATCCCCGACAAATTCGATATATTCGCTTTCGGCATCTCCAGACAGCCAGTCCCAGAGGGGCTTGATACGTTCACCCTGGCGGGGGGGGAGTTCTTCGCTCTTGATCCAGCCGAGTTCCATCAGTCCTTTGATCGTACTTTCAGTATATCGTAAGTAATCGATGTAGGCCCCTCCCTGATAGTATCCGATCCTCCATTTTTCTCCGTTCTTGCGGACGGGTTTGGTGGCAAACCCCTGATCTTCGGCAAATGCTGCGGAAATGCAGATAAGAAAAAATGAAAGAAAACCAAAAACAAAAACCTTGCTGCAATTTTTCATGCCTCCCTCCGGGGGTTTAATTGGTGAATGGCTGGGAGTTACCGCATCGGGCCAGAGCCAGTCTGGATTGAAGCAGGTTGGAGTAGTCTGCGATGAGCTCCTTCCTTTTCTGCGAAGCCGGTTGGACCGATTTGTCCAGGTCATTGACCGTTTCGAAAAGCGCCGCCAGGTGAGCCTCCTGCACGCTGACCCCTGATATCTTCCTGAGATCGTCATTGCATAACCCGTTGCCGGCCAGGATTTCCACAGGACCTGCAGGAACAAGATAACGATTGTCGATGAGACTGGCAACAGCGATCATGTTGTCTAAATAGGTATGAGTCGGGACTTGCGAAACGATCGAGGCAGCCTGTTTGTATCCCGGGGTATCGTTGAAGCATCCGACCAGTCTTTGCTGCATATCCTGCAAGTAACTGCTTTGATGAATTCCGCCCACGCATATCATGCCCCTGGCAAAGGCCAGGACCAGAAAACACAGAAAGAGCGAGGGAATGAGTTCCTGCTTCTCAAGGGCGGTCATGATATCCGCTTCGGTAAAAGGGTAAAACCATTGCCGCCCGGACATATCCCTTCCAATCAAGTGGAGCCTGCTGCAGCTATCCCTCGACAGGTATAAGGATATTCTCCTGTTCTTCTCATCCACTCCCCAGAAGAAAACCGTACCGGCACACTTGAGATCCCCGGGAGGACCTTCACAACCTGCGGCTGCCTGCTTTAATTGCCCAAGCTCCCAGCAGGCAGCGCTGCCGTCCAGGTATTTCAAAATAGTATCCCGAAGCCCGGGGTCAAAGAGGCATTTCCAGGCCAGGCTCCTGGAATCTGCAAGATCGATGGTCAGCAAACCCGTGGAGATGGCTTCCAGGTCCAGATACACAGGGGCGGGGAAGTTCGTCAAATCCTTTGTTATCCTTTGCCCTAATGTGTAATTCAGGTAGGTCGCCTGCTCTGAATAGCTCTGTAAAGACAGATTTTCCGGGTTTGAATAGGACTCGTCCAAGATCCCGAGGACACTGGAATGGATCGACGCTGAATCGGCCTGAAGGGCTATGTGCTCAAGATTTTTTCGGGTCAGGGCCAGGGCGTCTCCTGTAATAGGCCTGCAGAGCCCGGTTAGCTGGCTTTTCAATCTTGCGGGAAAAATGGGAATTTTTTGAGGTCGCCAGTTATCCGTGATGGAGCCGGATTGATACAGCAGCAAACCCCTGGGGAAAGACAGGTTGTCCATGGATATCGAACTGCAGGAGAAGATAGGGGCCGTCTTGAGCCTGCCTGGGCTCATGGACTTGCGAAGAGCGAAAAGCAGGCCGGCCTGGAAGGTAAGCGAGAAATAATCCACGCCGTGATGATTCACGGTCAGGATGGTCGGGTCCTTGTCCAGATCGGCAACGAGGTTGCCGGCCACCTGTTTGCCGAGCAGGGGAGCCGACATGCAGGACAGGACCTGATAAAGGTCCTGTCTCGTTTGAAGCGTCTCATGGACAGCCTCGGGAAATGTGTTCAGATAGTCGGCGATGCTATGATGGGCGTATTGGTGCAAGATCCTTTCTATACTGGGGAAGGACGATTTCAGTTGCTCAAGATAATACAGGCAGAGGGAATGGTTGGCGGGTCTTGGGCCTGGCATGTGCTGCTCCTTAGCTCCGGACATGGCCGCAGCTCCCCTGAAACAGCAGACAAGGCCTGCCGGAATACAAAAAGGATGGGCCGAGCTTTTGAATGCGCAGGCTGTTGCCGCTCTTGTTTTTTCCCGACCAGTAAGGTCTGGCCTGGATTTCGTTTCTATCGATCAAGCCCAGAAAAAACGCGGTCAGGGCGATGGCCAGGGCCCCGGTGCCGCAGGCCAGTGTTTCCTTGAAGATTCCCCTTTCAAAGGTTCGGTATTCGATGACCCTCTCCTCCGTTAATACCCGGCTGTGTACGAAGTTGATGTTTATGCCCCCGGGGAACTGCTCCTGGAAATTCGTCTTGAAATACATGCCCAGGGACTGGAACAGGTCCCGGCTGTGGGTATAATACGGTCCATTGATTTCCTTGCGTTTGTCCACAACCGACTTTCCCGGGAAGACAGCCTCGCTAAAATCTTCAGGCAGGCGGTTGTCGCTGGAGAAAAAAACCAGATGGGGCTCGCCGAATCCGACATAATACCCTTTCAGAACAAAGGGGCTGATCCGGGTCAGCAGGACAAGGTCGCTGTTTCTTTCGAAGGTGATGGGGAACTCAAAGCGCTGCGGGCTTCCGGCCGCCTGGCCGTCGTCTAAAAGGGCCGGACAATCGGGGCCCGAGGGGGGCTGGGAAGAGAATTGCACCCAGTTGGTCGAGGTTTTGCTTTCGGTTCCGATTTTTAAGAGATTGAAGACCGTATTGGGTATTCCGGCCACGACCTGTACAGACCTTCGGTTATAGGACTCAAACAGATGTTTGGCCACGCACAAGAGTCCGTTTCCACAGCACAGGGCTTCCTGTCCGTCTGGTTCCAGCATGCGGAAGATCAATTCCGCATTGTAAAAACCGGGCATCTGCTCCCAGTAATTCCTGTAATCGTTTATTTCCCGGAATGTTTTCCAAGAGGCGGGCTGGATTATCAGCAGGTTGTCCGCTCCGATCCCGAAATTCATGTTGGTGGCGAAAAAAGCAAACTCGGCCTTCTGGCTTTCGGTCAGCAATTGTTCTCTGGATTCGTCCAAAAGGACAAAATTGTTTCCATTCACGGTGAATTTGGCAAAAGGTACTTGTTTCATGTCATTTTGATTTAGCCAATAAACTGAAGAGTACATAAATGATGCTTAACAAAACAAGCAGAAAACCGAAAACAGCGACCGAGTATTCTATGTTTGCGGTGGCTATGAGTCCTCCAAAGACCAGGGGACCAAGCAGCTGTCCCCCCCTGATGATGGTATTGAAGAGTCCCAGGGCCTTGGACTGGCCTATGGCCCTGGAGATTTTCAGATTGAGCATATAGGACAAACTTGCGTCATTGAGGCTGTCGGAGAGGCCCAATATAATGACGGCCAGGATGATTGCAGGCAGGCCGCCCAGAAAATAGAAGACTACAAAAGTCAGCCCTCCCAGTAATCCCTGGACTATAATATAGTCTTGTTTCCTTTCGCTTTTGTCCACGGAGCGACTGATGAGAGGGGCCAGATAAATGAGGCAGATTCCATAGAGCATCAGGATGCGTCCGATGTTGGATTCCGAGATACCCATCCGGTTCAGATAGACCGGGACAAAATAATCCAGGAGCCCCACAATGGCTATGGCAATCGGGAAGTTGATGCATAGAAGCAGCATGAGGACATGCTTGTTTCCTATAAATTGAAAGATTTGTCTCGGGTTGGTCGGTTGCGGCCGTTCTTCCTGCTTCTTCGTGCCGGAAAGTCCTATGGCCGGACGCAGGAAAATCAGGAAGTAAAAGAAGACACACACGATGGGGACCACACCGCACAGGAAAACAGAGGAAAAGCCTATACGTTCGGCCAGCATGGCCCCGGCTGCCCCTCCGCAGATGCTCCCGGCGATGATTCCCGCGCCCAGTCCGGACAGTCCCTGGGCCTTGTTGGATTCATCCGCGAATTTGAGTACGTATCCCTGGCAGGCCATGGCGATGAATCCATAGCCCAGCCCGACAAGGGTCCTGGCCAGGATCAGGTTCACCGGGTCAAGGGCCAGCCAGGAATATATCTGACCGATGACCCCCAGGAACAGGCCGAAAACAAGAGGTTCGTGCCAGCCTCTTTTATCGATCCAGGCTCCGGCAACGAAAAAACCGAGGGCGGTGGACAGCAGTTCGGCAGAAATGGGAAGGGCTATGACGATTTCCCTGGACAGGCCCAGCAGCGGCTCATAGATCTGTTGCATGTACAGAGGCAGGAAGGCTTTGGATACATCGACCCCGAAGAGGAATAAAAATGCAGCCGGCCTGACGGCTCCGAGGTGACTGCGGACAAGGCCCGCAGACTCCGTCAGCCGGCCCTGGATGTAAAAAATCATCAATATAAGCAGTTCGACAATGAAAAAGATGGTTATGGCCAGTATGGTCCCTGAATCCAACAGGAGGGAATAGCCCTTCTGCATCAAGGACTTGCGGTCAATATTAGTGGTTATGTATCCCTGCGGTTCATTGTTGTGGCCAATGCTGGTAGTAGTATTATATTCCGGGACAATTTTTATTATATGCTCCAGTCCGATTTGCGCCTGGTCGGGATCTGTGGTGAAATTTACCCTGGAAACTTGAGAACCCATAAATAAAGGCTTTAGATTTTTGTCAAAGATAAAAATACTGTTGAATTCAGGATTGAGTCTGACTATTTCCTGTAAACTTTCTTCCATCTTATACAGTTTATCGATTGTAAGGCCTTTTTCCAACAAAAACTCTATATCTTCTTTTATGATAGTTGAAAGAGTGGCTGCCTTTGTTCTGGTAATCTGAAGGTAATACTCTTTAAACAATTTCAGGTTAACAGCACTGAATATAATATGCCCGAGCAGTATTGAAATGAATACAATTGTAAATATCCTTTTTTTGGGGAAATTATAGATTCCAATTTCTTGAGGTGTACTGAATCGCAATAATAATAACAGAAGCAAGAAACATCCAACCAGGATCAAAAATACGAGTCGTATGTTCTGCTTCAGCATTTGGACAATCAGGTCCTTGGTTTCTGCAGAAGCAAAACGGATTAAAATTATGGCTGGCTGTTGTTGGAAACTGTCCCAGATTGGAATGATCAGGAAGTAATCATCGTCGCTTTTAAAATGCCAGGGTTCGGGCAGACGCTTTTTTGATGCGGCCTGCAAGAGATCTTGTCCGGCATCCGTCAAGAATGTCCGGCTCTGCGGGGGATTTTGAGCGGTATAAAACGGTATGCTTTGGTCTTTGAGGACAATCGAAATATCCAGGTCCTGGATTTTGGACATTGCCCGCATATGGTTCCTGGTTTCCGCCAGTTTTTTCTCCATGCCGACAAATTTTTTCAGCTTCTTTCCGAACCCCAGTCCTTTTTCTATGTTCTGTTTGAGATCCTTGCCCACGAGTTTCAGTTGAGAAACCCGGGAATCGACATGCAGTTTCTGAAGAGAACTCAAGGCAAGCGTTATATTGAAGATGAAGGCCAGGACGAGGATGGTCATGGCACACAGAACAATCACGATGCCTTTTTTGTCGCTTAGTTTCATGCACTCAACTTTCGGACTTGATGATTGTAGTTTAACTATCTAATATCTTTGATGTAATTCCTCATTAAAGCCAAAGAAATCAATAGCAGCCGCGTATACTGTGGATATTACAGCCTTGTAAATCTCTTCGGCGTATTCCCC
>JAIPDR010000175.1 GCA_021737615.1 Desulfohalobiaceae bacterium | reverse complement strand
TGTCTCTGCAGTTTCCGGTACAGGGTGGCCGGGTTGATCTTCAGCTGCCGGGCCGCTTTCTGGATGGAGCCGTGTTGCTGTATGGCTTTTCTGATGAACCGGACTTCGAAGCGGTGCACGGTCTCCTTGAGGGAGCGTTGTTCATCCACCGCAAAGTCCAGGTCCCTGTTGACGAAATTCTGGGGCAGATCGCCTATCTCGATCTGTTCAGCGTCGCCAAGGACCACCAGGCGTTCGACCAGGTGCTTCAGTTCCCGGACATTGCCCGGCCAGTGATACTCGCAGAGGTGTTCGATCACGGCCGGAGACAGTCGGACAAAACGCTTGTACTTTGTGTTGAACTCATTCAGAAAGTGGGTCAGCAGGCCGGGTATGTCCTCCTTTCGTTCCTGCAACCCGGGGAGATGGAGGGGAATGACGTTCAGGCGGTAGTAGAGGTCCTCCCGGAACTCCCCTTTGCTAACCATATCCTCCAGGTCCCGGTTGGTGATGAATATGAAGCGGCAATTGATTTTCTTCTTCTTGACTCCGCCGACCCGGGTCAGTTCAAAGTCCTGGAGCACGTTCAACAGCTTGCTCTGCAGCTGCAGGGAGAGCTCGCCGATCTCATCCAGGACCAGGGATCCGTCCTGGGCCAGTTCGAACAGGCCGGCCTTGCCTTTGGGGCTGGCCCCGGTAAAGGCCCCTGGTTCATAGCCGAAGAGCTCCGCCTCCAGCAGATTGTCGGGGATGGCCCCGCAGTTGATCTTCAGAAAAGGTCCCTGGGCAAAATCCTGACTGTTCTTGTGAATGAATCTGGCCACGACTTCCTTGCCGACCCCGGTTTCTCCGGTTATCAGGACCGGGGTCGAGACCGGAGCGATGTGCATGCCCAGCTCCAGAGCCTTCTGCATCTCTACGGATTCGGCCACGATCTCGTCTTCCCGGGAGAGCTGCCGCTTGAGGCGGTCCAGCTTCTCCTGGTACCTGGCCGTCAGTTCCCTGGCCTGCTGGAGCTGCCTGGACAGGGACCTGATCTCGGTCAGGTCCCGGACCGTGGTCACCACCATGGAGATCCGGCCCTGATCATCGAAGACCGGGTTGCCGGAAACCAGGACATCCCTGTTGTTGTAGGTCTTGGCCTGCAGGGAGACGGGCCTCTTCTCCAGCAGGATCCTTGGGGTTACGAATCTGGAGACATAGCCCTCTTTTTCCAGATCAGCCGTGTTCTTGCCCAGGACATCCTCGGGCTTTAAACCGGTGATCCTCTCCCAGGCCGGATTGACCCGGGTGGTGATTCCCTGCCCGTCGGTGATGTACAATCCGTCATAGGTGGACTGGATGATGGTGTTCAGTTCCTTGACCGTTCGTTTGTAGGATTCCATCTCCAGGACGACCTTTTCCAGGTCGGTATACTTCTGGAAGACGCTGACCACACCCAGGATCCGCCGGCCGTGGTATACGGGCGAGCGGTTGACGTAGAGGGCCCTGTTGTTGATCTGGTAGCGAATCCCGATCTGCGGACGTCCGCTGTCCATGATCTGCTGAAAATCTGTCCAGGCTTTTCGGCTGATGCGCCAGAGATGGGTGTCGGCAAGCATGGATGAATCCAGTCCAAGGATCTGTCCGGCAGCCCGGTTGGAGAAGACCACTTTTCCGTTTCGATCCACGATGAACACTCCGTGTTCGCATGCATTGAGAACGATTTCAAAAAAATGTCCGGGATTTTCTTTGAGGAGCGTGTCCATTTGGTTTGACTCCTTTTTCGAATCGATTTTTCCTCAGGCTCAGGCCTGACATGGACTCAAGGAAGCCGGCGGCAATGACCAGAACGGCCCCGGCTGCCATGATGGGGCTGAAGGGCTCGTCCGTGAACAGAGCCGCGGACACGGCCCCGACGATGACCTCGCTCATGAGGAGGATTCCGATCCTGGCCGGTTCCAGGATCCGGGTGACCCACATGAAGGCGGTCAGGGACAAGGCCCAGCAGAAGCCGCCGAGCAGAAGGGTCCATCCGGAGACGGCCAGGAAGTCCCGGGCGGGGACGGCCTTTGGCAGCGGCCCGAGGACCACGGCCAGGACCGCGGCCATGGCCGCTGCCCCGGCACAGAAGACGAAGTTGGTTTCGGCCGGTCTGGTCCTGGAGTGCACGAACATGCCGGTGGAGGCGATGGACCAGAGCAGTCCCGAGGCCAGGCCGAGTAAGTCGCCAAGGGTCTTGGGCAGGGGCAGCCCTCCGGGATGACTGTCCCTGAGGACCAGAGCGATGCCCAGGAGCCCGGAGGCGATGGCCGCGTATCTCCATGCAGAGACCGGCCATTTCAGCCAGAAGCGCACAATCAGGGTGCTCCAGACCGGTGTCAGGTAGAAAAACAAAATGACCACCGCGACCTGTCCATAGAGCAGTCCGTCGGAGTAGAGCACGAAGGAGGCCCCGCCCAGGGCGATGCTGGCCAGGGCCCGGTTGCTGGAGGCGGCCAGGCGGTAGCGTCCGGACCAGGCAAAGGGGGCCAGGCAGAGGCAGCCCGTCAGGACCACGGCCAGGGTGGTCCAGGGACCTGCCGCGGCCAGGGCTTCCAGTTTCCGGAGCGGGAACCAGTATAGTCCCCAGACGCCCCCGACCAGGACCACGAAGACGGCGGCTAAAGGCGCCGGAGAGGGGAGCCTGTTCCGGATATTGCTTAAAGGCGGTGCAGGTGACATAGTCTGCTTTTATTCTGTATTTTTCATCTTTGTTTTTTGTCATTCGAGAATTTGAATTTCGTGCTTGTTTCGAATTTCGTGCTTCGAATGTATCCAAAAAAAGAGCATTTGTCCTAAAGATTTCCAAATCTTAGAAACCGGCAAAGAGCTCTGAAATTGGCATCAGAACACATAATCCTTGCGGTCAACCTTCCCGGAGACCTTTTCTTCCAGCAGGAAACGCCTGACGTTTTCCGCAGCCCTTTTCGTGGCCGCGGTCATGGCCCCTTGGACATCATCGGCATTATGGGGTGATCCGAGCAGATTGGGCAGTTCGAAAAAAGGATGCTCAACGCTAAAGCTGCCGTGGGTGCCAGGCTCCACCCACCAGGTGTCGATGCCGGCCTGAAATTCGGGATGATCTCGTAAGTGCTGGTAGAGGTCCCTCTGGTTGATCACGTCGCCTCTGGCCACGTTGATCAAAATGGCATCCTGTTTCATCTGCCTCAGTTCCTGCTTTGTGATCAGATTGTTCGTCTGCCGGGTCAAAGGCACACACAGCACCAGGACATCGGAGTTTTGGAGCAGAAAAGGCAGTTCTTTCACGGTCCCGAGAAAGTCGATGTCCAGGTCGCTTTGCCCGGTACGGTTGATCGCATGCACCCGCATGCCCACTGCCTTCATGAGGCAGGCAACCGCCTTGCCGTTGCCCCCCAGTCCGACAACGCCGCAAATGCGATTTTTCAGGGCCTTGTTCAGTTTTTGCTGTTCGAATCGGCCTCTGGCCAGGAGAAGGTGGTTTTCCACAAGCGACTTGGCCAGAGCCAGGCTCATGGCCAGGACGTGTTCGGCAATGGGTTCGGCAAAGGCCCCGGGGTTGGCGGCGACCGAGATTCCCTCGGGGATATGCCCGAAGGGGATGTTGTCCGCTCCGGCAAAGATCACCTGGATGAAGCGGAGTTTTTCCATCTGTTGAATCTCCTTGGGCTGTATTTCCCGGGGGGACAGGCTCAGTCCCAGAACAACGTCGGTCTCGGTCAGGACCTTTTGTTTTCCGGGCCCTGAGAGATCGTGCAGGTAACTGATCCGGGCCGTTTCCTTCAAGACTTCGGAAATGACCTTTTTCTGCCTTTCTTCGGGCTGATGGGTCACCAGTACATGGTATGACATAGTCAACTCCAAAAACAGGGCCTGAGCCTGGTTGGAAGCCAAATTCAAGTCCTGTTTTTCAATTCGTGCATTTCTCTGGCAAAGATGTTTACAAGAAGAACCTGCTTCCGGCAAGTCAAGGCTTCTTCCGTGACAGTGTTTCAAGCCTAAAATGGTCACGGGGCCTTAAGGCTTGGTGTAACCATTTTTTCACCCTTGTCAGGAAAGTTGCTTCCCGGTACTATCTACTCTAAGAATTGCAAGTCTTAGGCCAAGAAAATTAAATACATTGGAAGCGCCTCTTGTGAAACTTCATCTAAGAATGCGAACCGGTCACAGGGCTCTCTTTCGCTTAAACGCTTCCGGCGAGGTCGCGCAAGAGAACCCTGTCGCCCGGTTCGAAAAGAGAGTGCCAGTGACTCAAATTGAAGTTTCTTCCTCGATCAAACTGGCAGCTGTGGACTTGAGCATTATTGTAGCAGCATGCCTGTATATTGTAATAAATATTCAATAGTTATATGTCAGATTTGCCAGAGGCAAATCTGACATCAGACACTGGTAACAGGGAGGCTCATTATGAAAGTCTGGCCCGGTCAACCCTATCCCCTGGGAGCGGTCTACGACGGCTCCGGGACCAATTTTTCCCTGTTTTCCGAAATTGCCGAAAAGGTGGAACTCTGTCTTTTCGATGAAGACAATCAGGAGAGCCGCATCGATTTGCCGGAGGTCACCGGCTACTGCTGGCACGCCTATCTGCCCGAGGTCCAACCCGGGCAGCGCTACGGCTTTCGGGTCCACGGGCCCTGGGATCCGGCCAAGGGGCATCGCTGCAACCCGGCCAAGCTCCTGCTCGATCCCTATGCCAAGGCCATCGATGGGGGCATCCAGTGGGATGAGGCTGTTTTCCCCTATCCCTTTGCTGACGGCCCGGATGCGCGGAGCGACAGCGACAGCGCGCCGTTCATGCCCAGATGCGTGGTCCACCAGCCCCATTTCGACTGGAGCGGCGACCGGCGCCTGCACCTTCCCTGGCATGAGACCGTCATCTACGAGACCCATGTCAAGGGACTGAGCGTCGACCATCCCGAGGTACCTGCCGAGTTTCAGGGAACGTACAGCGGCCTGGCCAGTCCCGCAATCATCGAACATTTCAAACAGCTGGGCGTCTCCGCCGTGGAACTCATGCCGATCCACACCTTCATCCAGGACAAGCACCTGGTGGATAAGGGCCTGCATAACTATTGGGGATACAACTCCATCGGCTACTTCGCCCCGAATAAGGACTATGCCGCGGACAGGCGCCCCGGAGCCGAGGTGGCCGAATTCAAGCAGATGGTCAAGGCCCTCCACCAGGCCGGCCTGGAGGTCATTCTGGACGTGGTTTACAACCATACCGCAGAAGGGAACCATTTCGGCCCGATGCTCAGTTTCAAGGGCATTGATAACGGGTATTACTACCGTCTGACTGAGGATCAACGCTTTTACATGGATTATACCGGCACCGGCAACAGCCTGAACATGCGCCATCCCCACGTGCTGCAGCTGATCATGGATTCCCTGCGCTATTGGGTCCAGGAGATGCATGTCGACGGCTTCCGCTTCGATCTGGCCTCGACCCTGGCCCGTGAACTCCATGACGTGGATCGTCTGTCCGCCTTTTTCGACCTCATCCAGCAGGACCCGGTCATAAGTCAGGTCAAGCTCATTGCCGAACCCTGGGACGTGGGCGAGGGCGGTTACCAGGTCGGAAATTTCCCTCCGGTCTGGACCGAATGGAACGGCAAGTACCGGGACTGCGTCCGGGATTTCTGGCGCGGCGCCGATCAGACCCTGGGTGAGTTGGGGGCCCGGTTCACCGGCAGCTCGGACCTCTATGAGAATACATCCAGACAGCCGTATGCCAGCATAAACTTCGTCACGGCCCATGACGGATTCACTCTGCATGATCTGGTCTCCTACAACGAAAAACACAACGAGGCCAACCAGGAGGACAACCAGGACGGGGAAGACCACAATCGTTCCTGGAACTGCGGAGAGGAAGGGCCTTCCGACAACCGGGAGATCCTGGCTCTCAGGGCCCGCCAGAAAAGAAATTTCCTGGCAACGCTTTTGCTCTCCCAGGGTGTGCCCATGCTCCTGGGAGGCGATGAAATCGGCCGCACCCAACAGGGTAACAACAACGCCTACTGCCAGGACAACGAAATCTCCTGGTACGACTGGGAACATGTCGATCAGGAACTCCTGGAATTCTGCCGGAGACTCGTCTGGTATCGCGGCAATCACCCGGTCTTTCGCCGCCGCCGCTGGTTCCAGGGCCGGCCCATCCACGGCAGCGAGGCCAAGGATATAGCCTGGTTCACTCTGCAGGGAGAGCAGATGGACGACGAAGACTGGGGGCAGGGCTTTGCCAAGTCCATCGGGGTCTTTTTGAACGGCAGCACCATCCCCAATCCGAATCCACGCGGTGAGCCGGTATCCGACGATGACTTCTACATCGTCTTCAATGCCCACCACGAGCCCTTGACCTTTACCCTTCCGGGGGCCCGCTGGGGCCGGGCCTGGCGCAGGGAGCTCGATACGGATATCGGCTGGCTGGATGCGGAGGAACCCTTGAAGCCCGGGGCGCGGATCCAGGTCCAATCCCGTTCCCTGCTGCTGCTGCGGCAGGCGTCCTGACTCAAGATCGGGGGCGGCCGTGCCCGGACTTCACTGCTCTCTTTTCGTCACGGGCATTCACAGCCCTTTCGCAGGATCGGTCAAGGGGAAATCATCATGCTGCACAGAGAACGGCGAAGACCTCCCAGGTATGCCTGCTCCACTTATTAAAAACGGGAAATGAGGAGCAATGAGCACTTACAATCTTGATTATCTCTTGAATCCAGGTTCCGTGGCTGTGATCGGTGCCAGCGAGAAACCCGGCAGTATCGGTTCGGCCCTGATGCGAAACATGCTCCAGGCCGAATTCCCCGGAAGGCTCATCCCGGTCAATCCGAACCGGTCCACCGTTCACGGTCTGCCTGCCCGGCCCGACATCAGAGAGGCGGCAGAGGCAGTGGATCTGGCGGTCATCGCCACCCCGATCGCCACGGTGCCCGGGATTATAGATCACTGCGTTCAGGCCGGGGTCAAGGGGGCGGTCATCATCTCGGCCGGGGGCCGGGAGACCGGATCCAAGGGGCTGGAACTCGAGACCCGGATCAAGGACCGGGCCGAGCAGGGAGGACTGAGGCTCATCGGTCCCAACTGCCTGGGGATCGTCTGTCCGGACAAAAGGGTCAACGCCAGCTTCGCTTCCCACATGCCGCACAAGGGGAGTCTGGCCTTCATCTCCCAGAGCGGAGCCATCTGCACCTCCATGCTGGATCTGTCCCTCCGGGAAAAGATGGGCTTTCGCTACTTTATCAGCATCGGGTCCATGCTCGACGTGGACTTCGGGGACCTGATCGACTACGTGGGCAGTGATCCCCAGGTGCAGAGCCTGCTTTTGTATATCGAAAGCCTGTCCAACTTCCGGAAATTCATGAGCGCGGCCAGGGGTATATCCCGTCTGAAGCCCATCGTGATCATCAAGTCCGGCAAGAGTCAGGCCGGGGCCAGGGCAGCGGCCTCCCACACCGGTTCCATGGCCGGCCAGGACGAGGTCTACGAGGCGGCCTTCAAACGGGCCGGCGCGGTCCGGGTCGAGTCCATCGGTGATTTCTTCCGGTGTGCCGAACTGCTGGCCAAGCAGCCCCGTCCCCGGGGTCCCAGGTTGACGGTTTTGACCAACTCAGGAGGTCCGGGGGTGATGGCCGTGGACGCCATTTCCGAGTCCGGCCTGGAAAGCAGCGAACTGAGCCCGGAGACCATTGAGAAGCTGGACCGGGTCCTGCCGGCTCACTGGAGCCGGGGCAACCCTATAGATATCCTGGGCGACGCCACGGCCAAGCGTTATGTCCAGGCCGTGTCCTGTCTGGACAAGGCAGAACAGGACGGGCTGCTCATCATCTTGAACCCCCAGGCCATGACCGATCCCGGGGAGGTGGCCGAAGAGCTCATCCAGGCCCTGGCCGAAAAAAACTTTCCGGTTTTGACCTCCTGGATGGGCGGCCGGGGAGTGGAAAGAGGCATAGAGATCTTCAACAACGCCCGCATAGCAACCTACAACAACCCGGAAGAGGCGGTTCGGGCCTTCATGTACTTGAATCGCTACGCCAAGAACCTGCAGGAGCTGACCGAGATTCCACCTTATTCGCCAAAGAGGTTGAGCTTTGACCGGGACAGGGCCGCTGAACTGATCAAAAGGGGCCTGGCCAGGAAAAACGGCCTGCTCACGGAAAAAGAGTCCAAAGACCTGATCCAGGCCTACGGGATTCCGGTGAATCCCACCAGGACAGCCGGCAGCGAGGAGGAGGCCGTTCTCCTGGCCCGGGACCTGGGCTATCCCTTGGTCATGAAGGTCTTATCCCTGGACATAGCCCACAAGACAGAAGCAGGGGGGGTGCAGCTGGACCTTCGCAACGAGGACGAGGTCAGAAAGGCTTTTCAAGACATCATGCGAAGCGCCGGCAACTACGACCCCCAAGCCGGGATACAGGGGGTCACCCTGCAGTCCATGGTTCTTCGGCCGGAGCTGGAGCTTCTCCTGGGAGCCAAGACGGACGAGAACTTCGGACCGGTGATTCTTTTCGGTATGGGCGGAATATTTGCAGAGGTCCTCAAAGATCGAAATCTGG
>JAIPDR010000174.1 GCA_021737615.1 Desulfohalobiaceae bacterium | reverse complement strand
TCTCCGTGGCTCATGACCCCAATCATGTCAGCCATTCCAAAGGCCTCCTCCTGATTGTGGGTGACCATGAGACCGGTGATACCCTGGCTCTTGAGAATGTCCCTGACCTCCAGGGACAAACTTTCGCGCATGGAGACATCCAGGCTGGAGAATGGTTCGTCCAGAAGCAAAAGTCGTGGACTCGGGGCCAGAGCCCGGGCTAGGGCCACCCGCTGCTGCTGTCCGCCGGAGAGTTCGTGCGGGTAGCGACCCTGCATTCCGCTCAGACCCACCAGCTCCAGCATGGCCTTCACTGTTTGCCTCTGCTCTTTTCTCTTTTTTTTCGACAACCCAAAGCAGATATTCTGCCCCACAGTCATATGGGGAAAGAGGGCATAATCCTGAAACACCATACCCACGCCTCTTTTTTCCGGAGGAATACCGATCCTGCCTCCATCCACAACCTCGCCTCCTATTTCAAGACGACCGTTATCCAGAGATTCCAACCCGGCAATCAATTTGAGTAAAGTTGTCTTGCCGCAGCCGCTTGGGCCGAGCAAGCATCCTATCTCACCTTTTTTCATGACAAAGGAAATCGACTTGACCGCCCGGTACCCGGCAAACGATTTCTCAAGCCCTTTGATAGAGACGGCCTCTGTCACCTTTCCCCCTCTGTTTTGGATTGTCTTGCCGTGAGGACAGCCACGGAGATGCAGCCGACAAAGACCAGAACCAGAGCAGGCACCGCAGCCCGCTCCCACTGCCCTTCCGAAGTCAATTCATAGATCTTGACCGCCAGGGTATCCCAGCCAAAGGGGCGCATCATCAAAGTAATGGGCATCTCCTTCATGACATCGATCACGACCAGGATCAGGCCGCTGAGCAGACCGCTCTTGATCAGCGGCAGATGGATTCTGCGGATGAGCCTCCATCCGGTCAGGCCAGAGAGCCTGGCGGCATCATCAAGACCGGGGGATACTTTCTGGGTGCTGCTGTCCACGGCTCCAAAACCGAGGGTCATGAACCTGATGCAATAGGCAGCCAGCATGAGGCCCAGCGAACCCTGCAGGACCGACCCGATATCCAGGGCCAGGAGGCTGCGGGCTCCCCAATTGATGACGCGGTCCAGCCATCCGGCAACGACAAAGACGCCGACCGCCAGAACCGTCCCCGGAAGGGCATAGCCCAGGGTGGCGATTCGGATCCAAAGAAGGGTTCCGGTTCCCGGCATCAGCCGCTTGGCGTAGGCCAGACCAGTGGAGGCAACGGAGATGATCAGACCCGCGGTCAGTCCGAGCATGACTGTGTTCAGAGCATATTCGAGATACTTTGCCCTGAGCTCGACCTGAAAACGCTCCAGGCTCCAGAGAACGAGCTGAAGACAGGGCAGACCGAATGCAGCCAGCAGGATAAAAGCGGCAAAACCGAAAGCCAGCCAGCCCTTCAATCCGGACAGTTTGATGGGTGCGCTCATGGACCTGTCTCCTGCCATAAGGGTAAACCTTCCCCTGGAGCGGAATGTTTGCTCCAAAAACAGACAGAAGAATACAGCCAGTATGAGGATCGAGGAGAGCTGGCCGGCTGTGTTCAAGGAAAAAAATCCGTACCAGGCCTTGTAGATGGCTGTGGTGAAGGTGTTGTAGTTCAAGACTGAAACGGCTCCGAAGTCAGCCAGTGTTTCCATCAGCACCAGCATCAGGCCGGCTGCAATCCAGGGCCTGGCCATGGGCAGGCAAAGCTTGAAAAAAGCTCTTGTCCGGGTATGGCCCAATAAGCGGGCCGTTTCCACCATTTTTCGGCCCTGGTTTTGAAAGGCTGTCCGGGCCAGGAGGAAAACATACGGGTACAGGGCCAGGCTGAAGACAACGATGACCAGGGGCGCCCCCCGCACATCCACAGGGAAGAGGCCGCTGGAGGCAAAAACCCTGCTCAGCACCCCCTGGACCGGACCGGAGAAATCGAGCAGTCCGAGATAGATAAAGGCCAGGACATAGGTCGGGACAGCCAGGGGCATGACCAGAGCCCAGCTGAAGAACCTGCTACCCGGGAAACGGCAGCCCCCGGTCAGCCAGCCCAGGGAGACTCCCAGCAGCAAGGTCAGCAGTCCCACACCAAGGACAAGGACCAGAGTATTCAGGACCAATTCTCCGAACATGGTCCGGAGCAAATGGTCCCAGACTTGTGTGTCAGGCTCTGCCCAGAATAAAGCCAGGGCCGCAATCGGCAGACCGGTCAGCACGGCCAGGCCAAAGGGCAGAGCCTGCCAGGACAAGGAGTTTTTTTTCATGCTATTTTTGTTAAACCAAAGCCGGGACAGGGCCTTGGTCAGGCCGTTTATTTGTAGCCGGCCCGGTCCATGAGACGGACGGCCTTTGCCTGATACTTTCCGTACAGGGAGACGTCCATGGGATTGGCCTTGAAGGAGCCCCAGTCCCGGACCTGTTCAACCGGAGGCACATCGGGATTTGCAGGATATTCCATGTTCAGGCCGGCGAACATGGACTGGGCTTGTTTTGACGAGAGCCATTCCAGAAGCTGCACAGCCCTTTCCCGATTATCCGACCCGGCAACGACGCCTCCGCCTGAGATGTTCACGTGGACTCCATTGCTGTCCTGATTGGGCCAGAAAACGGCCAGGGGAACATCCGGATTCTCTTTCTGCAGCCGCCCGAAATAGTAAGTGTTGACGATTCCCACATCCCCCAGTCCGGCCAGAATTCCCTTGAGGACCTTGGTGTCGCTGGACAGAGGGGCGACAGCCAGGTTGTCCACCCAGGACCGAACGATGGCCTCGGTTTCCTCCTGGCCGTAGGCGGCGATCATTGAAGCCACCAGAGACTGATTGTACACTTTCTTGGAGGTCCGCAGAAGCAGCCGGTCCTCCCAGCGCGGATCGCCCAGGGACCTGTAGGTTTTCAATTCATCCGGCGAGACCCGCCGGGTATGATAAACAATGGTCCTGGCCCGGAGGGACAGGCCGAACCACCGGTCGTCCGGGTCTTGATACTGGTTTGGAATATTGTTCTCTAAAACGGGTGAATCAACGGGATCGAGAATGCCCTCTTTAGCGGCGTGCCAGAGGTTGCCGGCATCCACGGTGATCAGAACATCAGCCGGCGTCCGTTCGCCCTCGCTTTTCAGACGCTGCAAAAGCACCCCCGCCTTGCCGGTGACGTACCGGACAGGCACCTGCGTTTTCTCTGTATATCGATCGAAGAGTGGTTTGATGAGGTGCTCCTTGCGGGCTGAGTAGACGACAAGCTCATCCGTCTTCGCCCAGGAAGAGACTGCCGTGAAAAACAAGGCCGTTAAAATGCACATGGCTAGTGTCTTGTGACGCATACGAGGTCTCCTTTGTTGTAAAAACATTGCTTTGAGCCAAAGTCATTGGTATTGCCAGACTAAAGTTTGGAAGCCCTAACTTTATACTCAAAAAAAATGTGCCCCCTTGATCTCTGCCTATCAGGTGGAGCACGCCTGTACCTAACAATTCGAAAAAATCGGCCGGCTGCCAACTTGAAAACAATCTATACTAAAATAGTAGGGTTGTCAATGGCGGCATCGCCGGGAGAAAAATATTAGGCTGTGCTGTCAGCAATTAGCCCTTAGCCGTTAGCAGGAGAAAATAGCGGGAACAAGAGTATTTTAAAATTTAAAACAATAATTAAAGCAACTTGAACAAAGGGATCTTCACACAACAGCCGCTAGCCAATACTTGAACATGAAATCGCTGCCAGGGCTATTCGTTCTTTCGTTGACCCTGAACAAGGGAAAACACAATCAAAATGAAAACGAAAACGACCGTGAAGGTCAAGAAGAGGGGCGAGTGCTCCTCCATGACCGGTATATTGTGGCCGGCCAGGGTATAGACGATGGTTGCCGGGAGCATGCCCAGGACCGTCCCCGGGATAAAAGCTCTGAGGCGGATACCGCTCAACCCGGCCAGATAGCTGATGATGTCGAAGGAGATAAAGGGAAGCAGTCTGGCCAGAAGGATCACATAGAATCCCTTTTTTTCGCCGGCATGTTGAATAAAATAAAGGGCCTTTTGATTGCGGACAACCTTTTTCACGGCTACCTCCCCAAAGAGCCTGGCGATGAAAAATGAGGTCAGGGCCCCCATCAGGGCCCCGGCCAGGGAGATGACCACCCCCCAGAACCCGCCGAAGATCATCCCGTTGGCCGCCGTTATCAGAAAAGCCGGAAGAGGGGCCACAATGGCCTGGGTTATCATCAGGAGCACACTCATGAGAGGTGCGGCCAATCCCCAGGAACGGATCAAGGCGATGACCTGATCCAGGTTTCCGGCGACTAAAATGGCGCAGGTTTTTTGAAAATGATGATGGATGGAGAAAAACAGAACAAGAAACAGGACCAGAATGAGGGCGAACAGGACATGGTGGGAGGCTTTGTGGTTTTCAGTTTTCGCCCAGACCAGTCCGATCAGAAGGATTCCCAGAAATAAAAAAAGTAAACTGTAAAAACCCACCCTGAGAACCCATCAACCGGATTTTTTTTCGCATGAGTTATGCCGGCAGTGGGCATAATCCGCCTTTTGAATCAGCCGCCAAGGGAAAACTTTTAATAGATGTAGAGGGCAAGAGTATATTTTAGCCAACTTCTGGTTCATATCTATAACAGTTTTTCCGTTTGGCGGTCAAATCAAGGATGGGGCAGTTCGGTTCAAGATTTCTCTTTTCCCTTGAACCAGGGGGTGCATCTTTTGAGACAGGTCTGCCAGACGGTTTTCATGCTTGTGTCCGGACTCAGATATATTTCCGGATCCGCCTGGAAAACCGAACGGCAGGCGGGAGAGCAGAAATAATAGGTCCGCATTTTATAGGTAAAATTTTTTGCTGTTTGGCCCGGAGTGATTCTTCGCAGGCAGACCGGGTCGATAAAGACAAAAGTGGAGTCCTGTTTTCTGATCATGGTTCAATCTTCCTTGCCTGGTTGTCATAACGTATCTAGCAATAAGAATGCCAAGTCCAGAAACCGTATTTTTTCCAAGATTCTGAACTTCTTGTGAGGCAAAGTGGATTGAAAGTATCCGCATAAAGCGTTTGGCCTGGATAGTTTCCAGGCAGGTGCCAAACATTTTGGCCTTGCGGAGCAAGGAAAAATCACACCCCGGGTGGGCTTGTGGAGTCGCACAAAATTTGCAAGACTTGACGGCAGGCATCACGGAACGCCTTGAAGAGATCCAATGAGACTGGTCAAGCTGTTCTTGTTGCTTGCAAAACATCCGCCCAAATTTTCCGAAACCAGGATAGTAAGCAGAGCATGAATACATCGTCACAACACAATCAGATTCTCGAAGAAGGCCAGGTTGTCGCCGGAAAGTGGGAGATCCTGAGATTCATCGCCAGAGGCGGAAAAGGGGAGGTCTACCAGGCCCGGCAGCTCAACCTGGACCGCTATGTGGCGGTAAAGGTCATGTCCCGGGAATTCCTCCAGAGCCTGGAAGGCCGGGAAGAAGAGTACACGTCTGAGCTGCAGCGCTTTCGCCGGGAAGTCACGGTCATGGCCCGGATACGTCACCCCAACGTCCTTCAGGTCTATGATTTCGACCAGCTGGAAGTCGGGGACACCAAGCTGGACTATATCGTCATGGAGTACGTCCCTGGTTCCACCCTGCGTCAGACCATGCCCGAGGAAGGGTTCGGCCGGGATGAAAAATCCTTTGCCAAATGGTTCCGGAGATATTTCCTCCCGGTATTAAAGGGCATGGAGGCCGTGCATGCCCAGGGAGTCATCCACCGGGACATGAAGCCGGAGAATGTGCTTATCGACGACGGAGTGCCCAAGATCACGGATTTCGGCCTGGCCGGCGGGCATTACCTCGGGAACATCACCAGGAGCTTTCATATCATCGGCACCCCGCCCTATATGCCTGAAGAGCAGTTTCTCGATCTGGCCATGACCGATGCCAGGGCCGATGTCTATGCCCTGGGCAAGATCCTGTATGAAGCCATAGAAGGCAAAATGACCCAGGAGCGGAACAAGCCCTTTGAAAACGTTCACCTGAGCAATCCGGAATCGAAAATGCTCCGCGGCCTGGACCGGATCGTGCGCAATGCAACCGCCAAGGACCGCAACCTCCGGACCTCTACAGTGAAAGCCCTTCATGAGGAGCTATCCGATATCCTGGCGGAATCAGGGCACGACCGGCTGGGTCGCAGCACCTCCGCGCATAAGAGACAGGTTTTTCTTTTGAAGACCACGGCCGGGATTCTGATCATCCTCCTGCTCGGCCTGGGCCTCTATCATCTGAATATGGACGGCCAGCCCGGGCAAAAGGACACTGTCGGGCAAGAAAACGTTGCTGAGCAGTCCTCGGACCGCTTCAATTTCGATTTTCAGACCAGGGACCCGACCCCTCTCCCGGAACTCCCCCCGGGCGGAGACTGGCCTTCCCGGATCGAAGGCAGCGACGGCGCCGATCTGCACCTGGTTCCGGGCGGAGAGGTTGAAGTGCCCCTGGGCAAACCGGATAACGGCGGACAGAACCTGAGCAGAAGAACCTTTTTTGTCGCCCCCTTTTATATGGATGAAAGCAAGGTCACCAACCATCTCTATGTTGAATTTCTCAGACAAATCGAAGGCCTTGAGGTCGTTGACGGGACTGTACGCAAAAACGGGCGGATCTGGCTTTTTCTGGGAGAGGTCCGGGATGGGTATGAGCCCATTGCCTACCGGAACGATGGCTTTGTGATCAAGCACGATGCCGTTTCCAAACCGGTGGTCAGGGTGACGCCCTTCGGGGCCATGGCCTATGCCCGTTTCCATGGAAGGGCCCTGCCCAGCATGGCCCACTGGTGGCGGGCTGTTCTGGCCGGCGGGGATTCACTGGGGCCTTCTCCGCAGACAGGGGTCCAGGGAAACGGCGGGGAGGAAATGATGATGCATCATGAGGCAACCGAAGAGGCCGGGCAGGCCGATACCCGGGGAGAAGACCGGCTGCAGCCTGTTTTCGATGTCCCGGCCAACAGGCTGGGCATCCGCGGTTTGACCCGCAATGTGAACGAATGGACCCTGCTCGAAACCGAGGCTGGCAAACTACAGTTTCATATCCATGGAGGAAACGGTGAACTCGACCAACTTGAATCCTATCTCGAACGTAAACCCTGGGAGGCCTTTGCCGGCGTTGGATTCAGAACGGTACTCCCCCTTCCGGCAAAGGAGAATCGAAAGTGAGGTATAATCCGGAGAATATTCAGGCCCGGACCCATACGGGTTATAAGCGGCAGCGAAACGAAGATCGTTATCTGATCCAGCCCCTGGAAAATGAAGCGGGCATCCTGCTTGCGGTTGCCGACGGCATGGGCGGGGTGGCCGGCGGGGACATCGCGGCCCAGATCGTGGTGGACACCCTGAAGGAGTATCGAAAACCCGGCCGGGATATCGAACAGGACCTCGCCCGGACCCTGGACCGGGCCGGCAGGACGATCATCGAGAGGACGAATAAGCAGCCCGGCCTCAAGGACATGGGCACCACGGCCACCGTGGCCCTGCTCACAAAACAGCAGGCCTACTGGGTCCATTCCGGAGACAGCAGGCTGTATGTGAAGCAGGGGGGGAAGATCAGGCAGATCACCACCGACCACACTTTTGTCCAGGACCTGATCCAGGACGGGACCCTGACCCAGAAGGAAGCCGAGCGCCACCCCCTGAAAAACGTGCTCGATCAGTGCGTGGGATGTGCGGAACTGAAACCCGATAGCGGCCGGCTCCCCTTTGGCCCCGGAGAAAAGCTCCTTCTCTGCTCTGACGGCCTGAGCCGCTATGTATCCGAGGAAGCCATCTCCAAAGCCCTTGACGGAAAAGAGGCCGGGGAGATCGCCGACCGCCTGGTCCAGTCCGCCCTAGAGGCCGGAGGCAGAGACAATGTGACGGTCGTGGTCCTGGTCTGAAGTCAGCCCTGCCTCTGGCCGTCCTGACACATAACTCCTACTTTTATCCCAATAGTCAAGCGACCGCAGGGAGCGGTTGTTTCAAAACGCAAGAGGGCCCTTGGACCGGTTCCTGGTTCAATCAATCATAGATCTGTTTCATCCATCCGGAATCTTTATCGATCAGGATTTTCTCCACCAGTGATCCATCCCTGGTGACAATCGTGGCCAGATAGGCATCCTCTTGATCCCTGACTTCTCCCACCTGCAGGTTCGGATTGCCGGCCACATAGTTTTCAACCAGGTCCCTGGCCTGATTTTTGTTCAAGGGATCCATCTGCTGCTGGCCGCCATAGGGTCCTGACTGACCCCGGCCCCATTGGCCGCCTCTCATGCCTTGCCCCCGGCCATAGCCCCGGCCGCCTCTGTCACCTCTCATTCCCGGGCCCATGCCGTAACCCCGGCCGCGCCTGTCCTGCATCATGCCGGGGCCCATGCCATAGCCCTGGCCGCCCATCATGCCCTGTCCCCTGCGGTAGCCCTGGCCATAGTCCTGGCCGCCGCCTCTGCCCTGCATGCCTGGACCCTGGCCATAGCCCCGGCCCTGACCGCACCAGGGGCAGAACCAGCCCTGGCCCTCAGGACCGTAGTCCTGCCCGTAGCCCGGGCCATAGTCTTGATTCTGCTGCTGAGCCTGGACCGGGCCGCTGCCGGCA
>JAIPDR010000173.1 GCA_021737615.1 Desulfohalobiaceae bacterium | reverse complement strand
TCGCCCTGCCGGTGATCAACGGCAAAGACGCCCTGGTGGGCATCATCACCCACGATGACGCCATGGACATCATCACCCAGGAACATACCGAAGACATGGAAAAACTCATGGCCATCTCCGGCAGACACGAGGAGGCCGTGTATATGAAAACTCCTGCCTGGGATCATTTCAAGAACCGTTCTCCCTGGGTGATCATGCTGGCTTTCCTGGGTCTGGTTTCCGGCTTCATCGTCCAGAGTTTCGAAGGGTTGTTGAGTCAATTCGCCATCCTGGCCGCATTCATGCCCATGCTGGCCGATACAGGGGGCAATACCGGCAGCCAGTCCGCAACCCTGGTCATCCGGGCTCTGGCCCTCAATGAGGTCTCGCCCCGGGATATTTTCAAGATTCTCGGCAAGGAACTGCAGGTCGCCCTCATGCTTGGGCTTTTGCTCTCGGTCATCGCCTTTGGCCGGGTTGTGTTTTTTGGCGGCGGTTCAACAGGAACGGATAGCTTCTCCCTGGAGGCAATAGGCTCGGCCATCGCTTTGGCCCTGGGACTGCAGGTGGTCACCTCAACCCTGATCGGGGCCCTGCTGCCGATGGCGGCGGCAAGGATAAAACTCGACCCGGCCGTAGTGGCCAGCCCGGCCCTGACCACAGTCGTAGACATGACCGGACTGCTGATATACTTCACGACCGTCAAGCTGATGCTGGGGATTTGAAACAAGCGAAACTGCCTGCTCAAAAAAGTATATCTACCCTCTGTTTTGTCTTCGTCGTCAGCACATACAGGCAGGGCATCAGAAAAAGGGCCACCAGGATTTCCATGCCCAATCCGCCGATGGCGGCTACGGCCATGGGCTGAAGCATATCCCCGCCTTCGGCCAGATTCAGGGCCAGGGGCAGAAATCCGATCATGGTCGTCACCGTGGTCATGATCCGGGGCCGCAGGCGGATTTTTGCGGCGTTTATTACTGCCAGCTGTGGCATCAGTCCATATTTGTCCTGAATATCGCGGGCATAGGTCAGAAGCAGCACGCCGTCGTTGACCGTCACGGCCACGACGACCAGCACGCCTATGATCACCGTGGCCCCCAGGGGCAGATGGGTGAGATACATCAAAAATACCGAGCCGGCCAGGCAGACCGGCAGGCTCGAAAGAATCAGGGACGGCAGCTTCAGGCTGTTGAACTGCACGGTCAGCACGATAAAGGAAAAAAACAGCGCAAATGCGAGCACCGCCAGGACCGTATCCTTCATATCCGCCATCATCTCGGCGTTTCCCCCGAAGTCGAATTCGTAACCAGCCGGTCGTTTTATTTGTGACAAAGCACTCCGCAGCACACTTACCCCGCCGGCCAGATCGTCACTCACGATATCCGCTTCCAGGCTGATCTGCTTGATCTGGTTTTCCCGGATGATCTCCACCGGTCCCAAGGCCGGAATCACTTCGGCGATATCCCTCAGCCGAAGATGGTCACCCTCTATATTGGTCAGGATCAGGTTCTCCACATCCAGACGGCTGGTGAGGTGCGTTTCCGGAACCAGTACGCGAATGCCGTAATACTCGGAGCCGTCGCGAAAAGACTTGGGCACTGCTCCGGTGATCAGGGTACGCAAAGACTCTGCCACATTTGAAACCGATATCCCCAGCTCGGCGGCCCTTGTCCGGTCCACTTTGATCTGGTACTCTGGTTTGGTCTGGTCCATGGAGACGGATACATTCCGGAACTGTTCCAGGCCTTCGATGGTCTGCATCGTATTCCCGGCCAGTTCTCCAAGGATCTCCATGTCCCGGCCCCTGACCTCGACGATTACATCTGCAGCCCGCATGCCGTGGATGCCCTTGATGGGCATCTGCCTGGCCATGACCTTGCCTCCCGGCGGCTGGATGCTGCCGACTGTTTTGCGCAACTGGGCTACATAGGCTGCGGTGCTGACGTTCCGTTTCGCCCTGGGGACAAGCTGGATGTCCACCTGACCCTCATTGGCGATATCATAGGTGGTCAACCCCTTTACCTGCCCGCCTGCCAGGGCGAATGTGCTTTCAATCCGGGAGTCTGTCGCAATCTGTTTTTCGATTTTCTGCAGCACTCGGTCTGTTTCGTCTACAGAAGCACCGCTGGGCATTTTCACCTTGACCATGATCCGGCCGTCGTCGATAAGGGGCAGGAATTCGCCTCCAAGCCTTCCCAATAAAACAAAGGCCGCAGCCAGAACCAAAAGAAAAACCGGGATCAGGGCCCATCTCCATCTCACGGCCCGGTTCAACATCCGGCCATAGAACTCGGTGCATCGAACAAACAGCCGTTCAAACCAGCCGGATTTATTTGTGTGTCTGCTTTTGCCGAACAGGATGGCCGCCATCATGGGGGTCACGGTTACGGCCACAATCAGGCTGATGATAACAATACCAGCCATGACCAGGATCAGTTCCCGAAAGAGCAGGCTTATCAAGCCGGGAACGATGAGAAACGGCACGAACAGGGCCAAAAATGAAAGCGCTGCCGCCACCAGGGCCGGGCCGACCTCGCTGGTTGCTTCCACGGCCTGCCCGGCCGCCTCCTGGTCAGGATCTTCTTGTCCTAAGCGCGAAATGTTTTCCACCACCACGATGGAATTGTCCAGGACCACGCCGATGGCCACGATCAGGCCGCCCAGGGAAAAAATATTAAGAGAAAAACCGGCCAGCTTCATGAACCCGAAATTGAGCACCAGGGTCAGTGGCAGGACGATGACCATGATCAATACCCGCCTGGCACTGCCCAGAAACAGGTAGACCACGGCGATCAAAAGTACCGCCGCTGCTATGGCCGCGTTACGTGCGCCGGAAAGGGCCTGTTTGACATATACCGCCTGATCTTCCACATAACCGAGCCCGAGTCCCTCCGGCAGCTCAGTTTGCAGTTCTTGCAAAAGCCGGCCGACATTTTCAGCTGTCTGCACTGTATTGGCTTCTGCTTCCTGGAGAACGGAAATCTTAACACACTCTTCCCGGTTAAAGCGGGTGATGACCCGCTCATCCTCGTGGCTGTCGACCACCTCGGCGATGTCCTTGAGATAGACTTTTTGGTGTCCTTCTCCGGCCACGACCACTGAGCGAATATCATCCAGGCTTGCATATTCGCCCATGGTCCGGGCGATAATTTCACTGGGGCCTTCTGTGATCCGGCCGCCGGTCAGTTCCACGTTCTCAGCACCAATTTGTCGGATAACCGCATCCAGTGACAGTTTGTGTTTTTCCAGGGCCGATGGATCGAGCTGGATGCGGATCTCGCGTTCGAGTCCGCCGATGATTTCCGTTCCGGCCACACCCGGCACGGCCAGGATCCTGTCTTGAAGCCAGTTATCCGCCCAATCCCGGAGCCTGACCGGTCCCCACAGCTCCGAGACGACTGTTAGCTGCATGACCGGAAGCTGGGAAGGGTCAGCCTTAAACACATAAGGGGCTTCAATGTCATTGGGCAGTTGCTGCTCGGCCCGGGTCAGGGCGGCCAGCACATCCTGGAAGGCCACATCAATATCCGCGCCGTACTGAAAACGGACATCCAAAGCATAAAGACCCTCCATAGAAGAGGATTTGAGATAATCCAGCCGGTCCACCGTGGCCATGAGACGTTCCACCGGGTCGGCGATCTCGGTTTCGATTTCCTCAGGCGTGGCTGCAGGCCATTGGATCTGCAGCTTGACCAGGGGATAGGTCACATCCGGCAGATAGTCCACCGGAAGCCGCCAGAGTCCGTAAAGGCCGAGAACCACAAAAGCGACGACAATGGCGCTGGTGGCTAGGCGACGGTGAACGGCATAGACAGTGCTTTTCATTGCCGGCCGACTCCGGTCTTGGACTTTGGCTGCTGCCGGGCAGTCGGTTCAACCACGTCCCGGAATCCCCCTTTTTCCGGCTTGTCTTTTTTTATAAGGCGAACAGCAGCCCCGGATTTGAGTTTCCGGTTGCCGGCAATCACAACACTGTCTCCTGCCAGCACTCCGGAAACAATCTGGATCCGGTTTTCTTCCTCGATGCCTGTTTTTATCCGACGTTTGATCGCCTTTCCATCCTCTACCACAAAAACCGCCTCGCCTTCCGGCGTGAAAAGGACCGCATCCTTTTGCACCACAACGGCCTGGTCGACAGTTTTCAGCAGCACCTGTAAGCGGGCGAACATGCCCGGCAGCAGATCAAGCGGTTTATCCGGGACGATTTCTATGGTCCGGGTGCGCAAACGGGAATCCAGATAGGGATAGGCCCGCGTGATGCGGCCCTGCACAGTTTCTCCAGGATAGGCGTCCAGGCGGATATCCACCCGCAAGCCGATCTTGATTTCCGCGGCTTGTCTTTCCGGGACGGCCGCACGGATCACGAGGCTTTCCGGATCGTACATCTCCATGAGCAGAGTACGCGGGGCGGCAAATTGGCCCTCCTTGACCTCCAGACACGAGACGACTCCGTCCCAGGGGGCGGTAATTGTGTAATCCCCAAAGGATTCTTTTGCCTGGACCAATTGGGCGCGGGCTTTTTCAAAAGACAATCTGGCCTGATCGAGCTGTTCCCCGGGCAGGGCTTCGCTTTCACAGAGTTGTCTGGTCCGGCTCAGTTCGTCCTCCTCTTTCTTGACCTCTTCGCGCAGCGAGGCGATCAAGGCTTCGGCCCCTTTCTTGCGTCCGATGAAAAGCAGCGCCTGGCCGGCCTTGACTCGATCGCCTTCCCGCACACCGATGTTTTCAACCGGCCCCTCGGCGGGTGAGGCCAATCGGGCCAGACGGTAAGGCTCCACCGAACCGTTCAAGACCAACCTGCGGGAGAGGGTTGACTGATGGGCAAAAACCGCCTTGACCAGGGCTGGTTTTTGCTGCTTGGACTGTTGCCCGGTTTCAGTCTTATCCGATGGGAGACCATACACAATAAATATTCCGGTTGCGGCAAGCATTGCCGCAATCAAGACCGTCAGGAAGATCCGTTTTCTCATCTCTTACCTGTTGCAAGCTTCAGTTGGGCCATGGCTGTCTGTAATTCGGCCAACATCTGGTAGTAGGTGGTCTCCGTCTCCAGTAGGGAAGCCTGGGCATCGAGCACATCCACAATAGCCCCTTTGCCCAGATTATATTTCTGCTGTTCGATACGAAGACTTTCTTTGGCCTGGATAATGGACTTTTGAAGCGCCCTCGCCCGTTGTTGCGAAGATTCTATGCCGGCCAGGGCTGTTTCAATCTCCAGCCGAATCTCAAGCTCAAGTTCCCGGAGCCGTTTTTGGGCCGCTGCAAGTCGTGTATACTGTTCGCGAACCTCGGCCCTGATCCGACCGCCGTCAAAGAGCGGCATTTCCATGGCCAGGCCGATACGACCTTCGTCCTCCAAATCGTCTCCTGTCCCGCTTGTCTGTCCAGCGGCCAAGTTCCCGCCATAAGAACCCTGGAATGAAACATCCGGCCAGTTCCCGGCTCTGGCTGCATCCACATTTCTGGCCTGGGCTTCAAGGGCGGACTTTACGGCCAAATAGTCGTCACGCGCGTTCCAGGCTTCGGCAAGGGCAGTCTCCAACTCTGGAAGGCCGGCCTCTTCCCCCAACGCCAATTTGCCCTGCAGCCTGATCTTATCCATGTTTTCCTCCTGTCCGAGGAAGTTGGCCAGGGTGCGTCGCAGGACAACCAGAAGGTTTTTCTCCCGCGCCAGTTGCTGTTGAACGTCAGCCAGCCGGACATCGGTCCGCATCCGATCGACCCTGGCGGCCTTTTTCGCTTTAATCATGGCCTCGATGCGTTTCATATGCTCTGCCAGGGTTTGCCGCGAAAACTCGAGGGATTCAATGACGTGCCGCTGAGCGAGAATTCTGTAAAATACACTGGAAACATTGAAGACAAGCTCTTCCCGGCTGCGAGCCAGTCGCTGCGATAGGGCCTGGCGAAGCAAATCGGCCGCCTTCACCCGGTTAACCAGCCGCCCTCCGGTGAAAAGCGGCATGGAAAGCACGAGATCGCCTGCAAGAATATTCCGGCTGAAGAGCCCCGTATCACCTCCTTCGCTGACTGGAGAGAGCCTTTGTGCATCGAGGGAATGAGTATAGCCACTCACCGCGTCGAGCCTGGGCAGTCTTTCGCTAAAGGCCTGGTCATGCCGGGCCTCTGCCCCTGCGGTCTCCCAGTCCAGAGCTGCGACTCCCGGGTTATTGGCAAGCCCGATCTCGATGGCCTGCTGCAAAGTAAGTGGCCCTTCAGGGGCAACGGCCGGTTGAATCGCCGGCCGAGGGACTGAAGCAAAGCCTCCTGACCGGACGACCGGCTTGTAGGGATCGGTTGGGCTCATGGGGGCGCAGCCGATGAAAACAAGAACTGCCAGCCAGATCGCAATATTTTTCATTTGTCATCGTGGTCCTTGCCAAAAGCCGATTCATCGCTTCTCAACACCTGCCCAAGCCCTGGGCCGGGTGAGTCACCTGTCTCATTACCACTGCAGTACCCATGGATCACCCCTATCAAGGCCTTTTGCTGCTCCGGTTTTAAGATCCTTTTTTCCAGAAGCAGGAGTTCAATGACCTGATTTTGCATTTTGCTTTTCTCTGTAAGGATTTGCTCCTGTTTGGCCCGAATTCTCCTTTCATCCAATCCGGATGCGGCCAGAAGTTCCATGAGCTCCATTCTGAGGGCCGATATGGTCCGGCGCTGGGTTTGCGCATTCTTCCGGAACTGTCGAATATGGGGTTCTATCTGCCGCCATTGTTCGGAGGTAACGCCGATTGTCCGGTGAAGAAAATCCGGGCCGTCCCCTGCGGCGTTTGTGGCAGGCTTCGACCCTGTCGACAGTTCAGGAACGGTCTGAGCTATCCACATGGCGATGAAAGCCAGGTTCAGGCCCACGGACAGGGCGATAAGCGGTGTCTTTAATCTGTGCCACATGGTTCTATTTCCCCTCTTTTTCCCAGCAGCTTCAAAGTTGCGGCCTCGATGGAGCCATCTGGGGCGGCACGCATAGTGTCAAAAGCATAAAGTGTACTGTCGTTGGATATACTTATCGAGGCCGTCAGTCGAAACTGCGTTCCGCCGGCCCGAAAACTGCTCCAGCCCATATATGTTCCCATTGCCAAACCGGCAATCAGAGCCGTGGCGGTCACACCCTTAACGAGCCAAGACGGATACCATGATGCATCCCGGCACAACCGGCGCTGGCCTGTCCCGCTCCGCCTTTTTGGTTCGTATGCCCCGGTCAGAATCCGTGAAGTCAGATTGGCCGGGACCGGTGGGACATCGAGGATCGACATAAGGGGTTGCAAGCCCTGCAGGTCGCTCAAAGCAGCACTGCAGGGGGCGCACCTTGCCACATGCCGCTCGACTGCGGCCTGCTTTCTTGCCGACAGCTCGCCGTCCAGATAAGCGCCAAGCCGCTTTTGATACCTGATGCAGGACAACATGTTCATCCCCCCTCTTTTATTATTAACGACTGAAAACCGAAAAACCCCCGTCAGAAAGAAGAAAAGTTTTGCCGGCTTTCGAGGACGCCCCGCAAATGTTTGCGTCCCCGGGCCAGGAGCCGCTCCACAGCCTTGGGCGTCGTCTCAAGGGCTGCGGCAATCTCCTGATAATTCAGATCTTCATAGTAGCGAAGCACGATGGCCATGCGTTGATTCGGGGCAAGAGTGTCAAGGGCGGTCCGAACTGCGGCGGCTGTTTCGCGATGTATCAATTCCGCGGCCGCGCCCGGGATCTGATCGGGAAGATCCGGCACCGTTTCCAATCTTACCGTTTTGTTCTTTTTCGCTTGATCCAGACAAAGGCGGGTAAGGATCCGGTAAAAATATGTCCGGAATTTTGCCGTAGGCTGGTACCGGCCGGAAGCCTGCAGGAGCCGGATAAAGGCCTCCTGGACCACATCCGCGGCTTCGTCTTCGAGGCCTGTAAATCGATAGGCAATCCGCCAGGCCCAGGTCTGGTGCCTGCCGACAAGTTCTTCAAAAGACCGGCGATCCCCTCTGCCTGCGGCCTGCAGCAGGGACTCGTCTCCGGTCGGGACATCAGGCAATCCAGTGCCTCCGGATATTGCGCAGACTGAGTAGAAACAAGCCCAGGCAGAATGCGCCGAGGATGGCCAGATCAAGGGCATAGGGCAGGGCGTGCGCTCCGTGGACTGCCCCATGGAGTACGTCCGCCCCATAAGTCAGGGGCAGGGCATAGGAAATCGGCTTCAGGAAGATGGGCAATTGCTGGATGGGAAAAAAGAGCCCGCACAGAAAGATCATGGGAAAGCGGAAGAAATTGGAAAAGGTCTGGGCTTCAAAGACTTCGCTCACGGCCACGGCGATGAATAGCCCCAGAAAAGTAGAGCTTACAGAGATCAAGACTACTGCCGGAACAAAAGCGGCCCAGGTCACCTGGGACATATCCATGAGGAAGGCGGCCATGATCACCGGTACGAAGGCATTGGCTATGCCAAAGAGGATGGCCCCGCCGGTCTTGGCCAGCATCAATAGCTCCAAGGGGACGGGCGCGAGCAGGAGCCGCTCAAAAGAGCGCTGTTTCTTTTCAAAAGTCACGGTCACCGCCAGCATGGAGGTGGTGCCGAAGAGGATGGACACGGCCACCACGGCCGGGAGCAGAGTGGGTATGCTGCCCAGGCCGCTGCCGGA
>JAIPDR010000172.1 GCA_021737615.1 Desulfohalobiaceae bacterium | reverse complement strand
CTCGAGTTTCACCTTTTCAGGCTTCCGCCTTCAAGGATCACTCTACCAAGCGGTTGACTAAACCTTACTCGGAGGGGCTTGTCCCATCTTTGACAGGATTCCCCCTCAGCAGGCAACCATTTCCAGGTTACCCCAGCATACCAGCATACCAGCATACCAGCATTTATTCTTCTGTCCCCTGTCCCCTGCCCCCTGGACCTCTTTCACTCTTTAACTGTGAACTGTGAACTCTCTTAACCCTGCCTTTTAACCGTGAACCTTCTTAACCTCTTAACCCCTCTGCTGTTTCTGCCCCATCAACCGCTGGAAAACCTCCTGTCTGGGGCCGAAGGTCACGGTCTGTCCATCCTTGAGCATGAGCACTTTGTCCGCGCTGTTTAAAAGCACCGGCTTGTGGGTGACCATGATCACGGTGACTCCTTCATCCTTGAGCATACCCAGGCAGTTCACCAGGGCCTGTTCCCCGGCGTCATCCAGGTCGGCATTGGGCTCGTCCAGGACCACCAGTCCCGGCCGGTTGTAAACCGCACGGGCCAAGCCCAGGAGTCTGCGCTGGCCTGCGGCCAGCCTGGCCCCACCCTCGCCGATTTCCGTATCATAGCCTTGTGGAAGCCTGAGGATGGTCTCGTGCAGTCCGGCCTTTTGAGCCGCGGCCAGGACCTGGTCCGCGCTTATTTCTCCCAGGCGGGCGATATTTTGGCTGACGCTCCCGGAGAAAAGGGACACCTCCTGGGGCAGGTACCCGATACTGGGTCCGAGTTTTCGATGGTCCCACAAAAAGACATCCGCCCCGTCGAGCCGGACCTTGCCCCCAAGGGACGGCCAGATGCCCAGGATCATCTTGGCCAGGACGGTCTTTCCGGCCCCGCTAGGACCGATGACCCCCAAAAACTCCCCGGACTCCAGGGAAAAAGTGATGTTTCGCAGCAGGTTCCTGCCCCCCAGGGCCAGCCCGGCCCCTTCGACTTCCAGCTTCCCTTCGGGGGCGGGCAGTTCCATGCTCTCCTGCTGCCCGGCGCCCTTGAGCAGCTGATCCAGACGCTTGAAAGCACTCCTGGCCTCGACACTCTTTTTCCAGGTGGACATGGCCTGTTCCAGGGAGAAGAGGCAGCGCCCGGTGAGCAACAGGGCGGCCACGGCGATCCCGGCCGTAATATCACCCTGGAAGACCAGGTAAATCCCCAGACCAAAGACCAGGGTCTGCAGGGTCAGCCTCAAAAAGATGTTCAATGAGCCAAGCCCGGTCAGATAGCCGTTGACCCGGGCCTGCAGGTCCACTCCCTGCTGATGCCCCTTCTGCCATTGGGCCTCGATCCCCTGGTCCATGCCCATGGCCGTGACGGTTTCCAGGTTTCGCAGAGCCGAGGCTACCAGATTCTGGCCGATGGCCAGAACCGCCCCGGCCTGATCCCATCTCTTGCGGATCAAACGATGCTGCATGAACCAGAGAAGGACGAGGCCGAGGGTCCCGCACAGGGCCACGACTCCCAGATCCGGATGGAGGAAAAAGATGGCCAGGACAAAGAGGGGAACAAAAAAGACGTCGAACAAGGCCCCAAGCGTCCCGTCCCCGAAATAATTCCTCAGGATGTCTATATCAGTAAGTCCCTGCCTGTAGCCGGCCCGGTTCAAACTGACCCCGGAGGCGAACATTTCCGCAAGAACCGTGCTCTTCAGGTCCCTGTCCACCTCCAGTCCGGAACGGATCAGGATTCTGGAGCGGATATAGTGCAAAAGCCCCATGACCGCCAGGGCAAAGACCGTTCCGACCGTGACCGTGAGCAGACTGGAAAAACTGTAGCTGTCCAGGACCTTCTCAAACAGGACCAGCAAATACAGGGGAAAGACCAGATAGAGGATATTGACCACCAGGCTGAAAAGACCGGCATAAAAAAAATACTTCAGCAACTTCAAAACGATGTGGCGCATTATGACTTCAGACCCCTTATAAGCGGCAGTTACGGATAGCCCGCTTTCGAATTTCGCCTGCAGCGAAGCCTGCCCGGAATAGGTATGCTGTAAATTTCATCCAAGGGCAACCGACGCTATCTGGTTGATTCTTGTTATTTTTCTTTGTTTATGAAATTAGAAAATTTGAATTTCGTGCTTGTTTCGGATTTCGAGTTTCGTACTTCGAATTTTTGGTTCATCCAGTTTTTGCATATTTTCAGTTCTTCAGATGCCATAGACGATTGTCCCTCATTACGGCGCCTTATTTCCGGCTCAGGCTCCCGAAAATCTCCCGGCCGGGGCCGAAGCGGTCCATGGTTCCCTTTTTGAGAACCAGGATCTTGTCGGCAAAAGAGAGCAGCCCCGGCTTGTGGCTGATCATGACCGTGGTCGTGCCCTGTCTCTTCAGCCGCCGCAGGGTCAGGGTCAGGGCCTTTTCCCCTGCCTCGTCCAGATTCGAGCTAGGTTCGTCCAGGACCACCAGGGCCGGGTCGCCGAAAACCGCCCGGGCCAAGCCCACCCGCTGCCGCTGACCACCGGAGAGGTTGCCGCCTCTGGGGCCGATTTCAGTTTCATAGCCCTTGGCGAACCTGAGAATGGTCTCGTGGGCCCCGGCCTTTTTTGCCGCCGCGATGACCCTGTCCGTCACCGGAGTCTGCATCCTGGCGATGTTTTCACTGACCGTTCCCGGGAAAAGCTCGATATCCTGGGGCAGATATCCGAGAAAAGCCCCGAGTTCCTCCTGGTCCCAGGTAAAGATGTCCTGTCCGTCCAAAAGGACCTGCCCGGTCGAGGCCGGCCAGATCCCCAGCAAAAGCCGGCACAAGGTGGTCTTTCCGGCCCCGTTGGGCCCGATGATTCCCAGGAATTCCCCGGCCTGCAGCTCAAAGGAAATGTCCCGGAGGATGGGCTGCTCCTCCACGGTAAATCCGGCCTCCACGACCCGCAGATCACCCTTTGGCTCGATATGCCTGGTCACACTGTCCGGTCCGGAACCCTGCAGAAGGGTCCGCAGCCTCTTATAGGCCTCCCTGGCCTCAGCCGTCTGCTTCCAGGTCCCCAGGGCCTGGTCCACCGGAGCCAGGGCCCGACCCATGATGATCGAAGCGGCGATAATGATACCTGAATTCGTCTGGTTCTGAAGCACGAGATAGGCCCCGGCCCCGAAAATCATGACCTGCATCATCAGCCTGAAGCTCTTGCTCATGGATTGAAAGGCCTCAGACTTTCGATCCGCCCTGTCCTGGAGGGAGACCTCCCGGTCGTTGATCCCCTTCCAATGGGCCGCCAGCCCGGAAATCATGCCCATACTGTGCACGAACTCGGCATTGCCCAGGCTTTTGTCCAAAAAATTCCGGCCCTGAATATTGGCCGATTTGGCCTGATCGCGGTCCTTGCGGGTGGAAAGCTCCTGAGTCAGGCTCAGGGCCACAAGGACGACGGCCCCGCCGGTGGCCACCAGCCCCAGAAAGGGGTGCATTAGATAGATGATCAAGAGATACAGGGGAACCCAGGGGGCGTCAAAAAAAGAAAACACGGCATTGCCGGCAAAGAAGTTCCGCAACTGATTCACGTCCCTGAGGGCCTGCCCGGACTGGTTGCGGTCCACTCCGGCCGCCTTTCTGAGCATCTCGGACAAAACCCCCCGGCTCAGTCTTTTGTCCATCTCCACCCCGACCTGGACCAGGAGCCGGGAACGTAGGAAATCCAAGATCCCGAGCACAGCCAGGGCCGCCAGGGCCACCAGGGTCACGCTGTACAGGGTGGGGAAGCTGAAGCTGTCCAGCACCCGGACATAGATGGCCAGCATGTAAATGGGAAAAGTCAGATACAGGGCATTGATGAACATGCTGTAAAGCCCGGCAAAGGCGAAGTATCTGGAAAATTGTTTCAAAAAGGCTAACATGAAAATACTACAAGAGGTTAAGAAGGTTCACAGTTCACGGTTAACGGTTGCAAGAGGCATAGGGCAGAGAGCATAGAGCAGAGGGTTAAGAGCTTCACAGTTGAAAAAGGCAAACCTCAATCGCGGAAGGCGAAAAATATCTCGTGCCGTATCGATGTTCAACGATCCGCTCTTCCTTCTTCCCCATGCTCTATGCCCTATGCCCTATGCCCTCTGCCCTCTGCCCTCTGCTTCTGACCCTCCGCCCAGTCAGGCCCGAACCACCTGCAAAGGGCCGGTCCTGGACTGTTTGGGCTGGGACAACCTGGAGAAAACCTCCTGCCTTGGCCCGAACATGTCCTGCATTCCGTTTTTAAGAACCAGAATCTTGTCCGCCAGCTGCAGCATTCCGGGCCTGTGGCTGACCAGGACACAGGTGAAAGGGCTCTGTTGTCTCCTGGCCTGCAGGGATGCGATCAACTCCTCTTCTCCCTGTTCGTCCAGATTGGAATTGGGCTCATCCAGAATCAGCAGTGGCGGGTCCCCGTAAAAAGCCCGGGCCAGCCCCAGGCGCTGCTTCTGCCCCCCGGACAGGAAAATGCCGCCCTGGGTCTCGAGCCTGGTTTCATAGCCCTCCGGCAATTGGCTGACGGTCTCGTGGATGCCGGCCTCCTGGGCCGCCTTGCGGACTTTTTCCTCGTCCGGGCGCCCCATGCGGGCGATGTTCTGGGCGACCGTGGCCGGAAAGAGTTCGATCTCCTGGGGGACATACCCGATATACGGGCCCACATCATCCTGGTCCCAGTAAAAGATGTCCGCCCCGTCCAGACGGACCTTCCCGCCCATCGTGGGCCAGAGCCCCAACAGCACCCGGCAGAGGGTGGTTTTCCCGGCTCCGCTTGGTCCGATAACACATAGGAAATCCCCGGGCTGCAAAGCAAAGGCGATGTTATGCAGCAGAAAACGCCCCCCGATGTTCAGGGTGCAGTTTTCCACCTGGATCTTCCCTGTGGGCACCGGGAGGTCCATTTTCTGCGGTTGGTTCTCGAAGGCCTCCAGAAATTCCCGCAAACGGCGATAGGCGTCCCTGGCCTGCAGACTGAACTTCCAGGTCCCGGTGACCTGCATGACCGGGGCCAGGGCCCGGCCCATGATAATGGCCGCCGCGACCATCAAGCCCACTGAAAATCCCCGGGTGATGGCCAAATAGGCTCCTGTACCGTAAATAAGCACCTGCAGGACATTCTGCAGAGGCTTGATGATGGACTGTATCATCCCGGCATACTGGCTGCTCACGGTCTGATCGATGATGACCTCCTGGTTTGCCGCTTCCCACCTGTCGGCCACAGCCGGCAGCATGCCCATGCCGTTGACCACTTCCGCATTGCGCAGCATGGAATCGACGAACTTCTGGTTCTGGTTGTTCCGGGCATTGGCCGAACGCATCCTGGACCGGATCAGATACTCCTGGAGGACGGACAGGCCGAACATCAGCAGGGCCCCGATGGTGGCGATGGCCCCCAGGAGCGGATGGAAGGCGTAGATCAAAAGCAGGTACAAGGGGGCCCAGGGGGCATCGAACAGGGCGTACATGCCGTTATTGGTACAGAAATTGCGGACCGTCTCCAGGTCGTTCAGGCCCTGGAGGTAGGTCTTCTTCTGCAGGCCGGCGTATCCTTTGATCATCCCCTTATAGACGTCGTCCCGTAAGCTCTGGTTGAGATCCTTGCCGGCCACGGCCAGGAGCCTGGAACGGCAGAAATTGAAAAAACCGAGGACCACAAGGGCGTAAAAAGCGGCTACAGTGATGGTCAGCAGGGAGGCCTGGCTGTAGCTGACCACGACATTGCGGTAAATGGTAAACATGTAAAAGGGAAAGGTCAGCTGCAGGAGATTGATAAAGCAACTCAAAGCCGCGGCAAAGGTCAAGTACTTTTTCCACTTTCTGAGGAAATCCCGCATTTGGGGTGCACCTATAACAAATTACAAATTACAAATTACTGTTCTCCTCCCTGAGAAACTGCCCCGCCTCCTGTTCAGTCCAGAGGGCAGGGTCGATGTCTTCAAAATACCCGGCCCGTTTCTGGATCCGGGGGTCCTTTCTCTGGGAGAGGTAATCGAAAAAGGAATAGAACCCGAAGAGGACCAATGGGCCGAGAATCAGGTACAGAGCGGTGACCCATCCGGCGATCAAGACACTGGGGCTGACCATGAATCAGACCTCATCCCGCCGCCGCAAAACAGCGGTGGAAATATGTAAAATCGTCATTGCTTCATGACCTGGGAATCCAGGCCCTTGTTGGGGATGCCCATGGAGAAGTACAATTGTGCTTTGGCCAGAAGCTGATCGCCCCGGGCCTTGTTCCAGTTTCCCTCGGCCCGGCGCAGACGGGCCTGGGCATCGAGGAGCTCGGGGATGGTGCCCAGACCCAGCTGCAGGTTCTTTTCGGCCCGGGCAAAGCCTTCCCGGGCCGCTTGCACCGCTTTCCGGGTGGATACTATCCGCTCTTTTGCTTCCTGGAAGGAGATGTGGCTGGACCTGACCTGGTTATTGATCTGGTTTTCAATGTCCTGGACCTTGCTCCGCATCCGCCGCAACTCGTATCCTACTTTCTGATACTGGTGGATCTTGCTGGCTCCGGAAAAGAGATCCCAGTTGAGGCGGATGCCCACGCTCCAGTATTCATTGCGCTGGTCCCGCTCCACCGCTTCCCCGACAATATTGGTGCCGGTCTCTGAAAAGTCCCGGTCGGTGATCGTGTATCCTCCCACCAGATCAAGGCGAGGAAAGAATTTACCCCTTTCGACATCCATCTGCTCCAGGGCGATGTCCACCTGAAGCCTGGCCGACTGCATTTCCGGACGTTTCTTCAGAGCCCGGCTCAGGGCCTGCTCATAGGAGTAGGAAAAATCCCTTTCAAAATCGGCAAGCCGGCCCTGATACCTGGTATCGGAACCCACCGGAATATTCAGCAGACTGTTCAGGGTGAATCCCAATTTGGCCACGCTGTTTCGGGCCTGACTCAATTCCTGTTGGGCATCGGCCAGCTCGACCTCGGCCTGCAGGACTTGATAGTAGGGGACCAGTTCCTGGCGCTGATAAGCCTGGGCCGACTCGACGTTGACTTCAAGCCTTCTCACGGTTTTGGCCAGGGTCTCGACATCCTCTCTGGCCTTTAAGAGCTTCAAGAAATTGGTCTGGATATCCAGAATCAACCGCAGTTCTCTGCGGTCCTTCTCCTGACGGCTCAACTCTTTCTGCATCTTGGCCTTTTGATAACTGTTCAGATTGGATAGTCCGGCGAACAGGGGCTGTACGACCTGAATCGCGAGGGACGAAAAATTCTGACTGATGGCTTCCTCCTGGGTCGGGCCTTCGGCCGAGATGCTCTCCAGTTTCTGGATTTCCCCGCTCGAAGTCAACCGAGGAAGAAACTGGCTTCTGGCCTGACCGATGTCTGATGCGGACTTCTTGATCTCGAACTCTGCGGCCCGGATATTGGGGTTGTTATTCAAGCCATACCGCACCGATTCCACCATCGTCAGACTCTCGGGCACTTCCGGGTTTGACGCGGCCCGGGAGACCCGGCCATCGAGCACAAGGGAAACCCCCAGGAAGACCCCGAGGGCAAGGCCAAAAATCGTCCAAAGACCATTCCGGAAAAACATTTTACTACAAAACAACATACCGCCCTCAAATTCAATTATGATGTGACCATCCTGGCCCAGTAGCTCAGGGAAGCATCGGAGAGTTCTTTTGTCAAAAGCTCTCTCCAGCTACGAAGGTGTTTGTTCCATTGGGCCTCGGACAAAAAGGAGATGTTCCCCCCCTGCCGGTATCCCGGCCAGAGGTGTCTGTTCTCGAAGGACTCGCGGTTGTCAAGAATAAAGGAGACCATTCCCCGGACAATGACCATGCGGCTGAGCATGCGCAGTGGAAAGTCCTGTCGTTGCAGATAATGACCGAATTTTGCAAGGGATTCCTCTGGATCCATGATCAGATCAGCAGTGTCTTCTCCGGTGCAGACCCAGAATAGATGGGCCAGAAATTTCCGGTGGAGAACTGGAAGGTCTGAAAACCAGTCCCAAAAGGCCTGAACAGGATTTCTCGGCTGAATCATCACCCTGGCCCCTTTCCAGGCAAAAGATTTGTTCCAAACGAATATTTATGCTATAATTGATTACCCTTGTCAAATGTCCTTTTGCTGATTTTGGCCCTGGCCTGACGAAGAAGATAGCTCCTGATGCTTAAATTCGCTGATTGCTTGCGGACAGTCGTTCCCATGATCACCTCTCCTTCATGCACATAAAATGCGCATGCTTTTTCAATAAAATCGCTTCTCAGTCAAGCCCTGACAGAAAGGTAGCTGTAGAGGGCGACGTCAGCGGGGAAGACCTTGAAGAGGGTTGCGGAGGTTCACGAATAAGAGGTTAAAGAGGTTCACAGTTCACGGTTCACGGTTTAAAGATGAAGAAGGCAGAGCATTAGACAGGATTTACAGGATTGAACAGGATAAGAGAGAAGAAACAGATTTCAGCCGCCCCGGATGGTCGACTGAAAAGCTCTCCGCCTCCGGCGGGGATGTCCACTGACCACTGACCCCTGTCCATTCGTATAAAACTTCATGAGTTTTCGAAAACCTGCCTGGAAAAAAAGGCCGCCCTTTCCAGGAGAGGATCCGCTTAACTCCTTTGAGGCAATTTCTTGTATTTAATGACAGTGGTTCAAGAATAAAGCACTAACCGGCTTCTTCTAATCCGCACTGATCACAACATCAAACGGGTGCTCGGCGGTATGCACTTGC
>JAIPDR010000008.1 GCA_021737615.1 Desulfohalobiaceae bacterium | reverse complement strand
CTCTTTTTTCCGGTGGGCTCCGGTGAATGCGCCTTTTTCATGGCCGAAGAGCTCGGACTCGATCAGAGTTTCCGTGATTGCGGCGCAGTTTATCTTGACAAAGGGTTTTTCCTTTCTGGGGCTGTTGGCGTGAAGGGCTTCGGCAACCACTTCCTTGCCGGTGCCGGACTCACCGCTGATGAGGACGATGGCCTCGGAAGGGGCCACTTGAGCGACCGTCTCCAGAAGATCGACCATGGCCCGGCTGCGGCCGATGATCTTCTGGCGGTCAAACTGAGAACTCAGGCTTTCTTTGAGCTGCAGGTTTTCCTTGCGGAGCCGGTCATGGTCCAGGGCCCGCTCGATGACCAGACGCAGCTCATCCATGTCCAGGGGCTTGGTCAGGTAGTCATAGGCCCCGCTCTTCAAGGTTTCGACTGCCGTCTCCACCGAAGCATAGGCGGTCATGACAATGATCGGAATAGCGGGATTGTACTCCTTGATGGCGGTCAGGGCCTCCAGACCGGAGACCTTGAGCATCCGGAGGTCCAGTAAAATGAGATCGAAAGGCTCCCGGCGGACCATGTCGATGGCGGTAGAGCCGTCGTCTGCCTCCTGGATGTGATAGCCGCTCGAGCTGAGCACGGTCCTGAGCATGGCCCGGTGCCCGGCGTCGTCGTCCACGAGCAGGATCTTGGCTTTTTTGTTCATGATTTCGCAGCCTCTCCATTGATTATACAGACTCACAGAGGAGTTTCATTTTGATCATTGCTTTTCACTCTGCTTTGGCAGGATAAGGATAGCCGTGGTCCCTTGCCCCGGCTCGCTGGAAAGCCTGATTTCGCCGTTATGGGCCTCCACGATCTTGTGGGAGATGGCCAGCCCCAAACCTGTCCCTGATTGTTTCGTCGTGAAATAGGGGTCGAAGATGTGCACCATGTCCTCCTGCTTGATTCCGGCCCCGGTATCAGTGATGGTGATGCGGATCTTCTCCGGGTCTTTATCTTCTTGCGCCCGGACCGTGAGGAGGCCTCCCTCAGGCATGGATTCAATGCTGTTCAAATAGAGGTTGAGCAGGACCTGATTGATCCTGTCCTGGTCAAGCGCAGCCGGATCCAGAGCCGGGTCGAATTTCTTTTCTACCCTGACTCCTTTGGTCCTGGCCTCAGGTTCGACCATGCGCAGCGAGTGTTGCAGGAGGTTGGGTACTGATGTGTTTTTTTTATTTATTTCCAGTGGTTTGGCGAACTCCAAGAGCTGGTTGATGACCCGGTTCAACCGATCCACTTCCTGAATCATGATTTCAGCGGTGTTTTCAAAGTCGGGCCGGCCTTGATAACTCTCCTTGAAAAAGGTGGCGAAACCGCGTATGGAGCTCAAGGGGTTCCTGATTTCATGAGCGATGCCGGCGGCGAGTTTGCCCAGGGAGGCCAGGCGTCTGTTTTTTTCGATCTCTTTCTTCAATTCCTGAATTTCGGAAAGGTCCCGGATAAGGACGATCCGGCCGAGGGACACACCGTTGTCGTCTGCCAGGGGAGAAATGCTGATGTCCATGGGGAGTCTTTTCGCGGATGGGGCGGGCACCTCGATTTCCTGCTGAAGCACTTTATCTTGCCTGCCGGTCCTGCGAAGGAGATCCGCGAGTTGAGCCGGGAAAACCTCTTGGAATTGTTTTCCGATCATGGCTTCTGATACCCAGGGTTTCAATATGGACTCAGCGGCCTGGTTGTAAGAAACAATCCTGTTCCCGGAATCAACCGTGATGAGTCCGATGGGCATCTTTTCCACGACGTTGTCGGAAAAGGCCTTGATCCTGGAGAGGTTTATCCTGGTGCTCTGGTAGGCCTGGACCAAAAACAGGGAAAAAAATCCTCCGAAGGTGATCAGGATGAGGATCAGGCCCATGATGACTGAATGCCGGGTGTCGCTTTTGAGAGCGGCATCAATGAATTTTGTGTTCAGACCGACGAAGATGATCTGTTCGTCGCCCAAGGGGCGGTCCTTTCTGCTTGAAGGAAGGCGGTCGGGATGTTTGGACCGCATCATGTTTTGATGCATCCTGCTCTGGGGACCGTGGGCCGGGAGAAAGCGGCGAAAAACTTCAAAGGTGTCGGCTGATCCTGAATGCTCTATCCTTCGCCAGTTGATCTCTCCGGAGGCGGCGATCGTTTCCAGATTCAGGGTCTGTCCGTGGCGGTCGCCGATCCTTTCCGGGTCGTTGTGGGCCAGAATGACCCCCTGGCTGTCGGTCAGGATGATGTAGCTGATATCGGGCTGCTGGGCCGTTTCAGTGAGGAGTCTCTGTACCCTGAAGCTCCCGGCACGCATGCCCATCATGCCCATCATCCCTGTGCGGGTGCCTGCTTCGAACGACCTGATCAGGGCGGTCCCCTTATCCAGTAGGAGCCGGGTTATGAATTGGTTCTCCCTGGCCAGATTGGTGTAAGTCCAGAAGGCAAGGACCGGGATCAGGATCAGGGCCGTAGCCATGAGGATCCAGGGCGGCAGGCCGAGCCAGCGGTATGTAGTTTTGTGTGCCATGTTTCGACTTATACCAGACGTTGGCATAAATTATAGATACTGGTATGAAACTTCATTTGTTTTCAAAAAAAGCAGGCCTGCTGAAGAAAAGGGATTCTTCGCTCGCTGACTCGCTCAGAATGACAGATAAAGACTAGCTCGTGTAGAACTCCATCGCCATTTTTTCGAAGTTTCTGCCTCGATCAAACTGGCAATTACGGACTTCAACCCAATTACATAATAGCCTGTCTAAATATTCTTGTATAAATTAATTAATTATATGTCAGGCCTGCCAGAGGCAGGGCTGACCTCTGACCTCTCTCTTCTTCCCGCGCCCTCTGCCCTCCAACCTGCCGATCCGACGATCCATACCCAAAGACTAGAATTTGACTCTATCAGAGATGCCAGTGCTGGGCAATGTCCAAGCCAGCGGCTGTCAACCGGTATGACAGAGACCTGGCCCGCAGGCAACTCGATGATCAAGGCCGGGAATAATTAAAGACCAGCTGCGGGCTTGATCTACTGTGGAGTGGCCGGATGAGTCAATCTAATTGCAGCATCGGTTTCAGCGCTTCCTGATCCTTTTTGGATCTATGTTGTTTTTGGTAATTTATAGTCCATAATTTTTTTATAGACTTATTTGTTGACAAAAAACAACTTTATCAGCATCTTTGTTTTTGTTCTTCCCGGAATCCGCAGTCTGCAAAAGTGAAGTATCCAGGCTCCGCAGGATTTATATCATGGCATCGTCTGATTGGATTCCGGCCTCCGCCGGAATGACGGACAAGAGAATGAGGCAACTGACGAACTGAAAGTACGCAAAATGGACTACATCTGGCAGGGTCTGCTCAAGGCCCTTGATTTTCTATTTTCCGGACATCCGGAGACCTATTCCGCGGTCTGGTGCACCCTCAGGGTCTCTTCCCTGTCCATCGCCGCAAGTCTCTTTTTCGGGGTTCCACTGGGCTTTCTGCTGGGTCATTATCAGTTCCCCGGCAAAAAGGGGATCCGGCTCCTGGTGGACACCCTGCTCTCCTTTCCTACCGTGGTCATCGGTCTGCTGGTCTATACCTTTATCTCGTCGCGAGGACCTCTGGGACAGCTCGATCTGCTCTTCACCCTGCCGGGGATCGCCATCGGGCAGACCATTCTCGGGCTGCCGATCATCACGGCCCTGACTGCGACGGCCGTGGAAAATCTGGACAGGAGGCTCACAAGGACCCTTCTGACACTTGGCGCGGATAAAAAGAGGGTCCTGCTGACTACGGTCCGGGAGGCCAGGTTCAGCCTTTTGGCGGCAGCGGTCACGGCTTACGGACGGATTGTCTCCGAAGTCGGCATTTCCATGATGGTCGGCGGAAACATCAAGTGGTACACCAGAACCATCACCACAGCCATTGCCCTGGAGACGAACAAAGGTCAGTTTGCCCTGGGAATCGCCCTGGGACTCGTCCTTCTGGTGATCGCCTTTGGAGTCAATCTGGCCCTGCTTTTTTTAAAAAATAGAATCGAACACTGATGTCCATTTATCGATTAGAGAATATTCAACAGCGGTATGCCGGCCGACTTGTGCTGGACATCGAGCATCTGGAGGTCGAAAGGGGGAGCATCCTCGGCTTGTACGGGCCGAACGGCAGCGGCAAGTCCACCCTGTTGCGCATCATGGCCCTTCTCGAAGACCCGGTTGCAGGCAGGCTCATCTTTCAGGGGAAGGAGGCCGGCACCGGAGATGACCGAATAAGGCGCAGGATCACGCTCCTGGACCAGAATCCCTATCTCCTCAAGCGCTCGGTCCGGGCCAATGTGGCCTATGGCCTGAAAGTACGGGGTGAAAAAGAGCATAAGACCAAAATCAACCAGGTGTTGGAGTTGGTTGGGCTGCCGCCTGAACACTTCTCGGAACGGAGCTGGCATCAGCTTTCAGGCGGTGAAGCCCAGCGGGTTGCCCTTGCGGCCAGACTTGTCCTCAAGCCCGCAGTCCTGCTTTTGGATGAACCCACCGCCAATCTGGACGAGGAGAGCACAGAACGGATCCGCCGGGCCTCGCTGGCCGCCAGGCAGAAGTGGGGAACCACGATCATCCTGGTCAGCCACGATCGGTCCTGGTTGGAAGGGGTCAGCGACAGCTTCCTGCTTATGGAAAATGGACGCTTTAAATTATCAGAGAATTGATAATCATTTTAGTACCATGTCATAAATGCGCCTCGCTTTCCTGGAAAAATCAGTGCCGGGATTGGTTCTCGTTTTTTTCAAGTCGATCACCTGCAAAAGCCTTCCTTTTCCTTGACGTCCTGTACCCGGGGAGGTAAAATTCTTCATTATCTCCTCAGAATTTTCTGTATTTAAATCGCTTGAAAATGTCTGCAAAAAATCAGCTGGATGCACTATGCCGGAAATGTCCAGGATTGCATGTCCTGTCCTGTCAGTGATAATTGTCATTATCTCATGCTTCTGTTTTCAGGAGCTTGCCCCGGCGGCCGGGCAGGTATCGATTCGAGATAATCCGGAATTCGGTAAGCAGACCATCATTTTTGATTCGTCCGCTGAAAAAAAAGACGCTTTCGGAGAACAAGATGCCGATGGTCCGGGAGCTTTGTGGCCGGAAGGCGCCCTGCGCTTTTCCGGCTTCGCCAGGATATACGGAGCAAACGATCTGCACGGCGATAGGGGCAACGAAGATGAGAGGGCCTTCAGAAACAGGATCAGGGCGGAGCTCAGGTACAGCCTGCCCGAGGATGAACCAGTCCTGGTTCCGGGTTTGAAGGCCGGCAGGACATACCTGGTTCTCTCCGGAGACGCGGACTATCTCTGGTTCGGACCGAAGGAGAGCCGGGACGATTATGATCTGGAAATCTACGAAGCCTACTTGAACTGGGGTCAGGGGCCGCTTCAGCTCAGACTGGGCAAGCAGTTGGTCCGCTGGGGAAAGACGGATGAAATCAGCCCGCTGGACGCCGTCAATGCCCAGGATTTGAGGCTTTTTACCTTCCCGGACCGGGAGGAGCGCAAACTGCCCAACTGGATGTTCAGGGCGCGTCTCTTTCTGGAGGCCGTGACCCTTGAGGGTGTCTACATTCCTTTTTTCCGCGAGGACAAGCTCGATTTTTTCGGGACAGACTGGGCTGTTTTCAGACATGTCAAGGAAGATGTCCGGGACAGCCCCGTGAATCCGGCTTTCAGGGATTTCTTTGCGGATATCGGGGTCGACGAGGATGAACCGGCCGACACCCTGGAAAACGGATCCCTCGGAGCCAGGGTGGCCACGACCCTCGGCCGGGTGGACATCGGTGCGAGCTATTTGTACGGATACGACCCCAGGCCCCATTTTGTCGAATTTCCGGTGCAGAACATCAGTGTCAGCGGTGCGATCGACGCTGAAAATCTGGAGGAGCAGGCTGCACAGGCCGTGGTGACCGGTGAGGTCGTCCGGGCAAAGTATCTGCGTTCGCAGATGATTGGACTGGATTTCGAGACCACGGCTGGCGACTTTGGCCTGCGGGGTGAGAGCGCCTATTTCGATGCCCGGACCTTTCTCACAGATAATCTGACCTCTGTGGACAGACAAAGCCTTTTTTCAGTGCTGGGACTGGACTACCTCGGAAAAAAGGACTGGTACGCCAATGTCCAGGTTCTGCATCAGCACGTCTTTGATCACCAGGAGGATATCCTCTATTTCGAACAGGACAACTGGGGACTCAGCTGGGAATTGAGCCGGGAGTTTTTCCGGGGGAGAGCCGAGGCAGGCCTAGAGGGTCTGTATTTCCTGAGCGACGGTTCCTATGCCTTCAATCCCCGGCTGCTCGTTCAAATCAAGCCTGCATTGGAGGTTGAGATCGGGTTGGACGTATTCGAAGGAAATCCGGATACCCTTATGGGGCAGTACGACAACAACGATCAGGCCTACCTGCGGCTGGAGTACTATTTTTAGTATCCGGATCCCTCTTTTCCTGGTTTTCAAAGCCTTAACCCGGAAATTTTTGCGGTATCACCGGAGCCTGAAGTTCCGGATTCAGTGGAGCGGATGCAGTCCCGTTTCCCTGGTCAAGGTTCCCAGTGCGTGCAGTCGGTGTGCATCGGTGACATTGATGAATCCGTTCTGCGGGTGAATAATGTCGCTGTGTGTCCAGGAGGCGATGATCTCTTCCAGATTGTGAGGCCAAATGCCGCATTGACGTCCCAGCCAGTCCTTGCGCACGGACTTTTTCCCTTCCTCGGAAGCATCGAAGAGCACATTGGCCACCTCGGCCGCGTTGGGCCGGCGCACGTTTCCTTCGATTTTTTGCCGCAATCGCCTGCTGAAGGACTGGACGACCTTCATGGTTTTTTTCGGTGACTCCAGAAGCTGATTCTCGATGTTCTCGATGGACCAGACCATGACATCGACTTCATGGGAGTAGGGTATCATGGTGTGAACACGCGGTCCATTGTCCAGGAGGGGCAGGACGCCGAAGATTTCTCCTCTGCTCAAAAGTTCATCATCCGGTGCGAGGGGGCCTTGCTTCATCTTCCAGCTGATTGCTTTATGCCCAAGGGGAAGATTCCGGACTGAGCCGCGCATGATGTAAAAGGCTTCCCGGGCGGTTTCACCGTGTTTGAAAATAACTTCTTTGCGGTGGTAGATACGTCGTTCCATTGATTCTTCGAGTACCGGATTCGGCGGATCACGGAAGGGCTCCAGGGCGCCTGGAGGCGCCTTGTGGGTATCGATGTGCACCGGGAGCATGGGGACCTTGAGTTCTCCGGATTCAAACACGTTGTCCACGGCCCTGGCCCCGAAGCCATGTTTGAGCATTTCAAAAATGGGCGGATGGACCGTGGTTATGATGTGCCGGCAATCGGTTCGTCGCATCTCCCGCACGACCATTTTGAGAAGGCCCATGAGCAGACCGGGGTGGCGGCGGTACCGGTGCAGGACGCACAGCCAGCCGATGCTCGCGCATTTGCCGCGCAACCTGGAGATATAGCCGGAGAAATCGTAGAACTCGCTCGCGGGCAGACCGACAGGATTATCCAGGGTGACCCGAATCGAGCCGACCGGTCTGTCGCCGTCAAAGGCCAGGATATTCACGGTTTCATCGAAGCTGTCATAGAAATCGTAGATTCGGGAAGAGTGGTTCAAGAACCGCAGCTCTTCTTCGACAAAGACCTTGTGCCGCAAAGTATACACCAGGTCTTTCTCCGCAGTATTCTTGGCTCTTCTGAGATTGATCGGCATTGACTCTTATTTTATATCATACTGATCCTGCTTACCTTATTCCCCGGTATTCATTATGAAATAGTTTGCAGCAGAACCAAAATCAGGTCAGTATGCGGTTTAAATATATAGGATCGGATACTATTTTTTGACTTCGAAAGTGTTAAGTTTATCGCCTTCAGAAAAACGTATCCCTAACTTTCGCAGATTTTAAACCGGTACTCTGTTCATTGTCAATCTTTAAAATCACCCTCGCGCCGGTATATAGCCGTGCTAACCGTCGCTCAAGCATTACTCAAAGGCAGCGGGCTCGGACGGACCCTTTTCTGCCTCAGGTTTTCCCTGCGGTCAGCCCTGTATCCTCTTCATTTTGTCCGGGAAAAATTTTATGTTGACTGGATCGATGTTATTCTTTACATGTCAAAATAATGTATGACCAACATGAGCAGATGAAGCAGATACTCTCCCGGTACGATACACTGATAACGGACGAGCGGCGGCGTACGGTCAGGATCAAGCGTTCCGGGATCCAGGCAAACGAGTTGGAGGGTCTGGACCGCCCGGCCGTCAAATTCGCTGAAAACAGGGATGAACTGGCCCAGGCCTTCTCCCTGGTCTATGAAGTCTACTTCAAGAAGAAATACATCAAACGGCCCGCCTCGCACGGGATGCTCTATTCAATCTATTCGCTTCTCCCGGAGACCACGCACATTGTCGCCAAATCATATTTGACGGTCATTTCCACCTTAACGGAAATTTTCGACAGCAAGACATTTGGTCTGCCCATGGACGGCATCTACAGGAAGGAGTTGGACCGGTTCCGGAACCAGGGCCGGAAAATAGTCGAACTCTCGACTCTGGCCACGCCCAGGGAGCATCGCTGGAAGAACATCTTTCATTATCTAGTCCAGGTCATGTATTGGTATTCGGTCTACACAGAGGTCGACGACGTTTGTATCGCCGTGAACCCGAGGCATGTTCGTTACTACAAGAACTTGTTCCCATTCGAGATTTTCGGGCCGGAACGGAAATATGCTCGGGTGGAAGCGCCTGCGGTCGGATTGCGGGGAAAAGTCAGGGAAGCCATGGAACGGATGATGCAGATCTGCAAGGAACTGGACTTCGATACTCCTTTGTATGCCTATTTTTACCGCATGACCGGGCTGAAACCGGGAAAAGACATTCCCTTTTTCGATCCCGACATTTTTCAGATGACAGTGCAGATATCGAGGCTGGAAACGGAGACAGTGCAGTATTTTATAGACCTTGATCCGAGTCTTCTCAAGGGATTGAGCGAGCCGCAGAAAAGTGACTTCCTGAAGGCCTACCCAGGTTTGAGACTGTAAGACCAACACGCAAACAATCAGCAATGAACAACTGGAATAGACGATGCAACGAGTACTACTTATTTGTATGCTCCTGATATGGCTGGTCCCCTGTCTTGCCAGTGCCCAGGACGAAACCGGACTCAGCGGCCGCGAACTGGCCCGAAGGGTCCACGACCGCTACGTCGGGGACAATTTTGCATCCGAGGCGGTCATGATCCTTGCGGCTGAGGGCGGGGACAAGCGTATCCGGGACATGACCTGGTTGAGTCTGGAGCAGGAGAGCGGTCTTCGCAGGAACTTCATCAGGTTTACCTCACCCCCGGATATAGCCGGGACCGGATTCCTTTCCGTGGAAAAGGGCGCAGGCCGGACTGAGCAGTTCCTGTATCTGCCGGCTCTGAATCGAACCAGGCGGATCGTGACCAGCCAGAAGGGCAGGTCTTTCGTCAATTCCGACTTTACCTACGAGGATATGCAGCGGCGTCCGGTGGACGATTCAGAGCATACCCTTGCCGGTCTAGAAAATGTCAAAGGGCTCGAGTGCCGGGTGCTGGAAACCAGGCCTCTGCCGAAGGCCGAGTCTGAATACACCTTGATCCGCTCCTGGATCCCCAAAGACATCTTTTTGCCCGTGAAAATGGAAATATTCAATGACGCTCAAGTTCATATCAAGTCCTACCAAGTCGACAGGCTGGAAAAGGTCGAGGACATCTGGACACCTTTGCAGTACTCCATGAAGGACCTCCGTGACGGGCACGAGACGATTATCCGTATTGAGCGGATCGCCTACAACACGGACATCAATGCCTCTTATTTCACCAAACGTTATCTGGAAAGCTGGTAGTTGCTGGCCGGTGGGCCAGGAAGAACGAGGCCTGGGGAAGAACAGTGAACAGAAAAAACCGCCGAAGGATTCTTAACCAGCCACATGCCGATTGACCGGCCAGCCTTTCGCCCCTATGCCCTTCAGGCCGTTTATAGCATTGACTCATCGATACACCGTATAATGGATTTCATCACCCGTTTTCCCAGGTTCTTCCTCGTCCTCTCCCTGATCGTGGCCGCTGGTTTCGGCAGCTTTGCCCCCTTTGTGCGGACGGTGAGCAACGTGGACTACTTCAGACTCAAGGACCATCCGGACCAGAAATTCTATGAAGAGTTCAAGGAGGTCTTCGGCAATGACGAGTTCTTTGTCATCGCCTTTGAACATCAAGACATCTTTACCCCGGACAGCTTGGGCCTGATCAAGAAGATCACCAGTAAACTGGAGTCCTCGGAACTGGTCCGGGATGTGGTCAGCCTGGCCAACGTGGATGATATAGTCGGAGAAGAGGGCTATTTTTACATCTCTTCATTTCTAAAGGACATACCGGAATCAGAGGCGAAACTGGCCGAACTCAAAAAGGAGGCTTCTGACAATCCGCTCTATGTCAACAATATAATCTCCAGGGACGGCAGAACGGCAGCCATAGTCGTCTTTGTCCATGATCGACCCGGAGATCCGAACTACAGACAAGAGCTTTTGGCTGCAACACACAGCATACTGCAATCCCAGAAAGACGACACCACTTATCACCTGGCCGGCTGGACCGTGACCAACTACACTCTGAGCCAATTCATGCAAAAGGACCTGGTCAGATTTATTCCGATCACCTATCTGCTTGTTGCGGCTGTGGTCTTTCTTTTTTTTCGGAACCTTCGCTTGACCGTTCTGGCCATGGCCACGATCTCGGCCTGTCTTGTCTCTACCATGGGCCTGTTCAGGATCCTGGGAATGTCCATAAATAATGTGACGACCATTGTCCCGCCCCTGGTCATGGCCCTGTCTCTGGCCGATGTGGTTCACATTTTTTCTCATATGCAGCATTCGGTTCTGAGGAGGTTCCCGGACAAGGGTCAGGCCCTGGGCCATGTCCTGAAGCGGGTGGCGGTTCCCTGCTTTTTGACCACGCTGACAACGGCTGCAGGGTTTCTCTCTCTGGCTGTGAGCGATCTGGAACCAATCAGGCAGTTCGCCTGCCTGGCCGCGGCCGGTATGGTTTTTGAGTTCTTCTTTGCCTTCTGCTTCCTGCCCCCGCTCATCTTGTTCTTTCCACCCGAAAAGCTCTACTTCGAGGACCGCAGCCCGGGACCTTTGAATTGGTTCCTTAAGTTCAGCACTGTACAGGTCGGGGCCCATGCCCGAAAGATTGTGCTTCTCGGGGGGCTACTCGTGCTGGCAGCATCAGTTGCAGCCACCCGGATCGAGGTAGAAACCAATATGATTGAGTATTTTCATAAAAATTCCAGGATCAGAAAATCCGTGAACTTTGTTGAAGAACGCTTGAGCGGGATAGGTGTCGTGGATGTCTCCGTCCGATCCAAACAAAGAGACGGGTTCAAGGAACCCGAGCATTTGCGCAGGATCGATGCCCTGGATTCGTATATAAAAGAGTTGCCGGGCGTGGATTCAACCATGTCTTACACGCATTTTGTCAAGGACATGAACGAGTCTTTTCACAATGAAGACCCAGCATATTACCGCATCCCCGACAGCCGGGAATTGATCTCGCAATATCTGCTTTTGTACGACTCAGACGACATCGATGAGTATATCAACAGGGGCTATGACCATATGCGGATCATGGCCAGAATCGAAGAGCACAGCTCCGCCGAGCAAGCCCGTATTATTTCCAAAATCCGGGACTATGTGCAAAGCATGGAGGCGCCGGAATTGAATGTCCGGGTGACCGGCCAGGCGGTGCAGAGCGTGAATATCATTCAAGCCCTGGTGTCCGGTCAGATTCAGAGCCTGGTCCTGGCAACCGGAGCTGTGGCCCTTATCATGTGTTTTGCCCTGGCCTCTTTTCCTTTGGGGATGTTGAGCCTTGTTCCCAACTGTTTCCCCCTGGTGCTCAATTTCGGCATCATGGGTCTGGCCGGGATCCCCCTGAACACAGCCACAGCCTTGATTGCAGCTGTAGCCCTGGGCATAGCCGTGGATGACACCATCCATTTTCTGTCCCAATACGTCAGGGTCAGGAAACGTGGCGGGAGTGTCTCAGAGGCGGTCGGAGAGAGCATATTCATCAAGGGACGGGCAATTGTGCTTTCGTCCTCCATCCTCTGCATCGGCTTCGGGGTCCTGGTTTTGAGCAGCTTTGCACCCACCATGTATTTCGGCGCCCTGAGCGCCCTTATCATGATAACAGCCATGCTCGGGGACTTGTTTTTGCTCCCTTCTCTGCTATCTTTACACAGAGGAAGGTGTTAAAATGCCGGCTGTAACCGGATCGGGGAATCAGGCGTGACTTCATGTAAAAATTGTCTTTTGCCGGCGAGAGTGCCTGGTGCGGATATTGACAGGCAGGGGCTCTGCCGGTATTGCCGTGATTATCAAGTCAAGGATAATCAAGGAGACGAACAGGAGCGTCAGAAACGAGAGGCTGATCTTGAACAGGCCTTATCCCGGTGCAGGGGCAGGGGAGAATACGATTGCCTGGTGCCGGTCAGCGGGGGCAAGGACAGCCTGTATTTGCTCTATATATTGAAGAAACATTACGACCTGAACGTCCTGGCTTTTACCACGGATGTGAACATACCGGATCTGGCCTGGAAAAATATCCAACGCGCCTTACGCATTCTGGACATCGATCATCTGTCATTCAGTGCATCCTTTTGTTTTTATACAAAGCTGTTTCGCTACCTCCTGCAAAATCAGGAAGAACGGGGCGCGGTCTATACCGTATCCTATGTCTACGCGCCCCTGTTTGAAGGGGACGCCATCAGAATCGCCCTGGAAAAAGACATTCCCTTGATTCTGGCGGGTTATTCACCGGGCCAGCCTGAACCCGAGCGCATGTTTTACGAATTTTCCCGCATTCTTATCTGCGAAACCGACTGGTGCCCGCCAGCCCTGAAGCAGTCCGGGATATTTTCTGAATCAGAGCTCGGCAGGTTCTTCAATCCTGATCGCTATCCGCGGGGCACAGAGTTTCCAAGATACCTGGCTCCGTTTCACGCCTGGACATACAATCAGGAAGAGGTTATGCAGGCGGTTGTCGAGGCAGGGCTTGTCTCGAAAAAGAAACATGCCAATCCAGTCCTGACCAATTATCCGATCAATTGGCTGCTTATGTATTCCGATCTCAGACATTTCGGTTACAATCCGTATCACCCTGAATTTTCAGCCCTTATCCGGGAAGGAAAGGCCAACAGGACCTATTGGAGGGTCGTGGCCCCGGTGGTGAACGTCATGATCAGGCAAAAGATACTTCTGGGGCGGGAAGTCGCCAGGAGCCTTAAGTGGCTGGATCTTGAAGAGGACGATCTCAGGATCAATCAGCCCAGAGGCGCTTATGATCCGCCGTTATATTCCAAAGATACGGGGAACCAGTTATGACTGCTCAAACTATTCCGGCCTTGTTCAGGGAGCGTATACAAAAGACGCCCCAGGCGCCGGCCCATTATGTCCGCGACGAGAAAGGCAACTGGCTTTTTACCACCTGGGAAGAAGCAGGGCAAATCGTTCGCAGCCTGGTCCGGGGGCTCATCAGCCTGGGGATGCGGCCGGGAGGGCACATCGGCATCATGGCCCCGGCTTCGCAGACCTGGGAGCTTCTCCAGATGGCCGTTCTTTCGGCCGGAGGGGTGGTGGTCGGCGTTGATCCGAGCGAGACCGGAGACAATGTAAACGCGATCATCAGGCGGGCGGACGTCTCGGCATTAGTGGTGCAGGAAGCAAGGTACCTGGACAGGCTCGATGAGCGGACAAAATCCGGATTACGGTTTGTCCTGGCTGTGGACGATCGAGGCGATGACGGACACTACTGCATCCCCCTGAGCCGGGTACGGGCTGAGCAGGAGGCAGGCACCTGGGAAGATATCGACGCCTCTTCTCCGGAGGCAGCGGCCACGATCATCTTCACCTCGGGTACGACCGGGACTCCCAAAGGCATTTGCTACACACACAGGCAGGCCGTCCTGGCCTGCAGGGTCATTGTTGAGGCCTTTCCAGGCATGGGGGAAGGTTCGAAGCTGGTTTGCTGGCTGCCTCTGTCCAACCTTTTCCAGCGCATGATCAATCATTGCGCGGTGATGATCAATGGATCCACTTTTTTTGTGACCGACCCCGGAAAGATTCTCGATCTGCTGCCGGAGATCACACCGGACGTCTTCATAGGTGTTCCCCGCTTTTTCGAAAAGGTGTACGAAGGTCTGATTCGAGAAATTCAGAAAAAACCGGCCCCTGTCCGCGGGCTGATCGGTTCCGCTCTCCGGGTCGGCCAGGAACGCGCCCGGTCAGTCCGTGAAAACCGGACTGAGAAGTTTGGCAACAGCCTTCTCTACAGCCTGCTCGATCCCCTTGTTCTTAAACGGCTCCGCAAGGTACTGGGAGGCAAGATCCGGTTCATGGTCAGCGGATCAGCCCCCATGCCGGAGTGGCTTCTGGATAAGTTTCAGGCAATGGGCCTTTTGATCCTGGAGGCTTACGGCATCAGCGAGAATATCGTGCCTATGGCCATAAACCGGCCCTATGCCTATAAATTCGGGACGGTGGGCAAGCCGTTGCCGGCAAACGAGATTCTGCTTTCCAAGGAAAAAGAGGTCCTGGTGAAAGGGGAGGGTCTGTGTACTGCCTATTATACCGGGGAAACAGAAGAGGTAGAGCTGGACAGCCGGGGATATCTCCATACCGGAGATGTGGCCGCCATTGACGACGATGGCTTTATAAACCTGATCGGCCGGCGCTCGGAAATGATAAAGACCTCCACCGGACGGAGGGTTTCCCCGGCCGGCATCGAGGATCGGCTGCGAACGATTCCGTCTGTGGAGCATGCGGTCATATTCGGGGACAATAGAAAACATCTCATCGCTGTCCTGGTCGTCCCGCTTCCAGATCTTTCCCAGGCAGCAAACAAAGAGGCCTGCAGCACGAAAGGCAGGCAAAAGTTCATTCCCAAACAATTCATTGCAAAAATCAAACAGCAGGTACAGAGGGAAATCGAGGCCCTTCCCAGGTATCAACGACCGGCAGGACTCATACTGACCGCAGAGCCGTTTACTGTTGAGAAGGGGGAGCTGACTTCCAACCTGAAGCTTCGCCGGCAGGTGATTCGCGAGAAATACAAAAAAAGCATTGATGATCTCTACACGGCCCTGTCGGAAGCCGGGCAGCAGGGAAGGAAAGCTCTGGCCGAAGCCGGGCAGCAGGGACACGGAAGCCTCAAGGTCATAACAGCATGACTGATGTCTATTTCGTGACCGGTGCGACCGGGGCGGTCGGCGCGGCCCTGATCCCGGAACTGCTGCATATTCCCGGGGCCAGGCTCAAACTTTTGCTTAGGGCCGGGGACAGAGGGCACCTGCGGGAGAGATTCGAGGGACTGCTCTCGTTCTGGGGGTTCGGATATCAGGATGTTCAGGAGAGGATCGTCCCGCTTCAAGGCGATGCGACCGAACCGTGTTTCGGATTGGAGCAAAAGGATTTTGAGGCCCTTAGCAGGGAGTGCACCCATATCATCCACTGCGCCGGCAATGTACGTATGAACCTGCCGCTGGAGGAGGCCAGGCGGTCCGCCCTTGGTTCGGCCGGGAACGTGATCGAACTGGCCCGAAGGTGCCGCGAAGAGGGAACTCTAAAGAAGGTGGAATTCGTCAGCACCGTCGGGGTCGGCGGACGCATGCAGGGCAGTATCCCTGAGCGCTTTATCATTGAAGAGAGAGAGTTCCACAACACTTACGAGCAGGCCAAGGCAGAGGCTGAAGACTATATCAGGCCGCATGCCGAGCAGGGCCTGCCTGTCACCATGCATCGCCCCAGCATGGTTGTCGGTGACTCGCAAACCGGGAAGATCATCAATTTTCAGGTCTTCTATCATATCTGTGAATTTCTGTCCGGCAGGAGGACCCTGGGCTTTGTACCAGATCTGCAGGGGGTCTTGCTGGACATCGTTCCCGTGGATTACGTGGCCAAAGCCCTTGCCTGGTCGAGCCGGCAGGAGGAGACAGCCGGCCGGGTCCTGCACCACTGCGGAGGGCCGGACATGGCATTGGATCTGATGGAAGTCATGGGCAGGGCTCAATCCACATTCAGAGCCGCCGGTCGGAACATACCCAAAACAAAGATCATACCGCTGTGGTTGTTCCGGTCGGCCCTGCCGCTGATAGCTCTTCTGGTCTCAGGCAAAGCCAAACGAGCCATGAAGGTCTTGCCTGTCTTTTTTGACTACCTGCAGGGAAACAGGGTCTTCGAGAACAGACAAACCCGGTCGGTCATGGCAGCTGCAGGCCAGGGGGGATTTGTTGCTGAAGCCGCCATCGAAAAGACACTCTTATTCTATGTACAGAAAGGATGAGATAATTTCAGCCGACAATCGACCCGGAAACGATAAAGGGGCGCCTGAACGGTATCAGGCGCCCCTTTAAAAACTGTTTGGACTGTGATTAGCTTTTCTTGAAGAATCTCCGCCGCCCGAGACCGGCCAACCCGAGCAGGCCGGTACCAAAGAGCAGCATGGTTGCGGGTTCCGGGATTACGTTTACCCGGAACTGACCGTTGCCGGAGAACCATAAACCATCTTCCACGTTATTTGGTGGAAAAGCAGGGTTTGTAAGGCCTTCAGGATTTCCGGCGAATTCGTAGTAGATTTCGTCGCGGGCAGCTGCATTCGCAAAGTTGTTCAACCATGAAGCATTGGTTGTTGCAATCCCGGTGAAGAAGCTGAAAGGGTCTAAAAAGGACAAGTCGTTACCGTTTTCGTCAAACCAGTAGCCTTCTTCCAGGAAGTTGGATTCCCAGAAGGTAGTTTGTATCCCGTTTGGGGCGTTGTTATCCGGATCAATCGCGCCGCTTCCGCCGGTCAAATCAAAACCGCCGATCAGGGTTCCGTCGTTGGCGCCGTAATAGATGCCATCCGCCATGCTGGTACTTGACCCATAATTCAGTGCATCATCGACATAGATATCTAAGGCTCCGCTGGCAAAGCTGGCTGTGTTAGTGGCGGGGTCAAGGCTCCCGCTGGCGGTAAAAATGGCCGTCAACTCATAACCGCTCGGAATGTTTGGTGCTCCGTCAGCACCAGGAGCCCAAAAAGTCCCCCATTCATTAAATGAATTGCTTTCGGGGTCGTTGTCAATCCAGGCGGTTCCAGCATTGTCAACCTGTTCACTTACGTTGAGGGTGTTCGTGGTCAAGTCGCCGTCGCCATCGAAATCAATAGCCCAGTTTGTTAAAAAAGCAAAAGATTGGCTCGGAACAAGAAAGCACAATAACAGAAGTATTAGAAAGATCTTGAATGTCAAACGTTTCATGGTTCTCCTCCTTTCGGATTGTTTGCGGGTTCATGCTATATGCAGCCTGACTTTGCACAAGTTAAACGGAAATTAAAGGGGGGTCGCGAATAAGCATACTTCCTCCAGTTGAGTCGGATGTCTTTAAAGTGCAGCTGAGCCCTGTGTGTGAAGCCGGCTTCACCCGGCAGCCCGGATTTCTTCTTGAAACCCGTGGCTTCCACTTCCCGCCACACGGCGGGTTTGGCTTTGTCCACGCGAGAACGCGGTTTTGTCCCTTTTCTTTGCATCACGAAAAAGGTCAGCTTGCAGCAAATACATTGCATGATTTGTGCCAGATCGGACCCAAAGATCCTTTTCTTGTAAGACATTGTTTTTAAACGATAATATTTTGATTGTCTTGTGGGTTGCTTTGACCGGTGTGCAAGGCAGTTCTTCTTAGGAACAAGTAATGGCAATTTACTGCATCATGTTATGTAAGCCATTTAAAAAAATGTTCTTTGCTGTGCGGGATGGTTGGGGTCGGCTGTGGCTTGGGCTTGACCATCTTCTTACCAGAAACCCCACTGCCCGGTCTTTAGTACATAAAGGCCCAGCAGCAGGTTGGTCAGGGCATGGGACAGGATGGGGGAGAAGAGGTTTTTGCTGCGGTATAGGAGAAGAGCATAGACCAGGCCGGCTGCAATCCCGGGAAGCCAGCGGTGATGCTCGAATCCAAAGGCCAGGGAAACGGTCAGAAATGAAAACCAGGTGAACCTCCCCAGAGCTATCTTCTTGAAGCCGGAATCGATCAAGAACCTGAGGGCAAAGGAGCGCCAGAACAGCTCCTCCATGATCGGAACCACAACTGCCGCCCCCAGAAGACGAAAAAGCACATAGAAGAAAAAGGTATGGTGAGACTCGAAGGAAAAAGGCGTTCGTCCGGCCTGGCCGGCCAGCTGCGGGTAATGCCCTTCAGCCAGAATCCAGACCAGAAACACCAGAATGCCTCCGGCAACGGCCGGCCAGTCCATTTGCCACCTGATCTCCCCATGAAACCGCCTCCAGAAAAAGATGAGACTGGCGCCAACCAGGACGGTTTTCAGCGGATAGGCCACCACTGCCGGCAGGTCCAGCAGGGGACCGAGATAAGTGATCAGGGCAAAGAAAAAAAAGGGCAGAACGTATGGAAAGATGGCGGGCATTGTTAAGGCTGGTACCTGGCCGCAGGTGCCGGCCTCGATTTCTTCAACTCGTTTCAGAGCCATTTCTCGACACCCCTTTGATAATCTTTCAAGCTGGTTCCAAAACCGAAAACAGGCCCCCGGATCACAGAAAATTAATCAAGCAATTGAATGTCTGATTCTCCGTTTTTCATGACTCCGGCCAGCTCGTCGGCCTTGTCCTTGACCCGGGCCCTCCAGCTGGAATAGATCATCTGATTTGCGGCTTCCTCGAAATCTTTCCGTTCCAGGGCGGCAAGCATCTTGTCGAAGGTCATGAGACCTTGGACCGTGGTCTGTTTGGCCATGGCAATCAGGACCTTCCGGCGGGTCGGCGACAGTTCGGAAAAGACGGAAATTTCTGCTTCCAGGCGGGAGTAGATCGACTTTTCCTGCGGGCTGAGCCGCTGGTATAGGGTCCGGTCCGGGTCTTTTGCCCTGGCTTCTCTTTCTTCAGGTGCTTCCGGCCTGTCCTGATCGAAAACATCTATTTCCCCCTGTCCGTCCCTCTTTTGGCTCGAATCGGATATGCCTTTTTGCGGCCGCAAAGGAGCCGAAGGTTTTGTGTCACCGGAAACAAGATATCGTTTTTGCGAAACCTTTTCAGCCGGAATCTGCACAGGGGCCGCAGGCTGCTCCCGGGGCGCGGATTTATCGGAAACAGTCTCGGAAATGGACCGGGAGGCTTCGTTCTCTCCCGGGCTGTCTGCAATGTCTGACTGCTCTGTGGACCCAGCAGGCGGAGTCTGGTCGTCTTTATCCTTTGTTATCGGGCTCTTCCCAGGGGTCTCCAGAAATGAAAAGGAGTCAGAGACTCTGGCAAAGTGAGGCTGTTCCTGGATACCGGTCAGGACGTGCTCTCTGTAGGGAGAGAACCAGCCCAGGATCAGCAGCAGAATCGGGAAAACGACAAAGGCGTAACTTAATTTCCTCCTGGAAGCCCTAGACCTCCTGCCCTGGAGATCGGCCTGGACTTCCTTGATGATCCTGGGAGTGATTTTTTGTTTGCCGGTTCCAAGCCCGGTTACCAGCGCATTGTCGCAGAGTATATTGATGCTGCGGGGGGTCCCTTTGGAGTATTTGAAGATCTTGTTCAGGGCCCGGGAACTGAAGATGGTATTGGCCAGGGCCCCGGATTTTTTCAAACGCGAAGAGATATAATGAATCGTCTCTTTTTTGTTCAAAGGCTTGAGCGTCGTCCTGATGGCGATTCGCTGTCTGAGTTGTCTGAGTTCGGTTTTTTCCAGCTTGGCCTCAAGTTCGGGCTGTCCGATAAGAAAGATCTGCAGGAGCTTGTCCTTTGTCGTCTCCAGATTTGATAGCATCCTCAGTCTCTCCAGGGTTTCCACCGGCATGTTCTGGGCTTCATCGATAATGAGGATGACGTTTTGACCTTCCTTGTATTCCCTGATCAAGGCCTTGTGCAGAACCTGAACCAACTCGAAGATGGCTTCCTTTTCATCCGGCGCGGCCTGCCGGCTGTCTGCGCTGTCAAGCCGGACAGGGATGTCGACCCCGAGCTCCTCCAGGATGATTTTCAAAAGCCCTTTAAAGGAAATATCGGTATTGAAAATAAAGATGGTCTTTATTTTTTCTTTTTTCGTCCACTGTTCCAGAAAAGCGCGCAGCACAGTGGTCTTTCCCAGACCGACCTCCCCGGTGACGGCTATGAATCCTTTTCGGTTTTTGAGTCCGTAGATCATGGAGGCAAAGGCCTCTTTGTGACTCTGGCTGAGGTAGAAAAAATAGGGATCAGGGGTGATGTGAAAAGGTTCCCTCTGCAATCCGTAATAATCCAAGTACATATAGTTAACCCTGGGTATGCTTCATGTGGTTCAGGATTTTTCCCTTATTTCCTTTTCAGCCGACAGTTCACCCATGTTTTCAATTTCCTGGAGCATCTCTTGAGCCTTCTGCCTCTCTGGAAAGGACTGCCCGCTTTTCAGGGCGGCCAGGAGGTGTTCGCGGGCCTGCCGGTGGTTCTCGTTCTTGTAGTGGGCGGTTCCCAGATGATACAAGACGGTTGGATTGTTCGGCAGTTTCTCGGCCGCGTCCTGGAGTTGGGCGATGGCGCTGATATAGGCTTTTTTGTGGACATAGATCCAGCCGAGGGTATCGCTGGTACCCGGATCGTCCGGATTAATCCGCTTGGCGGTCTGAGCCAGAGCCAGGGCCTCGTCCACATTGCCGCCGTTTTCCAGGATGAGATAAGCCAGGTTGTTCGCAGCCGGGGCGAAGGATTCGTTTACTGCAAGGCATTTTCGATAGTATTGTTCGGCCAGATCCAGGTCTCCCTCCTGCTCGTAAAGGACGGCCAGGTTCATCATGGCCGGGATGAATCCGGGTGATTGCTCATGCGCCTTTTCATACTGGGCTATGGCTTGGTCGATTTCCAGCAGGCTGGCATGCAGGCGCGCCAAGCCAAGGTAGGGAGCGGTCCAGTCCGGATTTTCGGCTATGGCCTGTTGATAGGCCTGCTTGGCCTTATCCGCTTGTTTCTGATGCAGGTAAACGTTTGCCCGGGTGGTGTGGATAAAAGATCTGAACCTCCGGTTTTCCGGGTGGTTCTGCAGGAGTTTTTTGCAGAGCCTATGGGCCTCTTGCGGTTCGTTTTCAAGGAGATGAATCCGGACAATATTCTTGATGGCCGCTGTGGACAGCGGGTTTTTCTGCAAAGCCAGCCTGAGCTGGTTCAAGGACTGCTGATGGTTTTTCTGCCGGAGATACAGCTTGCCCAACTGGAGGTAACCCATGGAATTCTCCGGGGCCAGCCGGGTGATTTTCGTGAACGACTTCTCCGCCTGCAGGCTGTCTTTTTCGGCCAGGGCGATCCTGCCTCGTAATAAATGCCCCCTGATATCCGCCGGATTTGCCTCCAGCCCTTTTTGACAATGCTTTTTGGCGGACGCCAGTTCATTGTCTTCCAGCTCGATCTCTCCGAGCAGAAGATTGGCCAGATGGTGTTTCGGGTTCAGTTCAAGCGCCTTTTTCAGACTGGCCAGACCCTGCCTTTCCTGGCCCTGCCCGAATTTGCTCAGGGCAAGGTAGTGATGCAGATCGGCCTCTTTCTCGGAATAGTCCCGGATCAATGCGCTGAAAATGGTCTGGGCCTCGGCAAATTGTCTCCTTTTCAAGTGAATTCTGCCCTTCATGATTTTGGCAAAAGGGTCGTCCTTCGCCTTGGCGGTCAGGTCTCCCAGCCTGTCCTCTGCCTCCTGGATTTGGCCGGTGCGGTAGTAAATCCGGGCTATTTCCCTGATGGGCCTCGGGTCCTCCGGAAACACTTGTTCAGCCTTGCGGAAGGTTTCCAGGGCCTGGTCATACTGGTGGGCTGCCGTGTAGAATTTACCCAGGTTCAGCCGGGGCTCTATTTTGTCCGGAATTTTTCGAACCGCTGAAATCAGGACCTCCCTGGCCCGATCTACTTGGTTCTGCCGGATATAGAACCTGGCCAGGAGAGTGTAGAGATTCGATCCTTCAGGGTTCTTGTCTATCCCTTTGAGCAGTTCCCTCTCTGCCTTGTCCGGACTACCCAGGTTCAGGTAAAACCGGGCCAGGCTGACGTGATGGACAGAATCCTCGGGGAATTCGTGCACGATCTGCTGCAACGTCTCTTCCGCCGCCTGGTGCCTGCCTGTCAGGGCATAGAGTTTGACCAGCTGATAATCGGGATTCGGGGTCTTTTCATCGATCCGGGCCGCATCCTTGAAAGCCTTTTCCGCGGCCGTCAATTCTTTTGAGGCTGCAAGACTCTGCCCCAGCAGGATATGGGCCGAAACGTTCTCAGGGTCTTTGGCAAGGATATCCCGAGCTTTTTCAACTGCTTGTACATGATTTTCCTGCAGGGCCAAGGACCTGGCATAGAGAAGCAGGGCTTTGATGTTGTCCGGGTTCTGCTTTAAGGCCGCCTGACAAGCGGCTATGGCCTCTTTTGTTTTGCCTGCGGCTGAATAGAAGGTGGCCAGCCTGAGCTGAGCCTCGGTATGTTCCGGTTGAAAATCGACCGCCTTGCGATAAGCCTGGATGGCCGACCTGGCGGATCCCTGCCGCAGGAAGGATTCGCCCAGGAGGTAATAGCTTTCAGCGTGTTCCCCGTTTATCTGCAGGGCGTTTTTGAGCTCTAATTCCGCTTTCTTCAGTTTTCCGGCCTGCAAACTCTCTTTTCCTTTGCGCAGGTGTTCTTCAAACTGTTCATTTTTGTTAGAGCAGGAAATCGAGAAGAAAAGAATAGAAAACAAGACAAGCATCAAAGCGATTCTTTTCATATTGAAAATCCTGCCGGCCGCCAAGTCGTATTCTAGATGTTGTATGCTGTATTGCTTCATAAAAAATATTCCCTTCAGGAAAAAAAATGGAAATCGTTAAGGTTAAGAAATTCTATGTCGGGATTTTCAAGAGAAGCAGATTGTTCCCTGACTGGTTATAAAAAGCTATTTTGGCCTTGAGTGGCTGACATAAGTCTATGACGCAGCGGAGTGCGGCCAGTCTTTTTTGGTCCCTGGGTTTGAGTTTTTCAAAGGACTTAGCCCCGGAGTCCAGATGGATTTTTTCCATGTCAAAAATCTTTGAGCCGTCATTAGCGAAGCCTATGACAATGTGGTTGTTTTTTTTGTCGGTTTCGATCCTGATCTTTTTAGCTTCGAAAAACAGGATAAACTGATACGAAAACAATAGAAGAAAATCGATGCTAAGAGCAATTGACCAGTGCTGACAAAATATCACCGGAATATCATGGGTATGTATCTCGATATTTTCTGCAGAGTGAAGCATGGCCGAGTGCAGCATGTCTTTAAAATTTGCCACCTTTTCCCTGACTACTTCATTGAGTCTGATAACTTCTGTAATATCTTCGTGTGTCGGGCAGCCCTGCTCCTGGAACAGCTGCTGGAAAAGGCGGATGATTCTGTCCAGGGTATGGCTCGTCCTGTTCAATGTGTCGTCAAGACCGGCGAGATATCCATTTGTGTTTTCTTCCAGAGTCAGATCCCCGGCTCGTCCTTGCATCCTTTTCATGTGAAATTTTCCAAGGCGAAGCTCGCTGGATAACCTGATCAACTGCGACTGCATCGGATTATTAAATAGCCGGCAAAACATTCCCCAGAATATTTCTGAATACGATTTCTTGTGCAGGGCGGCGAAATCCAATATGTGAGTTGCGGTTCTTCCCGGGAATTCCGGTTTCAGACGAAAAAAGGCTTCGGTCATTCTCTGCAAAGGCAATGCCATTATCTGCTCTTCCATTAATTCTACGCCGAAATGGTGCTGTTCGTTGCTGTAACACCATTTGATGATCCCCTCATTTTTGAATTTTTCCATAGTTTCCGGGATATCGAACGAGCAGATGATTCTTTCCCCTTCCGCCAGCCAAGTCTGGGTAAGAGCCCTGAAGCCATTCAGGCTGACATTGTTGATTGTTCCGGAAACCTGCTGATCCGGGCCTTTTTTCATCCGGTGCAAATCCACAGGGAGATAGAAAGGGAACCTGGGCTCTTTTCTTTTTTCTATGTGTTCCATAATGGTCTGCTCATAAATGACCTGCTCGTGTGTTTGCCGGTTTGAATACACTCTTTCAGCAGGAGAACGGAAAACAATCCTTCAAGAATCCTTCAAGGTTTCGATATGCAAATTTAGAACCAGGGTTTGGTATGTGTTATACGGGAATCCGCTGTTTAATATAATATTCTAAAATTGTTTGTTTTTGCTTTAAAGTGGAGAAAGCTTCACCCTTTTTTTGGGGAGGTCATTCGGTATTGAGAGAGGACATTAAAAGAAACTCGTTTCATAAAAGTGGCAATGTTTTTCTTAAGAGACCATAAAAATCGTGAGAGGATTGTCCCAAGCCTGAACCGGAATAAAAAACATTGCATCTTATATGCAAGTTTTTGCTCTTGTGTGCAATCCGTTTCAGGACCGGGTTCTCGTTCGGGGTCCGAGTCTATTGCACCTGCTCTGTGGTCTTTGAGGAAATAGCCGCATCGACCGTTGCCCGGCGGGTCATCGAGACGGTCTAAGCCGGAATTTCAAAAGCTTCAGCGGTTCATCGGGATGGCCGCTCCTCGTTTCCCTCTGGCATAATTTTCGCATGAAACAACAAAGTAAAAAACCAGCAACGAGACAAAACGATCACCCAATGGATCACATCCTTATATTTACCAGAGACAGGGCTTACGGGAAATACCTGAAAGATTTGTCCGAGCAGCTTAATTCAGGGGTGGAGACCATTATCAAGGAACCCGATGCAGTCGATCCGGAAAAATTCCTTTCTGCGATGGTTGTCGTAGATACAGAAGATCTTTTTGAATGTGTCGAGAACAAATTCAGAGGAAACGATGCGGTAACCTACATAGTTCTTTCCAGTAACCAGGAAAGCACTCTCAAACGGAAATGCTGCAGGCTGCTGCACAAGCCCTTGGATGGAAGGCTGTTTCAGCAGGCCCTCTCTCAGGGTTTGGATCCCAGAGGTGAAAAGAAACATAAAGGCAACGGCAAAGGGCGAGTCTTGGAGCCTTTGGTTGTAGGCTCCAGTGCGGCCATGAAAACCATACGAAGCAATATCCTGAGAGTCGGAGATACCGATTTGCCGGTCTTGATCCAGGGTGAAACAGGGACAGGCAAGGGGGTGGTGGCCAGGACCCTGCACAATTTTTCTTCCAGAAACCAGAACCCTTACCTGGAAATCAACTGTGCCAATGTCCCTTCTTCTTTGTTGGAGAGCGAACTGTTCGGGTACAAGTTGGGGGCTTTTACCGGCGCCTGGAAGGATAAATTGGGCAAGCTGCAGCTGGCGGCCAATGGGACGGTTTTTTTGGACGAGATATCCGAAATGGACTCTTACATGCAGGCCAAGCTCCTACAGGTGCTCCAGGGCGGGGAGTTTTCCCCGATTGGGAGCAAGGAAGACATCTGGGTCGATATCAGGATCATAGCGGCAACCAATGCGAAGCTCAAGGAACTGATCGCAAAATCACGCTTCAGAAGCGATCTGTACTACAGGCTGGCGGTGATTTCTCTGCTGATGCCTCCTTTGCGAGAGCGAAAAGAGGATATCGAAATTCTGTGCACCTATTTTCTGGAAAAGTACAGCTGCTTGTATGGTAAAAAGAGTCGAAGGCTGTCTGAAAGACTGAAAAAGATGCTTGAGCATTATCATTGGCCCGGAAATGTCCGCGAATTGGAAAACATTATCAAAACCCTGGTCGTCATGGAGAGCGAGGAGGTGATACTGGAAGAGCTCCAGATGAAACTGGAAAAAACCGGTCTCAAACCACTCTATTTTACCCCGGCCGATCTGTTTCCGGACAACAAGGAGTTCAGTTTGAAAGAGACAACGGAGAAGGCCGTGAAGATGGCGGAAAAGCACCTTATTGACAAGGCTATATCCAGAACCAGGGGCAATAAGAAGAAGGCTGCGGAATTACTGTGCATAAGTTACAAGTCATTGTTGAATAAAACAAAAACCTATGGTTTGAATAATGTTACAGATACCAAAAATTGAGTTTCAGCCCTACAAGGAATTGATCTGGCGCCGGAAGTGGTGGATTGCCGTCCCTCTGGCCCTTTCTTTGGTCTCCGGAGCCGTGTATGTCTCCCTGAGCCCCAAGCTGTATAAGGCTTCCACCCTTATCCTGGTTGAATCCCAGAGAGTGCCGGATGCCTATGTCCAGCAGACCGTCACCGAGAGCCTGCAGAACAGGCTGCGCACGATTTCCCAGCAGGTCAACAGCCGGACCAACCTGGAGGGGGTCATCGAACAGTTCGGACTTGATGCCTCTCAACCGCAGCAGAAAAACAAGCTGCAGGAAGTATTCGAGAAAGCCAAGGCAAAACTCTTTGCCTTGATCGGCAGCAGCAATTCTGCGGCAAGCAAAGAGGAGAATGGACAAGAGGACCGTTCCAGGGTCAGTCAGGTTGGAAACGTCAGAAGCAAGATAGATATTTCCTTGAAAAGCGGTAATCGGGCCTTTGAGATTTCATTTGCCTGGAAGGATCCACAGGTAGCGGCTCAGGTGGCCAACGCCCTGGCCTCCCAGTTCATAGAGCAGAATTTGAAGGTCCGTGAGGAGATGGCCATGGGGACCACCAGGTTTCTGGATTATGAAGTTGATCGTATCCGCGAGGATTTGATTGAAAAAGAAAATGCCCTGGAAGCGTTCAAAAGAAAGCACATGGGCATGCTCCCAAGCCAGCTTGGATCCAATCTGGACATCCTGAACCAGAAGAGGCAGGAGCTGGACAACCTGGAGAAACGGGTGGACATGGATAAGCAGCAGGCCATGATGCTCGAGGAGCAGGGGGGTGATCAGCCTGTTGGAATTGCACAGCTGGAGCAGCAGCTGGAAATCCTGAAAACCAGATATACCGATAAGCATCCCGATTGCCGGGCTCTGAGGCGGAGAATCGAAAATCTGAAGCAGCACAAGGCCATGAACGCCACGGATGCTTCGATTCAGGGCGGGACGGCCGTTTCCGGGTTTTCTCAACAGGACACGTCCAATCCTCAGCTTGAGAAGATACGAGCCCGGATCTCCAGGTACGAAAAAGAAATCGAGCAAGTCAAGGCCGAAATCGCAAGGTACCAGGAACGGATAGAGAAAACATCGGAAGTGGAACTTCAACTCAAGAACCTGCAGCGGGATTATGAAACAGTGAACAAGAGGTATCAAAGCCTTCTGAGCAAGAAACTGAACTCGCAGATGGCTGAAGAACTGGAAAAGCGGCAGAAGGGAGAACAGTTTCGGGTGATCGACTCTGCGATCGCCCCCAAGAAACCTTACTCGCCGGATGTCAATAAAATAATGATCATGGCTCTGGTGCTGGGAGCCGGAATAGGAGGCGGCCTGGCTTATGCCAGGGAAAGCATGGACCCGGCATTCTATAACCACGAAGAAGTGGAGGAGTATCTGGGCACCAAGGTTTTGGTCAGCCTGCCCTTTGCTGAAAAGAATGTAACGGACCAGGGACTGTCCTGATCCGGTTTGTTTGCTCGCTGGAATGCCGGATGGTCTCTGAAATTCAGGGATTTCTTTTGGAAAGAAAAAATCGAGTCAGAATAACGGCAAACGAACAACAAATAAAAAAAGTGGAAGTAAAATGGGCAAGATCTATGAAGCGCTGATGAAGGCCGAAGAGGAGAGCGGGCAGCCGGGAACAGAGCAGGCTATGCCGCTTGCACCCTCTTATGGGTTTGATCCACAGGGGGAACTGGTGGTCTTGGGAAAGCCGGGTTCAGTCATTGCGGAGCAGTTCCGTTTTTTGCGTTCCCAGTTGATCCGGCCGCAGGAAGGCTGCAGTCCGAGGACCATACAGGTAACCAGCTCACTGCCCGGAGAGGGCAAGACCTTTGCCGCCAGCAATCTGGCTGTCACCGTTTCCCAGGGGTTGGACGAATACGTGCTTCTGGTTGATATGGACCTGCGAAATTCCAGAATGGGCAAGGTCTTTGGATTCAAGGAAGATACTCCGGGATTGAGCGAGCATCTGGCCGAGAACATCCCCCTGGAGAAACTGCTCCAGAAGACCTCGTTGAAAAAACTCACCCTGGTCACAGCGGGGACAAAAATCGAGAAACCGGCTGAACTGCTTTCTTCCTATAGGATGAAGGAATTCATTCAGGAGATCAGGAATCGTTATCCGGACAGGTATGTGATTATTGACAGCCCCCCGATTGAAATGGCCCCTGAATCATTGGCCATCGCCAACGAGGTGGACGGGGTCTTCCTCCTGGTATTAAGGGCCAAGACACCCAGGGACAGAGTGGCTACCTCCCTGGAGAGAATCAAGAAGGAAAAAATTTTGGGGCTCATATTCAATGGAGATCAAAAGTCCCATCATAACTATCGGAATAAATCCGCCAAACTTTCCGGATACGGGTATGGGTACTGTTACAAGTGATCCTCTTGTTATAACTTTCTTAAATATATGTTGAAAATATTTAACAAATATTACTCCATCAGGAGTCTGCTTTTCTTGCTGGGTGAGACCTGTTTGATCTTCCTGGGGCTTTATGGGGCCATATACCTCATGTACCAGGGAACGATTCCGGAGCAGCCGCTGGATAAGAGTCTGTGGATGAGGATCCTGATTGTCACCTTTGTTTTGCAGATGAGCCTGTATTACAATGATCTCTATTCTTTCGGGTCGGGGTTGAGGATAGCGGATCTGATTCTGAGAATTGTGCAGGCTATAGGGAGCGCCTGCATCATTTTGGCCGCACTTTATTTCCTCTTTCCCAGTCTGATTCTGGGACAGGGCATTGTTTTTTTCGGGCTGCTGCTGGTGTTGTTGTTTCTGGTTTCCTGGAGGATCGGCTATTTCGCTTTTTGTCAAAGGCAACTGATGAACGAGAAAATTTTTATGATCGGGGACAGCAACCTGGCCAAAATGATAGCCCAGGAAGTAAGAAAAAGTTTCGATTCCGGATACACCATAGAAGCTGTCTTTTCCAATCCCGGAGATTCCGGTCTGGCCCAGGAAATAGAGGCCGGCCTTTACAATGACTATGACCTGATCTGTTCAGAGGCATACCGCTTGGGGGTTCGTAAGATCATTATGGCTTTGGAGGAAAAGCGGGGCAAATCGCCGGTCAAAAACCTGCTGGAGTGCAAGATGCAGGGGATCAGGATACTGGACGGGGTGTCCTTTTACGAACATTTGAGCGGAAAGATCCTGGCAACCAAAACCACACCCAGCTGGCTGATCTTCTCCGACGGCTTCAACAGGCACAAACTGGGTTTGTTCTGCAAAAGGGGGTGCGATATCGCCTCATCCCTGTTCGGGCTTATGCTGTTTTCTCCGGTAATGTTCTTTATAGCTGCGGCAGTCAGGCTGTCTTCTCCCGGACCGGTCTTTTTTGTTCAGGAACGGGTAGGCGAGAAAGGGAGGCTGTTTAGCATGGTCAAATTCAGGACCATGCGTCATGACGCAGAAGGCGGTACCGGAGCGGTTTGGGCCAGTGAAAACGACCCCAGGACAACCGGTGTGGGCAAAGTCTTGCGCAAGTTCCGCCTTGACGAGATTCCTCAGTTCTGGAATGTCCTCAAGGGAGAAATGAGTTTTGTCGGCCCCAGGCCGGAGAGGCCGGAATTCGTCGAACAGCTGACAAATACTTTGCCTTATTACGGGGAGCGTCATTCGCTCAAACCGGGAATCACGGGCTGGGCCCAGGTCAATTACGGCTATGGCGGCTCGGAAAAGGATGCCTTGCGAAAATTGGAATACGACCTGTTTTATATCAAAAATTTTTCCTTGTATTTTGATCTGTTTATCGTTCTGAAGACAGTCAAGGCTGTCTTGTTCAGCGGCGGGGCGAGGTGATGAGGATTTGGTTTGCCTGCTGACTCACCGACTTACGACTCTACTTGATAACCGATGTTAATGGAGGCACTGTATGCATCACTTTATTTTGAAAGCAATTATTGTTTTTTTGGTCTACTGTACCCTGGGATTGGCCGGCACCGCTCTCAAGGCGGAGGAATACCTGATCGGCAAGGGTGATGTCCTGGAAGTCAACGTCTGGAAAGAGGAGAACCTGACCCGGAAGCTGAAAGTAAGGGTTGACGGGAGGATTTCTTTGCCCCTTGTGAACGACATCCAGGCTGCCGGGAGGAGCCCGATGGAACTGAAAGCCGAGATTGAAGAAGTCCTTTCCCAGTATATCGAAAGTCCGGAAGTGACGGTAATCGTAGATTCCCAGATAAGCCAGCAATTTTACGTCATTGGTGAGGTCGCAAATACCGGGGCATATCCTTTGCAAAAAGAGCTCACTCTTGTCCAGGCCATCTCCCAGGTCGGAGGATTCACGGAATGGGCTGACAGGGATGAGATTATCCTCTTGCGGAGAAGCCCGGAAGGCGATAAGCGGATCTTTATCGATTTTGACAAGATAATAGCGGGAAAATCTTCAGATCAGAATATTATTCTGCAAAAAGACGATGCCATCATTGTGCCTTGATGTTGAAAAGGGGTTGATTATTGACGGTTGTTGGTTTATAGGAGATGTATTGGTTGCTGTTGTCGCTGACCTTCAGGCTGTAACCTCTTTGGCCCGGAGACATGGCAAAAAGCTGCTTTGAGTATTTGACGAAAGAAAAAGAGAATTGTGGATATCAAAGATCAAAGAACCAAGACAAACTATAAACCAGGGACCATTATGTATTCAGTATATTTTTTTCTGACTGTTCTGTGTTGTTTGCTCTTCGTTGATGTGCAGTACTCCTGGGCCAGGATGCAGGTCTATTTGAGACCCGGTCTGACCGTCAGCGAGGAATACACGGACAACGTGGGCCTTACAGAAGATGACGAGGAATCGGAATGGATCACGGCCATCTCTCCGAGGCTCACCCTGGACCTGGTGGGCAAGACCCAGGACCTGTACTTGAGCTATTCCCCAGGATTTGTCTATTATGCAGACCGGGAGGAGAACAATACCGTCCGGCATTCAGCCGATCTGAACTATCGGGCCCAGGTTGCCAAGCAAACCGTACTGACGGTCAGAGATTCCTTTGTCAGGACCGAAAAGCCATACGACCCCGAGAACTATCGCTTGAGATTCCCGGATCAGGCAGAGGATCAGAGACTGGATTATACTATCCGCCGGAATCGGGAGCCCCACTCCTCGAACGCTGCTACCATTAATCTGAGCCACCGTTTTGGGAAAAAGGACAACCTGAACTTCGGGTACAGGTTCTACCGCCTCTGGGACCAGAGCCCGAGGGTGGAGGACAGCCGGGAACATTCCCCGTATTTCAACGTGAGCCACTGGTTGACCCCTCAGTTGGGGCTCACCATGTCAACCAGATACACCCGCGGAGAGTTTGAAAAGGACACGGATACCTTCAACAGGTGGACCGGGAGTGTGCGGGTGGTTCGCAATTTCACTAAATTTTTTGACGGCTATGCCCAATACACCCACACTGTGCTGGATCACACGGGAGAGACTGAGGATTACCAGGTTTACGATCCTTCGCTGGGGATTGCCTGGAGGTTTGCCGAAGACACGAATCTCGGCCTGGGTCTCGGCTACTATATTAGGGACAGGGAGCAAAGCGGGAGTAACTCTGGTTTATACATAAAGGCCGATCTGAGCAAGGGCTGGGACATCAGCCGCAGAACCTCCATCAGATTCACCGGAGGGTCGGGTTATGAACAGACTTATTTCGGGGCTGAGAACCTTGGATTCACCAAATATTATGAAGGCAGAGCCAGGCTTACCCACGCCCTGAGCAGGCGTCTGGACAGTGATGTTTCCGTGATTTTCAGACGAAACGAGTACACGGATCGAAACAACCGGGAGGACGACATCTGGTCCTTTCAGGGCGCGCTGCACTGGGTGATGCGCGAATGGGCGGTCCTGAGCCTGGAGGATACCTATCGGATAGTCGATTCAAACCTGGAGCGCCGCGAATACAAGGAAAACAGGATAATACTCAGTCTGTCCCTGCACCCGAAACCCTTTCTTTTCAAATAAACAACAAGACAATCACATGCTGCAGATTCCCAAACTAAGAGCGACGATTCTGGCCGTACTGTTTTTGTCGTTCGCAGGGTTGATCAATGGCTTTGCCAGGGACGCCGTAACTCCGATTTCCATTACCCTGGACCGAATCCCCGGTAGAATCGGTTCCTGGCGGATGGCGGAGACGCAGGCCATGGGTGCGGACATCGTGGATCTGCTCGGGGTGGATGATTATATCTTCAGGAACTATAAAGACGACCAGGGTCAGGCCATCAATGTCTATGTGAGTTATTTCTCCCGCACAGACCGGAGCAAAGGCTACCATTCCCCTTTGAACTGCATGCCCGGGTCAGGCTGGGAAATCGCCAACACCAAGCCGCTGCCTCTGAAGATTCCCGGTTCATCAGAAGAGCCGACCGTGAACCGTCTTTTGCTTCAAAAGGGCGCGGAGAAAAAGGTATCTCTGTATTGGTACCAGTGCCGGGGCAGAATCCTGCACAACGAATATCTGGAGAGGATTTACCGGGTCATTGATTCGATTTTCAAAAACAGAACAGACGGCGCTTTTATACGGCTGGTGGCTATCAATACGGGCCAGGACATTCAAAAAGAAGAAGCCATGCTCAAGGATTTCGCAAGCCGGCTCCTTCCGATGCTGCGGGAATATCTGCCTGGGTAAGGCCTGGACCGAACAATTTGATCAAGATCACCGGGCAGGGTTTCCCTGCCTATTTTATGCTCATCCCCGTGAGCAGTGGTGGACAAGCGTATTATCTTGAACCGTAGTCAATATCTTATGAATGAACAGACACATACGCAGCAGAGCAAGACCATGCAGTCAAGCCTCCTGCTCTTCTATCTTCTTCCGGCTGCATCCTTTTGCGTCCTTTATTTTCCGGTTATTAAAAAACTTATCCGCGACTGGAACGGGGATCCGAACTACTCCCACGGCTATTTCATCCCGTTTCTGGCCGGATTCATGATTTGGTCCCGGCGGGAGGGGCTGCAGCAGGCAGTCAAAAAGCCGTCGAGTATTGGCCTGGGGCTTATTCTACTAGGTCTCATGCAGTTTTTCGCGGCCTGGGTGGGCAGTGAGTACTTCCTCCAGGGCACTTCCATGATCATGGTTCTCATAGGCAGCGTTCTCTATCTCTGGGGTTGGCGGGTAGCTGCATTGAGTCTGGTTCCGATACTCTACCTGGTCTTCATGATCCCTTTGCCGGATATAATCTGGAACAGACTGGCCGTTCCCCTGGCTTTACTCGCCTCCAAGGTCTCCGCCGATCTGGTTTCAGGCCTGGGACTGACCATTTTGCGCGAGGGCAATATCCTGACCCTGCCCAACATCACCCTTCAGGTTGCGGATGCCTGCTCGGGACTTCGCTCCCTGACCACCCTTCTGGCCTTGAGTGCATTCCTGGCCTTTGTTTCCGATCTCTCTGCGGGCAGAAAGTGGATCCTTTTTCTGGCCGGGGCCCCCATCGCCCTGTTAGGCAACATCTTCCGCCTCACCGGGACGGCTTTTCTGGCCCGGCATTACGGAGCCAGCGTGGCCCACGGCTTCATACACGACTTTTCCGGCTGGATCGTCTTCGTGCTCGGCCTGGTCATGCTCCTCGGCGTGAATGCGGTGCTTGGCAGAATTGGTTCCCCCAACGCGAAACACCGTGAGTGAATGTCAAAAGTAAGAAAAAAACAAGGGTATTAACCACGGCGACCACGGCGATACACGGCGCCGGAAAGAAGGCAGTGCGCTCTGGCCTGCGGCCAGATCACCCTGCCACTTGCTTCGCCTGCGGCGAAAAAACCAGTTCTTAGGCCGTGCCCCGCCGTGAGCGCGAGCGAGTCTTCGAGCGGGTGGTATAAATTCTTTCTGCTAATATGCAACATATCCTGCTGACCATAGACGTGGAGGACTGGTTTCAGGTCGAAAACTTAAGGCCCTGGAATCCACCTGCAACCTGGCACGAACGGGAGCTTCGAGTGGAGAAGTCCACTCACCGCGTCCTGGATTGCCTTGATGAACTCTCCTGCAGCCTGCAGTCTGACTTGTCTCCAGATACAACACCCTATGCCAACCGCAATCAAATCCGGGCCACCTTCTTCGTGCTCGGCTGGGTTGCCCGGCGCTGTCCGGAACTGGTCAGGGAAATCCGGAAAAGGGGTCATGAAGTGGCTTCCCATGGGAACAGTCATTTACTCTGTTCCGACATGAGTTGTTCAGATCTCGATCTGGACCTGCGCGAGAGCAAGGCTCTTTTGGAGGATTGCTGCGGTCAGGAGGTTCTCGGCTACAGAGCCCCGAGTTTTTCCGTGAATGAATCTGTCCTGGAGCGGATTCACAAGGCGGCCTACCGATATGACTCGAGCTACAATTCCTTTGCCCTGCATCACAGATACGGCAAAGTCGATTTCCGAAACAGTGCCTCCGTGAACGGAATCGCCATCCAATGCAGAGATGGTTTTTTTGAACTCCCGCTCAGCAACCTGAGTCTGGGGCAAAAAGTCATTCCCTGGGGCGGCGGCGGATATTTCCGATTGATCCCGTCTTTTCTCTTTGTCAGGGGGGTAAGAAGGATATTGAATACGGATGGGGCCTATGCATTGTATTTGCATCCCTGGGAGTTCGATCCGGAGCAGCCGCGGGTCAAAGAGGCTTCCTGGCAGTTAGGCTTCAGGCATTACGTCAACCTGGACAAAACAGGAGCCAAGCTTGAGCGGCTCGTAAAATCGTTTTCCTTTTGCCGCTTCGTCTCGTGTTCAGACTATCTCGAAGCGGTGATGAACCGGCTTGTTTCCCGGAACTAACCTGCCTCATGCCCTTGCTAACCCAGCGGTGTTGTACCACCGGCCGGTAACTGGAAAGCAGGGCCTGACCATACCTGCCTTGGGGACAAAGACAACAAAGCCTTGTTCTTGACATTGCCGCACAATCAAGTACTGTTTTTCCAGGTACTTTTTGCAAGAAAGATCCCATAGGCCGGGTTTTTGCCTGCGGTCATTCGATATGGAATTCGATCCGACGGCCGGTATAGGCCCCAGGCTTTATAAACCACAGGCTCACGATACTTTCATAATCCATATAGAAATAGAACTCTTTCATCTGAGACCAAAGGAAGCTCCATGGCCGATCAGGCGAAGACCCTGGAAGAAACCGTCTCTCCCAAGCCAACCCGTCAGGAACTTCTGGAACAAAACGCCAGGTTAAGAAGGCGCTGCCAGGAGTTGCAGCAGGACTGGAAAGAGCGTGAAGAGTCCAATCATTGGATTTTTTTCAGCAATGAGACCGTTAAACTCCTTCTGGATCCAGTCTCCGGAGCAATCAGCAATTTCAATCAGGAAGCGCTCCACTTCTATGGCTACCGCCGGGATGATTTTTCCAGGATGAAGTTCTGGGATTTGAGCCTCTTGACCGAAGATCAGCTCCGCAAGGATCTTTATCGAGCCAAGAATGGCTGGTGCAAGGGGTTTTCCGACAAGCATCAATTGTACTGCGGTGAAATCCGTGATGTGGAAGTCAAGGCGGCTCCGGTCAAGTACCGGGGAAAGATGGTAGTCTTTGCCGTCATCATCGATGTCTCCCGGCAGAAGAGAAACGAAGAGCTCCTGAGCTCGAAGATAGAGGAATACCGGCTCATGCCGGATTATGTACGTTCCGAAATGGCCCAGCGCTGGCAGTCGAAAGAACTCAGGCTCCTCTTGGACAACATCCAGATCCAGGTCTGGTATATGCAGGACAACGAAACCTATGGTCAGGTGAACAGGGCTCACGCCGAATTCCTTGGTCACCGGGCCGAGGAGATCGAATATCAAAGACTGCAGGATATCCTGCCCGGAGATGCGGCCAGGCGCAGGGTGGCCCAGAACAAGCAGGTCCAGGCACGAAAAAAGGAGCTGGAGTTTGAAGAGTGGTTCCCCAACAGCGGCAATGAGAAGCGATTGCTGCGGCTGACCAAGACCCCGCAGTTCGATGACGCCGGCAATGTTGAGTTCGTCGTCTGTTCGGCCCTGGATATCACCGAACAGAAACTGGCCGAGGAAACCCTGCAAAAGAACAACAGGCTGCTGGAAATCAGCTCGGAACATGACGATTTGACCGGTCTGGCCAACAGGCGCCTCTTTGACAAGGTTTTCCAAAGAGAATGGCAGAGGGCCACACGGGCGGCCCAGCAACTTTCTTTGGTCATGGTGGATATCGATTTTTTTAAATTATACAACGACACCTACGGGCATATGAGCGGTGACCAGTGCCTGAAGAAAGTGGCCGAAACCCTGAAACAGGCGGTGAGTCGATCCGCGGATATCGTCTGCCGTTATGGCGGTGAGGAGTTTCTGGCCATCCTCCCGGACACGGACTACAGCGGAGCGGCCAGGGTAGCCGAAAAAATACGTTTTGACATAGCAGCCCTGAAAATTCCGCACGAGCAGGCCGTCAACACCGACATAGTCACTGTGAGCGTGGGTGCGGCCTCTATGCCGTCCATGCTTGGCTTGAACAGCCCTCCCCGGGAAGTCATGCTCAATGCCGTGGACAAGGCCCTTTACCGGGCCAAAAATATGGGTAAAAACCGGATCGCCTGCCTGGAACTCGATGCCGAGGGCAGGGTCAAGAATACCTACGGGTAAAAATGTATAGCTAATCGATGATAAGCCGGCGAGTCATTTCTAAAGCGGATAAACCGAGTCAGTTTCAAGTTCGTGCTTGCGGGCCAAGAAAAAAGAATGCGTTTAATTTGAACCCGGATTTTATGTCAGCGCGGCCGCTGGCCGCAGACGCCCAGTTTGATCGAAAAAGAAACTTTGAGTCACCTCCTCAG
>JAIPDR010000171.1 GCA_021737615.1 Desulfohalobiaceae bacterium | reverse complement strand
GAGCCTAAGAGTCCGGAGGGGGCAGGGATCCCCCATGAGCGAGCCTTAGAAAACCGAGAGCCGGAAGCGTTTAAGCGCAAGAGAGCCCTGTGACCGGTTCGAACTATTCCGCATTTTTAAATGAAGTTTCATATGAGAGGGCAGAGGACAGAGGACAGAGGTCAGCCCTGCCGCCTGTCCGGCAGACCGAACAGTTTGATCATTGAGGAAACTAAAGGTTTGTAACAACCGTTCGCCAAGCCTCACTTGATAAAAAGACAGATGAGTTTTTATTTTTTGCCCAGCGTCCTTCCAGGGCAAAAAGCGCCATCGCTGGCGCGAAAGCAACCCGGCTCTTGCCGCGACAGCGGCTGGGCCTTCCGCCCGGGGAGCACTTGTCCCCTGAAACAGGCATCAGCCTCAGCTTGCTGGTTTCACCGGGATCGCCCGGGCGGAAAGAAAATCATCCTCTGCCGTCACTGCCTTCGTCCCAATAATCAGACCGCGGGGAGCGGTTGTTTCAAAACATTTCCGTAGCTTCATACGAGGAGGAGGGGACAGAAGACGGAGGACTGAAGGACGGAAGGTGAGAAGCTCTGAAATTTTTTACTAGAATACTATGACTCAATTGTCTCTTTTCCTGACGCGCATGCGCGGATTGCTGAAAAAGGAGATCCTCCAGATCGGACGCGATCCCAGCAGCATAGCCCTGGCCATTGTCCTGCCCATCGTTCTCTTGTTTCTGTTCGGATACGGGGTCTCCCTGGATGCGGAAAACGTCCCCCTGGCCGTTGTCTTGGAAGACGACAGTCCGCAAGCCCGGGAACTGGCCGCCCGCTTCAGCGCTTCCCGCTACTTCACCACCAGCCGCATCCGTTCCCTGGCCCTGGCTGAAGAGCTCCTCAGCAAGCGGCGGGTCGAAGGCATCCTCCACCTCCAGGACGATTTTGCTTCCCGGTTGTTAAGCAGAAACCAGGCCGGGGTCCAGCTGATCCTAAACGGAGTGGACGCCAACAGAGCCCGGCTGATCACGGGCTACGCCAGAGGGACTCTCCAAAAATGGAGCCGCATCCAGCAGGCTCAGGGCAGGTCCGTTTCCGCTTTAGCGGTTACCCTCGAGGAAAGAATCTGGTTCAATAAGGCCGCAACCAGCCGTAATTTCCTGGTGCCCGGCCTGATCACCCTGATCATGACCCTCATCGGCACCCTGCTGACCTCTCTGGTCATAGCCCGGGAATGGGAGCGGGGCACCATGGAGAGCATGCTGGTCACCCCTTTGCGCCGGCTGGACATCTTACTGGGCAAGGTTCTGCCCTACTTTGCCCTGGGCATGCTGGGCATGCTCCTGTCCGTCCTAGTGGGAATCACCCTGTTTCAAGTCCCCTTTCGGGGCTCGATCAGCGCCCTTATTCTGTTGGGCTCTGTTTTCATGCTGGCCTCCCTGGGCTTCGGCCTGCTGCTTTCGGCCGCCATCCGGATCCAGTTCGTGGCCGCCCAGGCTTCGATCATGGCCGGCTTCCTCCCGGCCCTGTTTCTGTCCGGACTCCTCTTCGACCTGGAGAGCACCCCGCGGTTTATCCAGATTCTGAGCCATATAGTCCCGGCCAAATACTTCGTGACCATCAGCCAGACCCTGTTCATGTCCGGAGACATCTGGCCGGTTCTGCTGCCCAACGCTCTGGCCCTCTTGCTGATGGCCGTTGTCTTCATCAGCCTGGCCTATAAAAAGATCTCCAAACGGATAGACAAGGAATGAACTCTCTGCAACGCATTCTGGCCCTGGTCATCAAAGAGTTCGCCATGATCCTCAAGGATCCCAAGAGCCGCTTCGTGATCATCGGCCCTCCCCTGATCCAGTTCATTCTCTTTGGCTACGCCGCGACCTATGACTTGAAAAACGTCCGCTACGCCGTCCTGGATGAGTCCCGCACTCCTGAATCCCGCGAGCTCCTCTCCCGGATCGAGGCGGCCGAGACCTTTGAGCTGGTGGCCAGCCTCTCCTCTGTCCAACAGATCGAGACCATGATCGATCTGCAAAAGGCCAGGCTGGTCGTACACATCGGTCCAAAGTTCGCCCGCAGGCTCAACCAGGGCCGGCCGGCCGCGGTCCAGGTGATCATCGACGGGCGTAACTCCAATGTCGCCCTGATCGCCCTGGGCTTTCTGGGGACCATGATTCAGGAATACAATGAAACACTTCAACAACGGGTACTCCGGGAGCCCGGGGGCCCGGCGGTGGTTCTAAGCGAGCGATCCTGGTTCAACGAGAACCTTGAGAGCCGCTGGTTCATCGTCTCCGCCCTGGGCGGGATCATCAGCATGGTCGTGGTCATGGTCCTGACCGGGCTGTCAGTGGCCAGAGAACGTGAGTTCGGCACCTTTGACCAGCTCCTGGTGGCACCGTTCACCCCCGGGGAAATCCTGATCGGCAAGTCCCTGCCCGGCATGTTCTTCGGCTTCCTGGATGCCCTCCTCTTTTCCCTGGGGGCGGTTTTGTGGTTCCAGGTTCCTTTCCGCGGGACTATTCCCGCTCTTGTCCTGGCTCTGGCCTGCTTCATCTGCACCATGGTCGGCGTGGGCCTTCTGGTCTCCTCCCTGTCCAAGACCATGCAACAGGCCCTGCTGGGGTCCTTCGTCTTCATGATGCCGGCGGTTATCCTGGCCGGTTTCACCACCCCCATCGAAAACATGCCCTCCTGGCTGCAGATGGGGACCCGCTTCAATCCGGTCCGGTACATCATCACGGCCCTGCGCCGGATCTTTCTGGAAGGTGCGGACGTATCCATGATCTGGCCCCAGATCTGGCCCCTGTTGATCATGGCCGGACTGACCCTGCCGGCGGCCGGATACCTCTTCCGGCACAGATCGCAGTAGCTCCCGGCTATCCGCTTTTCATCCCTTCGGTCATCAAGAAAAAAGGCCGACTCCTCAGTGTACCTCTTTCAGGACCCTGCTGAAGATCTCCAGGGCGACCGTGATCTGCTCCTGATCGACCACGAGCGGCGGGCAGAAACGAACCGTGCTTTCCCCGCAACTGAGCAGCAACAGGCCGTTTTCAAAACAGCGTTTGAGGATTCTGTCCCTTAAGGCCTTGTCCGCCTGCTTTTTGTCCCGGTCCTTGACCAGCTCCGCCGCCTGCATGAGACCCAGTCCGCGGACGTCTCCGAGACACTCGTACTCCTTCTGGATCTCCTTTAATCCTGCCCGCAGGATCAGCCCCATCCGGTCCGCGTTGGCAAACAGCCCCTGTTCAATGACCCGGATGGAAGCCAGGGCTGCGGCGCTGGCGACCGGGTTTCCGCCATAGGTGGAACCGTGGGCCCCGGGCCCCCAGTTCATGACCTCATCTTTGGCCACCAGAGCGCTCAAGGGCATGCCCGAGGCGATCCCCTTGGCCGTAGTCAGGAGATCCGGCTCAATATTGAAATGTTCGATGGCGAACATCTTCCCGGTTCTGCCCATCCCTGTCTGAATTTCATCCACCAGATACAAGATCCCGTACTTTTCCGCCAAATCCTTGAGCCGCCGGTGAAAACCCTCCGGGGGAACGATATAGCCGCCCTCTCCCTGAATCGGCTCGACCACGACTGCAGCGATCTCTTCCGGCACCAGGAGCTGCTTGAAGAGGACTTCTTCGATGTAGCGGACGCACTCCAGGTCACAGGAGGGATAGGTCAGATTGTAGGCGCAGCGGTAGCAATGGGCATAGGGCACGTGCGAGATACCGGGGACAAAGGGGGAGAAGGATTTTTTCTGGGTCGCTTTGGAGGCGGTCAGGGACAGGGCCCCCATGGTCCGGCCGTGAAAGGCCCCTAAAAAGGCGATGAACCCTTTTCTATTGCTCTGGTACCTGGCCAGCTTCAAGCCGGCCTCCACTGCTTCGGCCCCGGAGTTCCCGAAAAAAACCCGTTTTTGACCGGCTCCCGGAGTGATGGCGGCCAGTTTTTCCGCCAGTTCAACCATGGGCATGTTGTAAAAATCAGCCCCGCACATGTGAATCAAGCGGTCCAGCTGATCCTTGGCCGCCCGGGTCACCTCCGGATGACAGTGGCCGGTGTTGCAGACCGCGATCCCGGAAGTGAAATCCAGGAATTCATTGCCGTCCGGATCGGTCAGCCACAGCCCCTCGCCCTTGACCGCCACCAGGGGGTACTCCCGGGGAAGGGACCTGGAAAGGACCTGTCGATCCCTGGCTATCAGTTCGGCCCCCTTGGGTCCGGGGAGTGGCGTCTTGATGCTGGGTTTGCGCATGGTCGATCTCCTTCATGACTTGAATTTGAGGGTTGCCTTTTATGTCTTTTCCACGGCTTTTGATCTGACCTCCATTTCCTCGGGCGGACGCCGGTAAGCCGTATAACGATGTTCGATAAAGTAAAATATCCTGGCCAGGACAACAGTAATCAGGATGTAGATACAGGCGGCCACCAGGAAAAGTTCAAAAGGCTTATAGGTCTCCGCAATAATTTTCCTGGTTATTCCTGTTAGTTCCAAAAGGGTGATCGTGCTGGCCAGGGCGCTGCCCTTTAAAAGAAGGATGAGTTCATTGGAGTATCCGGGCAGGGCCAGGACCAGGGCCTGAGGAGCAATGATGCGCCTCAAAAGCAGGGGGCGGGACATGCCCACTGCCCTGGCGGCCTCGATCTGGCCGTGGGGGATGGATTGGATCGCCCCCCGGAGAATTTCCCCGGTGTAGGCCGCGGTGTTCAAGGTAAAGGCAATAATGGCGCACCAGTAGGGCTCGCGCAGGATCGGCCAGAACATGCTTTCCTTGACCGAGTCGAACTGGGACAAGCCGTAGTAGACCAGAAATATCTGGACCAGAAGCGGGGTCCCCCGGAAAAAAAAGATGTAACCGTAGGACGGGACGAAGAACCATAACTGCCGGGAGACGCGCATCAGGGCCAGGGGCACGGCCAGGATCATTCCAAAGAGCATGGAAAGCCCGACCAATTCAAAAGTCAGGAGACAGCCGCGAAGAAGATCGGGAATGCTGCTCAACATGAGCGCAAAATCCATGTCTAGTCCCTCCTCAGTCCGCGGCCGGCCTTTTTTTCAAAGTATTGGATGCCAACCGTGGTCACAACGGCCAGACCCAGATAAATGAAAGCGGCGGCCAGGTAAAAGGTGAAGGGTTTCTTGGTGTAGCGGACGGCAAAGGCCGAGGCCCGCATGATTTCCTGCAGGCCGATGACAGAAACCAGGGCGCTGTCTTTCTGGGAGACGAGAAAGAGGTTGCCCAGGGCCGGAAGGGCCACCACCCAGATCTGGGGCAGGACGATCCGCCGAAAAATTAAAGTGCCCCGCATGCCCATGGCCCGGGCCGCCTCGATCTGACCCTTGTGGATCGACTGGATCGAAACCCGGAAGACGTCGGTGGCGTATGCCCCATAGGCGGTCCCCAGGGCAACGACCCCTGCCGCAAAGGGGTTGATCTCCAGATAGCCCTCATAGCCCAGACCTGAGAGGAGGTTGTTGATGGCCACGGTCCCCCCGAAATAGATCCCCAGAATAAGAATCAGCTCCGGGATGCCCCGGACAATGGAGGTAAAGGCCTCGGCAGCGAGGTTCAAGATCCGGAACCTGGACAATTTGGCCCCGGCCCCGATCATTCCCAGGACCAGACCAAAGCAGAGGATGGAGAGGATGAGCCTGATGGTCATCCAGGTCCCGGCCAGAAGGAGATCGCCAAAGCCGTATAAGTCGATCATCTGTGACGCCGCCTCTTAAAGATTACAGCCTTTTTGAAAAAAAAGCTCCGGGTTCACGGATACAGATCGGAAAAAGGGATTTTCAGGAATCTTGTTCTTAATTTCCTTCAAGATTCTTAAGCCTCAGCCAGACCGCTCTTCACCCGTGAACCCGGAATCTCATCCCTGAAGAGAACTAGTCCTTTTCATAGGGATAGATATCCACAGAAAAGTACTTCCGGGCCAGTTTCTTATGGGTCCCGTCGGCGACGATTGCCTCCAGGGCCTCATTCAGGTCTTCTTTCAGCTTGGTCTCACCCTTGCGCAAGGCGATGGCCACTCCTTCCCCGATGTATTCCGGGTCGCTGACCGGCTCGCCCACAATTTCACATCCCTGGCCTTCTTCAGACTCCAGCCAGCTGGACATATAAAAAGAGGTGGCCAGGACCGCGTCCAAACGGCCGCTCTTGAGATCCAGATTGTGGTTTTGCACGGAATCGTAGAACTTGATATCCACCACGTCTCCATAGACGCCTTCAAGGTACCTGGCCCAGGTCGTGGCCGTCTGGACCCCAACGGTCTTGCCCTTCAGGCCTTGTTTGGATATTTCCAGATCAGCCCCCTCCTTGGCCACAAAACTTCCGGTTTCGTAGTAGTAGGGCTCGGTGAAGGCCACGGCCTCCTTGCGCTTGTCGGTGATGGACATGCTGGCCACGATGACGTCGAACTTTCTGGCCAAGAGTCCGGGGATCATCCCGTCCCATTCCTGGATGACCAGTTCGTACCCGTCTTTGTCCAGCCCCATTTCCTTGGCCAGGGCATGGGCGATGTCCACGTCGAAACCGGCCAGGCTGCCGTCCGGCTTGACGTAGTTAAAGGGACGGTAGGCGCCTTCGGTGGCGACTTTCAAAACATCCCCGGCCAGGGCCGGACCGCTGCTCGCCAGAAACAAGGCGAGGCTGAGAAGCAGGATTGCCTTTCGCATAACGAAACCTCCTTGGTATAAGGGTTAAACAAAAATCGATGTCAGGACTCCAGAGACAAAAACTTTCGGCAGCGCTCCGATTGCGGGTTATCGATGACCTCTTGCGGGGTCCCCTCCAACTCGATCTGACCATTGTCCAAAAAGACTATCCGATTGGAGATCTCCCTGGCAAAGCTGATCTCATGAGTCACGATGAGCATGGTCCGCCTTTCCTCGGCCAGGGTGCGGATGACCCTCAGAACTTCTCCCACCAGTTCCGGATCCAAGGCGGATGTGGGCTCGTCAAAGAGCAGAACCCGGGGTTCCATGGCCAGAGCCCTGGCGATGGCCACTCGCTGCTGCTGCCCGCCGGAGAGTTGACTGGGGTAGTAATTGCTCTTGTCGTAGATTCCCACTTTTTCCAGAAGGGCGTCGGCCCGCTCCCGGGCCTCAGCCTTGGGAAGCTTGAGCACGTGAATCGGGGCCTCGGTCACGTTTTGCCGGGCCGTCATATTGGCCCAGAGGTTGAAATCCTGGAAGACCATGCCCAGGCCGCTCCGGATGCGGTTGACCTGCTTGTTGTCCGCCGGTTTTCGCTGTGTCCCCTTGGTCTTCATCCTGATCAGCTCGCCGGAAACAATGACCTGACCTTCATCCGGCACCTCCAGCAGATTGATGCAGCGCAGCAGGGTGCTCTTTCCTGACCCGCTGCTGCCAAGCATGGAGATGATTTCCCCCTCTTTCGCGGAAAAAGAGACCCCTTTTAAGACCTCCAGCGGACCGAACCGCTTATGAATGTTCTTCAGCTCAAGGGCCTGTTCTGTATTTGTCATGCTCCTATCCCGGTGTAAGACATTGAACACCCTGTCTATTCCATGCTGCTCCTGCTCTTGAAGGCCTCGACCGAGTTGATCCTGATGTCCAAAAGATCGGCTATGTTGTGCTTGGCCTCAATCCCTTTGGGAAAGCCGGCCAGAGATTGAATGATACCGATCCGAAAGTCTTCCCTGACCTCCCTCATCAGGACTTCGTTGCCAAGGTCTGAAACGGAAACCTTGAGTTTGTCGGCAACATACTCTTTGGCTGCATCGATTTTCATTCTCCGGGTCATCTGCAAACGGGCCACCAGATCTCCGGCAGTCCGCATCCCGCCCATGCCCGAAGCCATGCAATGAGGCACAGCCATGCCCAGAGGGTCTCCGGTCCCTACCTACAACCCGTCCAGTCGGGTCAATTCCACCATGGCTTTTGAGGCCAGGGAGACCGTATCCGAGGGCAGAATTTCACAGACAGGAAGGCCGCCCACACCCATGCCCATGTTGCCGTGGACCGGTATTTGGGCCTCCCGGACGCAGGCCCGGGTCAGGGTGATCGCCCTGGACAGGTTCCAGGGCACCGACCGCTTGGAGACCGTATTGATGACCGGGCCGAAGAGATCCACCCCGCTCTCCTGGGCCACCTTGAGTTGATCCTGGGCGTAGAGGCCGGCCAGCCTGCGGCCGTTGTGCTCGATTTCGCCGTGCATCCCCAGAACGAACTCTCCGGCCATGCCCATCTCGATACAGATATCCGGATACTTTGCTTTCAGCTCTTCGGTGGCCATAAGGGCCGCCTTGAAATCCGGATCGCCGGAGGCCCCGACTGTGTCGAAATTGATGCCGTCGGCCCCGGCTTCGTACAAGGCCGAACCCACATGGACCATGTCCCGGACCGCGTGCTCGATGGCCTCTTCGTAGGCCTGGCGGGCCTCCTTGATCTTCCCCAGGGGCAGCAGCTCGGCCGGATTGGGGACGGGTCCGTCCGGCCGGGTATACAGCCCCAGATTGGGCATGGCCCCGTATAACAGTGGAACCACCAGCAGAAACTGGGCCTGCTCCAGGACTGGGATTTCATCCTGGACGATGGGCTTTACCGGCTTGTAGCTGTAATCCACATGGGACATCTCCACCGTATCCGATCCGAAACAGCGCTCGAAGATCTGCAGGGCCTCCAGCCGGCCGGCATTGATGCCAAGCTTCCGGATCTCGCTGGTCGGCCCGTCATAAGTCAGGACCACTTC
>JAIPDR010000170.1 GCA_021737615.1 Desulfohalobiaceae bacterium | reverse complement strand
GTACTGTCCGGGTTTTGATCATAGTAGTCCGGGTCAGTGGTCACCCGCACGGTGTACTTCATGCCGGGTTGAATATAGGAATAATCCTTGCTCCCCACCTTTTTGACCTCCAGGCCTGGGGGCAGGAGATCGGGCCGTTCCAGAACGGCCCCGAGCTCATTCAAGCCATACAGGGCCGTCGGCCTGAGCGGCGCTTCGATCTCCTGGTCGGTGACTTCGTCCAGATCCAATCCGCCTGATGCAGCCTCCCGCACATCCTGGTCGAGTTCAGCAATCAGGTTTGCATTGGCATTTTCCTGATCACCCCGGGCTCCGAGCGTCACTTCGGCAATGGCCCTGGGCAGCTTGGCCAGTATGGGCTGCAGCCGTCCGACAAAGGTCTGAAAGAGCTCGATGCGATCCCGCAGGGCCAGGTAGATATCGGCCTCTACCGTATTTTCATAGTGCAGGTTGACGATCCGGATCTGCTCGAATTCCTGACCCAGGCGGTCAATGCGTCCGATCCGCTGTTCCACTTTCATGGGGTTCCAGGGCATGTCGTAATTGACAATGGCCCCGCAGAACTGGAAGTTCAGGCCTTCGGCCGCGGCATCGGTGCAGAGCATGATCTCGGCCTGGCGATTGGCAAACATCTTTTTGGTGTCATCCCGGGTGATGAGCCGCCACTGCCCGGTGCTGTCCAGGACTTCTCCGCCCCGGCCGGAGAAGCAGATCACTTTCCCTTGAAGGTCCTTGATGATCTCCTGGCGCAGGAAGTCCATGCTGTCCGTGTACTGGGTAAAGACCATGACCTGGGGATAGCCCTGTTCCCGCAGTTCCTGGATGATGATCTTCAGGGCCTGCGCTTTGGTATCCGGATCGAGCTGCTTGATGTCCTGCAGCAGAGAGTGGATATCGTCCCATTCTTCAGAAGCCAGAGAAGCTGTTTCCAATTCAGCTGCTTCCTGGGCATCCATGACCTCTTCGGCCAGTTCGTCATCAAGCACGTCTTCCTGGATCTGCTGGACATCCCTTTGGCCGAGATCGAATCGTCTTTCCAGGGCATCAACACGCTGTTGCAGGGTCTTTTGCAAGGCCCAAAAACTGCTGGCCAGACGCCGGCGGTAGATGGTCATCACAAAGCCCATGGCCGTCCGCTTGTCCGGTGAGGTGTTGTTGTAGGTGCTGGAGATGTACTGCTCCATGTCCTGATAGATGTGCCTTTCAGCTTCAGTCATGGTCACGAAGCGATCTTCCACCCGGCGTGTGGCGATCCGGGTCGTGAGTTTGCCTTCCTGGGCATAACGGCGTAGCAGCTCCCGGGTATGCCTGGAAATCAGCCGTCTGATCGGGGTGTTGGCCTTCATGATCCGAACCGCGGCCTTTCGTTCCGGGGTCTCTAACTGGCGCAAGGGGATGGTGGCCGTGTCGCGAAGCGCCCGAAGCACCTTCTTGGCCTTGAGTTTGCTCTTGCTCGGCAGGTAGCGTTGGGCTTCCTCCGGTAAGACCTGGCCGTAAGCGTTTTCGATAGCGCGGAACATGGCGGCCATTGAGGCCATTTCCGTATTTCCGGGCATGGGCTGGGCTGCCTCCTCGAAAAAGCGGAGAAAGGCTTCAGCGCTCCACTCCCCGGGCATATCAAAGAGATTGAGGAGATCCCAGACCTCAATGGGGCTGACCTGCATGGGGGTGGCGGTGAGGAGGATGAGGCCTTGGGTCCTGTCCTTCAAGCGCTGCATGAGACGCAAAAGGAGATTGGGCCGGTCATCAGTCCCAAGGCCGCCGCTTCTGCGCCTGGCATGGTGGGCTTCATCCAGTACGATCACGTCCCAGGGATCAGCATCCTGCAGGAGTTCCTGGGTCCGGTCCTGCCGCCGCATCAAATGGCTGGAGGAGAGGACACAAGGCTCCTGGTGCCAGGCGGCCCGGCTGACTTTCTTGTGACAGTTCTCTGAATAGGCCGGGGAAGGATACCAGGACATGGTGTTTCCGTCGTAGATGGGCCAGTTGAGATTGAACTTTTCCCGGAGCTCGATCTGCCACTGCTTGAGAACGGCCTTGGGGGCCAGGACAAGGATTCGCCTGGCTTTTCCTGCAAGCCAGGCCTGCCGGAGAAGCATGCCGGCCTGGATGGTTTTGCCCAAACCGACTTCATCGGCGATGAGCAGCTTCGGGGGCCAGGCATCATACATGCGCTGAAAGGCCCGTATTTGATGGGGCCAGGGCGTGACCGCGCTTGTGGCCTCCCCGACCCGCTCCCCACCATCAGGTTGAGATGGGGCTTCTTTGATGTACTGCCAGACCACTTTTCTGGGCTCAGTTGCTGGTTCCGGTTTTGCTTCGGTCTCTTCAGTGGGCGTGTCTCCATAGCTGCCGGGGACATCAGAGACTGTGAGCCGCTTTGGCAGAGTATCTGAAGGCGGCATGAACTTGAACAGCTCTTCCTGAAAGGCCCTGGGGATATCCACGACCAGGGCTGTCTTGGCTTGATCCGCCCACAGGCTCTGGAAACTTTTCTCTTCTGCATCCACATGATCCACAGTACCGGACCAGGAAGTGAAAACATGAAAGCTGTCCCAGTTGTGCCGCCACCCGTTTTCGGTCTCGTTGATGCTGCCGTTAAAGGCCAGACGATCGCCGGTCTTGTCCTCGATGATCCCTGTTTTTTCATGAAAGATGGCTTGACCAGCCAGGGGACGGCGATTTTTGGTGCAGGGCACGGCAGCCTTGACGTCCAGATAGCCTTTGGCCACCATCCAGGCCAGGAGTTCCAGGGCGTCTGTGGTCTTCTGGTCTTGAGGTTTTAAGGGCGTCTCGCACAGTTTGGCATCCAGTGCCCGGCGTAAACTCTCGCCCTTGCTGATGGCCTGGACTTCCGCCTCTGCCAGAGTACAGCCCACAATGAGCCGCATCCGGCCCCTGTTGCGGATCAGCTCTTCCACACCCCGGGCAGCAGCAGCCAAGGCCCCTGCCGTGAAATACCCTGTGGTCCGGTCATACCTGACAGCGCATTCCAGAGCGGGGATATAAAACCCGTTTAACAGATCGCCGTCTTCAAGGGTGTACTTGATCTTCCAGTATCGGTCAGAGAGGAGGGGCAAGCATGACCTCCAGGGGTTTTGATATATTTTTTTCTTGACAGATGGAAAACAAAAAAATATAAGTTAAATATCAGCCCCAGATGGGCCCAAGGGCTCACTGGCCCCCGTTGGGTTACGATCCAGCGGGTTTTTTTTACAAAAGCAATACGCAAAATACCAACTCAGTGATCCATATGTGACCCAGAAAGGATCCGCCATCTCCAAGCCCTTGTCTTGGTAACACACTCCTGTAAATCTACCTGGCTTCTCTCCGTGTCGGAAACGTTACAGGTACCTGTATCGAAAATTAGTTTGTGGACTGTACCGATTCCAAGCCTGTCCTCGATTTTCTTTCTTTGGTATTTCCTCATCTTACTAAACAAGCCTATTCTCCGATCAACAGCCGCGTTGAATCTATTTTTTTGAGCTATTGTTCTCGTTCCCACAAGGTCAGCTGTCTGGGTCGGGTGACCCGCTCCGTGAAGGCCAGGCGGCGCAGTTTTTCCAGGGCCTCGAAATCGCCGGCCGCCGGCAGAACTGCATCTGCAGGAGCGAAACCCAGGTAGGCCTCTGACGGAGGCAGGACCTCCAGGACAGCAGACAGGGCTTTGAGAAAGGCCGGGTCTTGATTGACGCCTGTCTTGGCCAGCATCTCCCTGGCTCCGCCCACAGTCTGGGTCCTGGCGATATAGGCAGCATGGTGCAGGGCATCGAGCATGGCCCTGGAGCCGTCCGTTGCCCCCAAAGAGCCCTTGGCCGCCCTGTTCTCGCTGTCCCAGAGAATCACGTCACTGGTCTTTTTTTCGGCTATCGTGCCAATGACCTCTCTATCCATGTCCAGCCCCACCACCCGGGCCAGACGCAGGGCTTCATCATAGGGGAAGCGCGGGGCTTTGAAGGCATCCCAGGCCAGGACAAACCATTCGGTTAAAGGGTCGAGCTCCACCTGGCGCTGCACATCGGTCAACTGCTCCAGACGCCAGTTCTTGACCTCGCGCCGGGCTGCGTCCAGGGCATCCTCCGGTGAGGCGGCGTAGGGATCAAAATCGTCTGCCAGTGCTTTCCCTCTGCCGTTTACAGGCTGCTGTCTGGGTTGTCCACGCCGGATAGGCCAGTGTCTGGAGAACTCTTCCAGGGCCGGCCCGAAACTGGAAAGGTAGAGATCCACCCCCCTGATCCCGGCGGTTTGAAAATCCTGAATCCGGCTGCGCACTGCCGATCTGACCCGAGGTTCGAGATCTTCCCAGAACAGGACTTCATCCTCATCGGATCGCTCCGGCCGGGGTCGGCAGACCAGGAAGATGGTCGAGTTGGCAGCGGACTTGTCTTTGATGTGCAGAGATCCTTCAGCCTCGGTATTGATGGGCCAACTGGCCGTGATGATGAATCCGGCCTCCATCAGACCCTTGGTCAGGGCGTCCCAGGCACCGGTTGCCTTGTGGGTGAACATCAGGGTCATGATGCCGTCCTGTTTGAGCACCCTCCGGCATTCCGCAAAAATAGCCTCCATCCGGTCCCGGTAATCCAGGTCGGCCAAGGCCCCGGCACCCTTTGATCCCTTGAACTTGGCCGGGTTGGCCACGGCTTCGTTCTCTTTGTCGGTCAGAGGTCGACGGAAATACTCCGGATAGACATGCCCGGCGGTTCGCTTCAACCAGACATAAAAGAAGTCCGAGAGTTCGGCATACATGACGTTGTTGTAGTAGGGCGGGTCCATGACCACTACGTCCACAGTCTGGGCTTCGAGGTGATCCAGAGAATCGGCGGACTTGCAGGTCACGGTGACTGAGGGGGGAGTGTAATTTTCAGAGAGAGGGAGCCTGCCCTGTTGCTGCCCTTTGCGGGATTTTTTGGCCTGCACGTCAGGGCGGGCCAGGTCGATGAGTTCAGTAATGCATTTGGATGTGGCTTCGATAACCCATTCATAGCCTAGTCCAGAAATCAAAGGGGCCATTTCTGCAAATGACCACTTAAAAGCAAAGTCATGCCGGTCAAAAACAGATCTCATTCGGGCAGCATTAACATTCCAACTCGAAAGTATAGCATTCCAATTCAGAAATTTATCCAAAGCTAACGCCAAATACCCAAAGGCCGCCTTGGTCGCGTCAGAAAATCCGGGCTTGTTCTTTTCCTGATCAAAGAGTTCTCGGAAGACCTCCACGCCAGTTCCATGGCACAGGAGCTGGCGTGGCGAGAAGATATTGCGCCAAGTCAGCATTCCATATCGAATAGGCTCAGATGTTTTCTGTCCATCTGGAATCCTTTCATTCGGCACAATATCCAGAGCTTCCCACTCAGGCAGCTTTTCATCCAATGCCTGCCGAATTGTTTCTTTCACGTCATCCTCTGGCCGGGGGGCTCGGTAGCCACGAACCCATTTTTCCCGCTCCCTGCCAGTTTTAGTCCTGCTCACCACCCGTTTTTTATAGACCACGGCAAAAAGCTGCTCCCCCATGTTCCCGGCCTGGGCCTGGGATTTTATTTCATCACCATCAATGATTCGCCCGCAGTCAGGAAAGGGGCAGGTCGCGCTGCCTCTGGCCACAGTCGCTTCAGATTGGTCCTTGGCCTTGTCCACGATTTCAAATCGACAAAGCCTATCTGATGTATTCGGTCCGCCATTGGTTTGAGGGAAAAGTCGAACACCGGTTCCGCCTGGAGCCAGTCGCCAATTGGGAGATAATGGGATCAGTCCGTCGCAGTAGGGGCAGGTGATGGTTCTAGCCCAGAGGTAGCCCAAAACCTGAACATTGTCCGGTTCTTTTGGATAAATACCTTGAAAACGAGGCTCAGCCATTTCCACAAATTGCTTGCTGATCCTGGTAAATTCCTTCAGTACCTTGATATCAAGATTAAAAGGGGCATCTATTGTGGCCCGAAGAATAAGACCCGCAACTGGATTCAGGTCATTGGCTATCGTTGATAAACCGGCTCTCATACTTTCAAAAGGTATGCTCCCTCCACCGGCAGTTGGATCAAGAATAAGTGGATCGTAGATTCCTATTCTGCTGGCTTCATATTTAAGCCATTCTCTCTCTTCTTTTGTTGGAAGATAAGAAAATGCTCTGGAATACCCATACGGGTTTGTGCCCAGGTTTTCACCTGTCTTTTTTGCTTTTTCTATCTGTTGCTTGGTTTTAACCGGATCACCGTGAATCCCCAAGGCATGGACGAACTTCTCTTTATCAGCATCCTCCGGCAGGATCGAGGCCAAAACAGCAGCCCTGGAGGCGAGCAAGGGCCGCCTGGCCCACCAGACGTGGAGATAATAGGTTGGAGGCAGGGCTGTCATGGATCGACGTTCCCGTATGCTCTCCTCGCCCAGCTCAGCAATGGGCAGCCAGTTCTCGATCAGGCGCTTGGTCATGAAAATTTACCTTATAGGTGTATGATATTGAGATTACCGAGCTTCTCTTGTAGATATTCAGCAACAAGGCGGCGGTGACATTTTTCAGATTTAGATTCGCTGCATAAAAGACAAGCATGATCAAGGTCGAGTAATTGAGATTCCCTTTCAATTTCTCTTCCTGCAATCAGCGCCAAAAAACGTTCAGTATATTCCTGCCAGGTAATATGCTTTTTTTTGTAATCATCTAAAATATCTTTTGTTGGCGCCCATTGAGGGATATGTTCATAAGAGCATGAACATATCTTTTGCAAAAAATATGGTAGATCATTTTTCTTTGTAAATCCTGCAAGCTGAGATTGATTGTGCAATCTGACATCTATAAGCAGGCGTATATTTGCCTGAATAAGAAGTTGAAAAAAATCTTCAGCTGTTTTTTGGGTGTATCCAACAGTAAATATCTTGATGTTTCCAGTTATATTCTTCATGCCGAAACTTCCAATCGATAGGCGATTTTGCTCTCTTGAATTTTATAGGCGTCATCTAAGGAAGTCCGGGTGGTGCCAAGACCAGGGAGTTTAAGCTGACCCGAAGTATGCATACGCAAAAGCCTCTTTTCCAGATCCTTATGTTTTTCTATGCTTCCGTCTTCTAAAATATGCTGAATAAAAAAATCATTTCTCAAGTTTTTGGAAATAAGTATTGTCCTATGGCATGTGATAGGGTCTTTCTCAGCACACATTAGGGCAATAACATATTTTCGACTTCCAGCCCTTATCCTGTCCAATCCTTCCTGAAAGGTCGAACTATTAGATATTAAATCATAATCTACTACACCATCAATATAGACTTCTGGATCTTCCCATCGTGCTCCAATCTGATTTCCCATGAACACATATGTAATATCGTGCTTTTGTAAAAATTTTTGGAGGCTTACCTTGTTAAAATCTGACCTATAAGCGCTGTATGGTGAAGAACGTACATCTGCTACAGTATTTATACCATGTTTTTTTAATATTTGAACAAATGTATCAAGTTGATATGATGAATACCCTATAGTGTATATTGTTTTCATATACGCTCCTTAATTACACATGTTTTCGTGTTCCGTTAATCCATTGAGGAAATGTATATAAACCATTTACTTGTATCCAATATCCTGTTCTACCTCCAATAGAAAAAATTCTCCCTAATCCAATCCTGAGAAACGCATATTTTTGTTTCCAAATCATTTTATTTGTATTTTGAATATTTTCGTATATATCATTATTGCATTTTTTGGAATGACGGGGACAAAGTAATAAGCGAAGAGGCTATGCTGGTCATTATAGGCCACGAAAAAGAGCTATGTCAGGACAGCGTCTACCGGTTCTCAAAATACAACTTTGTGGTCAATAAAATGCAGTTTTGTTATCCACAAATCAGTTTGTGGATAATACGTGATCCACAAATTTATCTCTTTATTCAGCAATTCGCAGCAAGCATGAAGGACGAAAATAGCGACCCGACGTTTCCACTGGGCATGATTTTCTCAATGATTTCCAAGTCTTTCATGATGTTCAATGTCCCTTTAGAACTTTCCAAAGTGATAGAAAGAGGATTGATGATACTGGACCGACTTGGGAATGACTTCAATCCTTGAGCTTGGCTTTGGGATCAATCAGCAAGAAACGAAGCGCCATGAGCACCCGCCTGGGATATTTGCGGTGCATGGCCATGCCCAGCCAATAGGCCGCCTCTTCCTTGCCCATGGCTTCAATGCCGTCGGCAACCATCCGCATATTCTCCCTGTTCCGCATGGGGGCCAGGGTTCGGAACAGAAGCCCCAGATTCAGGGCCAGGTCCTCGTTGAGGGTGTAGGTTTTCTTTATGTTCTTTTTCAGCCCTCCCAGGCGGATGTCCGCCTTGGACAGGAGGCGCAGGACCCGGTGTTCGATCAGGGCCAGGTTGCGGCCCCGGAGGCCGGCGATCCGGATCGGTCTTTTGAGATAGGGCGTGGCGCCGGAAGGCACCTGCCAGATTTCAAGCTCCAGGTCGTCAGGTCCATGATGCTCTGCCTGCAAGTCATACCTGGGCAGTCCCTGGTCTGATTCCTGATGGATCATGGAAGGGAGTGCGCTCATTGGTTCGCCTCCGCAATGGCCAGGACAAAGCAGGCCCCGGTGCCGAACCTGGTCAAGCGCTGGGTCATTTTTTCCGGTTCGTCCCCCTGCATGGGCAGGCCTGGATTGAAGTTGAGGTCAAAGGTGATGGTCACGTCCTTTTCTTCTGCCGCCCGGAGTTGGGGATCGAGGAA
>JAIPDR010000169.1 GCA_021737615.1 Desulfohalobiaceae bacterium | reverse complement strand
TCCTGTATCCACTGCCCCCCTTTTTGGAGGGCTTCCTGGTTCGTGGAAACAACCTTGTCGCCTTTTTTTTCAAAAGCCTCCTTGACCACGGAAGAAATGGTTTCCTCTCCTATTCCCAGCAGATTCGACATCACTCCCAGGGCCAGGACGTTGTGCACGATCTTCTCTTCTACAAGCTCGGAGTAGGGGATGCGCAGCGATCGCTCCAGGCCGTGATCATCCATGTCCTCGCCCAGGAGGATGAATCCGTTCTCGGCCATCTGATCCTGGTGCAGGCCGACGGTCTCTTCAGAAAAGGCCACCAGGAGATCCACCTTGCCACCCGGCCCCTGCGGCTGCTCTAAACCGGCATAGATTGAAAAGAAGTTGTGTCCGCCGCGGATTCTGGACATCGCGTGCTGAGAAGTCAGAAGACCGTATCCGGAACGGACCAGGGCCTTGCAGAACATCTGGGTCACGGTCTCCAAACCCTGGCCGGCCTCGCCACCGATGCGCACATGCAGCCGTGTCCTTTTGTTATCATCCGCCATATCGACTCCTTGTCAGATTTGCCAGAGGCAAATCTGACATATAATTAATTAATTTCTAACAGACCATTCAATTCAGTTCTGCCAAAAATCTAGTCGGCGTCCTTGAAGTAGAGCTTTTCAAAGTCATTGATGAGCTTTCGCAGGTTGTCGACATGCTCCTGATCCGTGGTCTGCTTGCAGCGCATGGCGGAAACCAGCATTTGATGCAGAAGCTGCAGTTTCTTGTCGTAGTCCTGATCCTTTTCCTTGATGCGCTGGGTAAGGAAGTACTGACTGACGACCTCCTGTATCTTATTGGCGTGGCTCTCCTTGTTGGTGACCCAGCGAACGAGCTGATTGTAATTGATCTCTTCCTTGGCCTGCAGTTCCTTGATCAGCCGCATGCTCTTTTCCACAGTGACCAGGTCCTCCTCCATCATCCGGATGCGCATCTGATCGCCATAGATGCCGCAGGGCAATTCGCAGTGGGCCTGGACCTGAGCCGCGAAGGCAAATACCAGCAGGCCGGTCAACACACCGAGTCGAGACAATGCTTTGATCATACCATCCTCCTTTGTCTAGTTTTCATTCCTGAAAAAATGATTCCCAGTCACCATCCTGATCGGCGTCTTCCGGGTTCTGCCCGGTTTTTGCCTGTTTGGTGTTTTTCTTCCTCCTGGCAGGGGCCCCTTGAAAAACGACGTCTTCAATGTCCTGGAGCAGGGCCTCCTCAGGACTTATTCTGTTCTTGCCCTGCACAAAGTTCTGGACGTATTTCTTTCCTCTTTCCATAGTCTCTCCATTACCGATCCAACTTGAATTTTTGTGAATACAATGCCTTAAGTCGAGAAATCATGTGCCTCTGTCGATAAAACTAACATTGGATCGGTATACATTTTCAATCTGGATTTCGGCCTTCGCCGGAATGCCGGAGGAGGTGACTCAAGTTTTCCTTTTCGATCAAACTGGCGGCTGTGGACTTCAATCCAATAGCACAAAAGCTGTACCCTATATTATTAAATATATTAAGTAATTATATGTCAGGCCTGCCAGAGGCAGGGCTGACACTTCGTCCCGGCCTCACTGATCATTTTCCCCTCTCCCGGCTCTCTGCCTCTTCTCTAGTTTTTTCCGCATTCTCTCCGAGCCGGAGGCCAGCATCCCAGCATTTCCGCTTTCTGCCCTCTTCCTATGCCCTATGCCCTTTGCTCTATGCTTCTTCATCCCAGCATTTCCGCTTTCTGCCCTCTTCCCTATGCTCTATGCTCTATGCCCTATGCTTCTTATCCCAGCATCTTCAGTATCTTACCCCATCCGCTTCTCCGTCTCGGCCACCTTCTGCTTGACCGTCAGCACACTGTCCGGATTGAGGGAAATGGAATCGATGCCCTCTTCTACCAGAAATGCCGCAAACTCGGGATAATCGCTTGGGGCCTGCCCGCAGATGCCGACCTTGCAATCCGGGTTCACCGATTTGACCGTCTGCAGCAGGGACTTGACGGCCCGCTTGATCGCCTGGTTACGTTCATCGAAAAGATGTCCGAGCTGGGAAGAATCCCGGTCCACCCCCAGAATCAGCTGGGTCAGGTCGTTGGAGCCGATGGAGAAGCCGTCGAAACGGGTGGTGAATTCATCGGCCAGAATGACATTGGACGGGATTTCACACATCACATAGACCTGCAGACCGTTTTCCCCTCTCCTGAGACCATTTTCCGCCAGGACCTCCAGCACTCGATCCGCTTCCTCCAGGGTCCGGCAAAACGGGATCATGATGATGACATTGGCCAGACCTATTTTTTCCCGAACGCGCTTGATAGCCCGGCACTCCAGGGCGAAACCGTCCTTGTAGGCCTCGCTGTAGTAGCGGGAAGCCCCGCGCCAGCCGAGCATGGGATTGTTCTCGTGGGGTTCGAACTGGGCCCCGCCGATGAGATTGGCATACTCATTGGTCTTGAAATCGCTCATCCTGACCACCACCGGTTCGGGATGCTGGGAGGCCGCGATCTTGGCCAGACCCATGGCCAGGTGCTCCACGAAGTACTCTTCCTTTTCCTGGAAACCGTGGGTCAGACTCAGGATGCGCTCCCTGGCCTCGTGATCTTCGAGCTGATCGAAACGGGTCAGGGCCAGAGGATGGATCTTGATCACATTATTGATGACGAATTCCATCCTGGCCAGGCCGATCCCGTGGCAGGGCAGCCGCCACCATTGATAGGCCGCGGTGGGACTGGCGATATTCATCATGATCCTGGTCCTTGTTTCCGGGATCTCGCTCAGATCGATCTCCTGCTCGTCATAGTCGAGAAGACCGCGGTACACGATGCCTTCCTCGCCTTCGGCGCAGGAAATGGTCACCTCCTCATCATTGTGCAGGACCTGGGTGGCCTTTCCGGTGCCGACAATCGCCGGGATACCCAGCTCCCGGCTGACGATGGCCGCATGACAGGTGCGTCCGCCCTGATCCGTGATGATGCCTTTGGCCTTTTTCATGATCGGCACCCAGTCCGGATCGGTCATCTCCGTGACCAGAATCGACCCGGCCTCGAACTTCTCCAGATCTGCAGCGGATTTGATCCGGCAGACCGGACCGGAGGCGATGGCGTCCCCGATGCTCAGGCCCCGGGCCGCCTCCTCACCCGCCTCTTTCAAGGTGTAGTGCTTCAGGTTGGTGGCTTCTTTCTGGGACTGGACGGTTTCAGGCCGGGCCTGAACCAGGAAAAGCTGCCCGGAATCCCCGTCCTTGGCCCATTCCATATCCATGGCCTGGCCGTAATGGTCTTCGATCCTTTTGGCCCATCTGCCGAGCTGGAGTATTTCCTTTTCGTTAAGCACCGCAGAAGATCTCTCCTCTGCCGTAGTCACGACGTTCTTGACAGTCTTGGTGCCGCCCTCGCTGTAGACCATCTTCTTCTCTTTGGCCCCGATATTCTTTTCCACAATGGGCACCAGGGTCTCATCCCGGAGCAGGGGCTTGAAAACCCGATACTCGTCCGGAGTGACCGCCCCCTGGACGACGTTCTCGCCCAGGCCCCAGGCCGCGTTGATGATGATCATCTCCGGATATCCGGTTTCGGTATCTATGGAAAACATGACCCCTGATCCGGCTCGGTCGGAACGGACCATTTTCTGTACACCGGCGGACAGAGCCACCCGGAGATGATCAAAGCCTTTTTCCGTCCTGTAACTGATGGCCCGGTCCGTGAACAGAGAGGCGAAACATTTCCTGATGGCCTCCAGGAGCTGTTGCTCCCCGGATACATTCAAAAACGTCTCCTGCTGTCCGGCAAAGCTCGCCCCGGGCAGATCTTCGGCCGTGGCACTGCTCCTGACCGCCACGTCAACGGCTTCATGCTGGTATCGTTCACAGAGACTGCGATAAGCCCGGCGGATCTCCTCTTCGATTTCTCGAGGCCAGGTTGCTTCCAGAATCTTATTTCTGACCGACTTGCCGACTTCTGCCAGAGACCGCTTTCCTGAGGCGTACTCAGCAAAAAGCTTCTGGAAAACGTCACCGAGGCGATTGGAACGGATGACCTCCCAGTAGGCTTCAGAGGTGGTGGCGAAGCCGTCCGGGACCCTGATCCCTTCATCTTTGAGCTCTTGAATCATGGTCCCCAGGGCTGCGTTTTTGCCGCCGACTTCCTGGACATCATCCATGTTCAGCTCTTCCAGCCAGCGGACGTAGGTCGAAGAGTTCACAAATCCTCCTTATACCAAAAGTTGGTATAACTTGCGGTTTGTATCTGCCTTCAATAAAATCTTATAGAAATCACGCAGGATAGGTGCTTCACTTTGAGCCAACTTCTGGTATCTGCTTGATAATATCAATATAAAATACAATTTTTACTGGATTACTCTGATCCATGTTGCTTGGCTATCTTGTGTAACTATTTAAAATTATAAATACTTACGGGAGGAATAAATTGAAGGGTCGCCGAAACATACGTCATTGACTACCAAGATACCGAATAATGAAAAACTCAATTTATGACGACCGTAAGTATAAATGAAGAAAGCTGGATGTCGCATCCAGCCGCTTCCGTTCCCGGGAACAGTGTTCCCGGGCCCCAACAGTCGTTTCGATATTCAGAGCGTACCCAAAAACTCCTTGGCCTGGTAATCAAACTCCCTGGTTTCGATATCCACCGTGCGCTGGCCCGACTCATCAGCGATACTTACCCTGACATAGCCGCCTCCCCCCTCGAAGGTGACGCAGCATGCATCCCGGCTGACTTCTTCCAGATTTTCACCGCCTTCCCCAAAGTACTTCACGGCCCGGTCGATGATCTCCTCAGGTGTGGACTTGGTTTGTTTGGAAATTCGCAGCATCCTCCGCCTCCCTTGACGTTCACAGGGGTTGTTATTGGTAGTAATAGCTTCCGGGCAGCCGCTTGTTCACGCGAAGATAGGTGCACAGAGGGGTCTTTGATCCTTTAAGTCCCATTTTTTTGCGAATATTCTTGCGGTGGGTCTGAATGGTTTCAAAGGAGGAATACAATTTTTCCGCTATCTCCTTGCTGGTCAGTCCATCCTGAATATACTGACAAACCTCCATTTCAGTCGGCGTCAGTTTGAGCAGATCCTTGTCCACCTTTAGCAGCGGGTCCTGAATCGGAGAAGTTGGATCTGATTTTGCCTGAATACTCATCGAGAAAATATGCTTTCCATCGAGCTGCACCCGTTGCACCCGAAACCTGGCCTCACATTTCTGCCTGGCGGAATCGATCACTCCCAGGTCCTGCTGCCAGGACTGCTCGTCTCTGCGCAGTGAATTCTGGAGTTGAAAAAAAGCCCCGTGAAACTGTTCATGAATCAACTGCCGGATGTTGTGTCCGAGCAGATCTCTTTTCCTCCAGCCCAGTTTCCTGGTCAAACTGGAGTTGACGGCCAGGACCTCTCCGGTTTCATCCATGAACAGCATAGGGGTGGAGATGGAGTCAAAGAGGATATTCATCAGCTTGAAACCATCATCCGACTGCTTTTTCATTGAAGCCCTGTTATTTCTAGGAGTTGCCATTTCCTGAAACATATCTCCCTCCCTGGCAATATTTTTTTCAACACAATTCTTTTGTTCTAGCTCATCCAATTGATGAGCAAAGAATGTGCCATAGAAAATCGCGTTCGGAGAATCACCTGGAATTTCTAGCAATGAAAGATATCAAAGCGCAGCCGAAGCCGATTGCCGGTCTGGGAGGGAAACGGATGCCGGCAGAGAAGCCGATCCTGAAGTGGGGCATGTCACACCTGTTCCCAGGAAAACCTGAGACATGTCACATTCAAAAAGTCAGAGGGGGAGTTTGAACTGTTCAATCTTGCGGTAGAGGGTCTTGCGGTGGCAGCCGAGGATCTGGGCTGCTTTGGATTTGTTGCCTTCGGCCTGGGTCAGGGCCTGTTCTATGTGTTCCCGGGTCAGTTCCCGGGGTTTTTTGGATCCCAGGCCCAGACTTGGGGAACCGCTGAAATCGATGAGTTCCAGCGGAAGGTGCTCCATCTTGATCATACCCCCCGGGCTGAGAAGACAGCCGTGCTCCAGGGTGTGTTTGAGTTCCCGGATATTTCCGGGCCAGTCGTAACGCATGAGGACATTCATGACCGCATTGCTCACTCCGAAGACCTCTTTTTGGAACTCGTGGCTGAAGTGCCGGCAGAAATAATCGACGAGCAGAGGGATGTCCTCTTTCCGCTCCCGCAAGGGGGGAAGGGAAATGGTCAAGACCTTGAGCCGATAGTAGAGATCTTCGCGAAAGGTCCCTTCTTTGACTTTCTGGGTCAGATCGACATTGGTGGCGGAAATGATTCGACAATCGACCTTGATGGTCTGACTGGAGCCGACCCTTTCAAAGGACTTGTTTTCAAGGACTCTGAGCAGCTTGAGTTGAATGCGGTGAGAAATCTCACCGATTTCGTCGAGGAAGATACTTCCCCCGTGAGCCGCCTCGAACCGCCCGATCTTGTCTTTATGGGCCCCGGTGAAGGCCCCTTTGACATGACCAAAGAGTTCGCTGTCCAACAGGTCTTCGGACAGAGCGGAACAGTTGACCTTGCACAAAGGGCCTGACGACCTGATTCCGGTGTAATGCAGGGCATCCATCACGTTTTCCTTGCCGGTCCCGCTTTCACCAAGAATAAGCACGGTGGAGTCCACGGTGCTCAACTGCCGGATCAGCGTGTAGATCCGCTGCATTTTATGGCTCTTGCCTACGATGTTCTTGAAGCGGCGACGGTTCTGGATCTGCTCTTCCAGCTCCTGTTCCCGGGTGATGTCCTTGATGATCATGGTCGCCCCGGTCAGCTGTTCCTGATTATTACGTATGGGGGAAGCGGTCACCAGAAGGACCTTCTGGTCTGAATTGGAAAAGGAACACTCCACCCTCCGGTTCAGAACCTGTTTGTTTTTCCTCCGGCTCTGCTCCAGGATTCCCAGACAGCAATCCTCCGCAATCTTGGACTCAGAGGTCGAGGTGAAATGGTTGATCTTTAATTTCTTTCCAAGGGGGCACATCGATTCCATGGCCTGATTGTAGTCAAGCACAGCCCCCTGGGCATCAATGGTGATGAGGCCGTCGGGTATGCTGTTGAAAATCGATTCCAGCTGTTTCTGATAGCGTTCCTTCTCTTCCAGGGTCTGGGCCAGTCGTTCTTGATAGACCCTCTTCTCCCTGACCAGATCGAGATTGTGAAAGGCCATCCTGACCGACTTTTCCAGGATGCCCAGATCCTCCAGGGATTTGATGACATAGTTGGTGGCCCCTAAACGGAGCGCCCGAATGACGTCTTTCATCTCCCCGACTCCGGAAATCACCAGTATCGGGATCTCGGAATCCTGTTTCCGGATCCGCTTGAGGACTTCGAAACCATGCATTCCAGGCATACGAAGGTCCAGAAGAATGACTTCCGCATCGCCCTCGTGAAAGGCTTCAAGACCCTTTTCGCCCGATTCCGCCAGGGAGACCGTGTACCCGAGTTCTTCAAGATAAGTCCCGATGACCTGGCGACTCATCCGGTCGTCATCGATATAGAGAATGGATTGTTTCATTTGTCCTCAAGACAGGAATCGCGATCCTCCAGAAACCATTCGAGATAATCGATGGTCTGCCGCATAACCGATGGGAGTTGATCGAGGTGATCTTTAAGGCTCTCCAGATCCTCATCGGATAGAGCCTCTATCTGTTCGGACATCTCCCGGACCCGCAGGGCCCCTACCAAGGCTGCATTTCCCTTGAGGGTGTGGGCCAGGTCCTTGAGGGCCTGCCTGTTCTGCTCTGCATAGGCTGACTGCATTTCCGGAATAACGCTTTGCTGCAGGGCAACGAACTCCTGCTTCATGACGAAGAGCAAACGCGATTTCCCGGAAAACCTGTTTCTCAGATTGTCAAGGTCGAGATATTCTTTCACCTGTTCCGGTTGTTTTGATTGGATCATAAAATTACCTTCTATATGACTTCTTTTTTCATGTAAAGGGTGGAATTGCACACATGTCTCACTTTTGTTTCAGGTGCCAGCCCTGCCTCTGGCAGGCCTGACCCAGGCTCAGGCAAAGGTCCCCTGGACAAAGACCATGACAAACAGGGCCACGGTCTCGACTATACCGATGGTCAGGAGATAATTGCCGAACCCCTGGCCCGTTTCCCCAAGGGCGTCAGCGGCCGCCGCTCCGGCCTTTCCCTGGAACCAGGACGAGGCTCCCATGGCCAGGCCTCCGGTTACCCCGGCTGCAAGCATGGCCGGCCAGTTGAGGAAGTCGCCCCCGTTGTCCAGGGCCTGCTGACTGATTCCCAGCATCATGTTCATCAAAATCAGACCGTAAATCGTCTGTGATAATGGGGCCCCGATAAAGGTGATCAGGATGAACTGGGCGGTCTTGTTCTGGGCATAGGCTTTTTTCCAGGCCCCGATAGCCGCCATGCCGGCGGTCCCGGTCCCCAGGGCCGACCCGGCCGCAGCCAGACACAAGGCGGCTGCAGCCCCGGCTTTTCCCAGAGCAGCCATGAGTTGCATATCCATAGGTCTTCTCCTGTCAGATTTGCCTTTCGGTTCGAGAACGGGCAAAAGGTTTGAAGGGTCTGCCAGACCATTGAATACCGGTATGACCGGCAAACTCGAGAGTGTTCAGCCGCACCCCGTGCACCAGGACGCCCATGGTGGCCAGCAGGATGTTCAGGCCGTGGCCGAAAAATATCACGCAGGCCGCGAG